>CAJUPQ010000039.1 GCA_910588505.1 uncultured Hungatella sp. | reverse complement strand
CAGCAGCAACTCATTTACTATATCATATCGTTTCTGCTTTGTCAACAACTTTTTTTATTTTTTTCGACTTTTTTCAAGCCGCTGTGTTAGTTGGAAAAGAGCGGAGAAAGAGGGATTTGAACCCTCGCGCCGGTTGCCCGACCTACACCCTTAGCAGGGGCGCCTCTTCGGCCACTTGAGTATTTCTCCGTATTTTTATAACTTTTCCTTCCAACCTGCGCCGTTCAAACAAGCTTTGTTTCAGACGCATTTGCAATTATACAAGAACTTCTATATCTTGTCAAGCCGTTTTTTACAGAATTTTTCAGATATATTTATTTATTTCTTCCTGGATTTTGTTATGCACAAGATCTGCTATTTCCACGGTTTTTAACCCCATATATTGTTCCGGATAAATGGCTTTCAGGAAATGTACCTGAACCCGTTCTTTCTTTATAGAAGAAATATCAAAGGGACGGAAGCTGTTTATCAGCGCCACAGGAATGATCGGGCATCCTGCTTTGACAGCGCTCTTGAAGGTTCCGGCCTTAAAGTCAAGGATCTCATTGCCTTTGCGGCTTCTGGTGCCTTCGGGGAAGATTACAAAATTTCTTCCCTTCTTTACCTGGGAGGCCATCTCTTTGATGATATCCATGGAGGAGCGGATATCGGACCGGTCCATGGGAATGCCTTCCAGGAGACGAACTACCTGTTTTACCAGGATCCACTCGGTCGCCTCTTTTTTTATGACCACTCCCAGGGGCCTTGGACAGCTTTCTATGATAGCCAGCATATCGAAAAGGCCCTGGTGGTTTGGAAATAGTATAAATCCGTTGGTCTTAGGGAGATTATCAACTCCCACAGCCACCACTTTTACACGCCCTCTCCGGTTAATCCGCCTGAGACGTTTTCTGAGATAATGGTATCTTTCTTCCTCGCTGTACTGGTTCGGATTTTTTCCCATCTTGTCTATTTTGTAAAACCACCATGGCACGTGGATAATATTGGTTATGACCATTAAAAGGATTCTCTTCATCTGCTTCCCCCTGGCACAGGTTTTTCCCTATACCTGTGTTTATTTTCTGTATTGTAATACTGCTGTCTCGTATAAATTATTCCCCTGTGAGTCAATTACTACTACTACGGGAAGATTTTCTACCTCCAGGCGGCGGATGGCCTCTGTACCCAAATCTTCGTACGCGATTACTTCACTTGATACTATGCATTTGGACAGGAGCGCTCCTGCGCCTCCTATGGCGGCAAAGTACACGGCTTCATTGCGCACAATAGCGTCAATTACTGCCTGGCTGCGCTTTCCTTTTCCGATCATGGCTCCAAGGCCAAGGTCAAGGAGGGCCGGCGTGTAGCGGTCCATACGGCTGGCAGTGGTGGGGCCGGCTGACCCGATGGGGCGGTTCTCTCTGGCCGGAGAGGGTCCCATGTAGTAGATCACGTTTCCTTTTATGGAAAACGGAAGTTCTTCTCCCCGGTCAAGGGTTTCCTGCATCCGCTTGTGGGCTGCGTCCCTGGCTGTGTAGATGGTGCCAGTTATGTAGACGTAGTCCCCTGCTTTTAATTGTCTGGCTTCTTCCCTGGTGACCGGCGCCTGTATCTCTCGCTCCATAGTGTCCTCCTCTCTGTTTAAATAACCCGGTGTACGTGGCGGTTGACGTGACAGCAGATATTCACTGCCACCGGCAGGCCTGCGATGTGTGTGGCATAGGTTTCGATGTTCACTGCCAGGGCAGTTACGGTTCCGCCTAAACCTCCCGGGCCGATTCCCAGATCATTTATCTTTTTTAACATTTCCTGTTCCATCTGTCTTACATAGGGAATGGGAGACGGCTGCTCTAAGTTTCTGGTAAGGGCGTGTTTTGCCATGAGAGCACATTTTTCAAAGGTTCCTCCGATTCCCACGCCCACTACCATAGGCGGACAGGCGTTGGGGCCGGCATCTTTTACAGCGGTCAGAATGGCTTCTTTTACCCCCTCGATTCCGTCTGCCGGTTTTAACATAAATACCCGGCTCATATTTTCACTTCCAAAGCCTTTTGGGGCCACGGTGATGTGAATCCTGTCCCCGTCTGTGATTTCATAGTGAATGATTGCGGGGGTGTTGTCTTTTGTGTTGACCCGCTCAATTGGGTCTGACACAACGGATTTTCTCAGATACCCTGCTGTGTACCCTTCCCTGACTCCCTGATTCACTGCGTCTTTAAGGGAACCGCCCTCAATATGAACGTCCTGTCCCACGCTCAAAAATACCACGGCCATCCCCGTGTCCTGACAAATGGGAATCATGTCCTGCCCTGCAATAGTCAGATTTTCCTCAAGCTGATTTAAAATTTTTTTTCCTAAGGGAGATTCCTCCTTTTGGACGGCAGCTTGAAATACGGCTTTCATATCCGGGGATAATGTATGGTTTGCTTCTATACACATTTCTTTAATATTTTCTGTTATTTCCTGTGTGGTTATGGTTCTCAAACCTGTACCCTCCTGTCATGATTTTCACAGAATGATTATCGTATTTTATCATACGTGATTTAAAAGTTGAAATCAAGTGAAAATTTCTGTGAACAGGGCTTGACAGTTGATTTTTTCTATTGTATATTTGTATTAGGTAATTAATACAATAGTATAAAGGAGGTCTTTTATGGCATGGCAGTTTGACAGCGGAAGGCCCATCTACACACAATTGCTGGAACGGATTCGATTACTTATTATATCGGGACAGTATCCGGCGGGGAGCAAGCTTCCTTCTGTGCGGGATCTGGCGTCGGAATCGTCGGTGAACCCCAATACCATGCAGAGGGCGCTGACAGAGTTGGAGCGAAGCGGGCTGATTTACAGCCAGAGAACTTCCGGGAGATTTGTGACAGAGGATGAGGAGTTGATTAAACAGATGAAAGAGTCTATTGGACAGGAGAAGATTCTTACGTTCTTTCGTGAGATGGAACAGCTTGGGTATAAGGCGGAGGAGATTATTGAGCTTATCCACAAGATCATTTCTCATGATTAAAACTTTTTAGAGATTTATTATAACACAGGAGGTAGAGTATGAGTACCATTTTGGAGTATTCTCATGTGACAAAGCAGTTTGGTTCCATGTATGCGCTGAGTGATGTTTCCCTGACCATTGAGCCGGGACATATTATCGGGCTGCTGGGTCCTAACGGAAGCGGTAAGACCACGCTTATCAAGCTGGCCTGCGGTCTTTTGGTTCCGTCGTCAGGAAGTTTGACTGTCTGCGGCGGGCCTGTGGGGCCTGAGTCCAAGGCAAGGATCTCTTATCTGCCGGATAAGAATTATCTCAGCCAATGGATGAAGGTTTCTCAGATTATTGACCTGTTTCATGATTTTTATGATAATTTTGACCGGAATAAGGCTTATGAGATGTTAAAGCGGCTGAATATTAATCCCACACAGAAGCTTAAGACTCTTTCCAAAGGGACCAGGGAGAAGGTTCAGCTAATTCTGGTCATGAGCCGAAACGCAGACCTTTATCTGCTGGATGAGCCTATCGGCGGGGTGGACCCGGCGGCAAGGGATTATATTTTGCAGACAATTTTGACCAATTATAATGAAAACGGCTCGATCTTGATTTCCACTCACCTGATTGCGGATGTGGAGCAGGTTCTGGACCAGATTATTTTCTTGAAGAACGGGGTTGTTACTTTGCAGTCTTCGGTTGACGGTATTCGGGAGCAGTATGGGAAGTCTGTTGATGAATTGTTCAGGGAGGTGTTTCAATGTTAGGGAAATTGTTAAAGAAGGATTTTTATGCTACCTGCCGGTTTTTTGTTCCTCTTTTGTGCGGCTACGGCGTTGCGGCTGCTGTAGGGAAGATTTTGTTTGAGATTATTCTGTCCCAGAGCCGGCAGTCTTTTGACAGTGGATGGTTTAACGGGATCGTTGTCTTCTCCGTTTTTTACATGATTATTTTTGCGATTTATTTTATTGCCTGTTATCTGATGACTTCTGTGTTTATCGTTTATGATTTTTATAAAACCATGGTCAGCGATCATGGATATCTGACCCACACCCTTCCGGTGAAAACCAGCAGCCTTATATGGTCGAAAACTTTGATTTCGGCGTTTTGGCATATTCTGGTGAATGTGATTGTAGGTTTATCGGTTGTTCTTTTGTTTACAGGACATATGCGGGATTTTCCGTTTATGCATATGATAGAACACTTTTTGAGGAACATAAATTCCAGGATTGAGAGCTATACGTTTTTTACAGGGCTTAACGGGTTGATCGGTTTGTTTCAGGAACCTTTGATGTTCTTTGCCTGTATTGCTGTTGGCCAGCTTTGGAAGGAACACCGGATTCTGGGGGCTATTTTGGCTTATATTGGGATGCACGTGCTTACGCAGATTCTCAACACCATTGTTCTGGTGGTTGCGGGGAACAGGGGGATTTATTTGGGGTATACGGAATTTTCTTATAGCGGGTATATGATTTATACAACGCTGTTTTCGCTGATTACTGCGGTGGGGTGCTTTTTGGTTGCGAATTATATTCTTTCGCGGAGGTTGAATTTGGAGTAAGTTCATAAAGACGGCTGCCATCCCGCTCCCCCGGCAGCCGTCTTTATGTTATTGCCTGGCAGTTTCGTTATTCTTCACTGCCGCCATTTTCTTCGTTTCCTTCTTCTGAAGCTTCATCTTCCTTTTCTTCGGACTCATTCCCATCCTTATTTCCGTCATCCCTGACTTTGGCAATACTTGCGATATAGGTGTTGGTATCTGTGTCAATATTCATCAGTTTTACTCCGGACGTATTGCGGCCAAGGACGGAGATATCTTTTACGCTGATTCGGATAATGATCCCTTCATTGGTGATCATCATGATATCGTGGTCTTCGTGAACCAGCTTGGCGCCTACCAAATCTCCGGTTTTCTCCACGATCTTATAGCACCGGATTCCTTTTCCGCTTCGCCTTTGAACCGGGAACTCGCTGATGTCGGTCCGCTTGCCGATTCCGTTGGCAGACACCACTAAAAGGGTCTCTCCCTGGGAATCCATCTGCATGCCTATGACTTCGTCGTCCTCATCCAGTTTCATGCCAATGACGCCCATAGACACACGTCCTGTGACTCTCACATCTGATTCGTGGAAACGGATGCACTGGCCTTTCCTGGTGACCATGAAAATATCTCTGGTGTCGTCGGTGGCTTTTACCTCTATAAGCTCGTCGCCCTCCTTGAGGACAATGGCCTGAAGGCCGTTTTTCCGCACATTGGAGTACTCGCCCATGGGGGTCTTTTTGGCCATGCCGTACTTGGTGGCCATGAAGAGGTAATGGTCGTCATTAAATTCTTTCATGGACACGATGGAGGTGATCTTTTCTCCGGGCATCATCTGGAGAAGGTTTACAATGGCTGTGCCTCTGGCGGTTCTTCCTGCCTCGGGGATGGCGTAGGCTTTCAGCCTGTAGACCCGGCCTGTGTTGGTAAAGAACATGATGTTGTTGTGATTCTTTGTCATAATCAGGTCTTCAATGTAGTCTTCGTCTATGGTCTGCATTCCCTTGATGCCTTTGCCGCCCCGGTTCTGACTCTTGAAATTGTCCGGGGACATACGCTTGATGTAGCCTAAGCGGGTCATGGCCACCACAGTGTCATCGTTGGGAATCAGGTCTTCCATGGACATGTCAAATTCGTCGAATCCAATGGAGGTCTTTCTGTCGTCGCCGTATTTGTCGGAGATGATCTGGATTTCCTCCCGGATAACGCCCAACAGCTTTTTCTCGTCTGCCAAAATCGCTTTCAACTGCTCAATCTTTGCCTCCAGCTCTTTGTACTCTGCCTCCAGCCTGCTTCTCTCCAGACCTGTAAGGGCCCGAAGCCGCATGTCCACAATTGCCTGGGACTGGGCGTCACTTAACCCGAACCGCTCCATCAACTGCTGCTTGGCTGTCTGGACATTCTGAGAGCCTCGAATGATACGGATTACCTCGTCGATATTGTCAAGGGCTATAAGCAGGCCTTCCAAGATGTGGGCCCGCTCTTCGGCCTTGTTTAAGTCGTATTTTGTCCTTCTGGTGACTACCTCTTTCTGGTGCTCTAAGTAGTAGCTTAGCATCTGGAGAAGGTTCAGGACTTTTGGCTGATTATTTACCAGAGACAGCATGTTGACTCCAAAGGTGTCCTGCATCTGGGTGTGTTTGTAGAGCTGATTGAGGATGACATTTGCGTTGGCGTCTCGGCGGATCTCCATGACGATGCGCATACCTTCCCGGTCAGACTCGTCCCGCAGATCAGTGATGCCATCTACTTTTTTATCTTTTACCAGCTCGGCGATCTTTTCGATGAGACGGGCCTTGTTTACCAGAAAGGGAATCTCCGTGACCACGATCTTGCTTTTGCCGTTGGCCATGGTCTCAATGTCCGACACGGCCCGAACTCTTATCTTTCCTCTTCCGGTTCGGTAGGCTTCCTCGATTCCCCGCTTTCCAAGGATGGTGGCTCCTGTGGGGAAATCCGGACCTTTTACGATCTCCATGACCTCTTCAATGGAGGTTTCCCGCTCCTCGTTTACCTGATTGTCGATGATCTTTACCACGGCGGCAATGACTTCCCGCAGGTTGTGGGGCGGTATGTTGGTGGCCATGCCTACGGCGATGCCGGAGGTACCATTTACCAGAAGGTTGGGGTAGCGGGACGGGAGAACCGTCGGCTCTTTTTCCGTCTCGTCAAAGTTTGGCACAAAGTCCACGGTGTCTTTGCCGATGTCGGATAGAAGTTCCATGGATATCTTGCTGAGCCTGGCTTCGGTATACCGCATGGCTGCAGCGCCGTCGCCGTCCACGGAACCGAAATTGCCGTGACCGTCTACAAGGGGGTAGCGGGTGGACCACTCCTGGGCCATGTTTACAAGGGCTCCATAGATGGAGCTGTCGCCGTGGGGGTGGTATTTACCCATGGTATCGCCGACAATACGGGCACATTTTCTGTGGGGCTTGTCTGGGCCGTTGTTTAACTCTACCATGGAGTAAAGAACTCTTCTCTGTACCGGCTTTAGGCCGTCCCTTACATCCGGCAGGGCGCGGGAGGCGATTACGCTCATGGCGTAGTCAATGTAGGACTCCTCCATGGTCTTTTTTAAGTCTATGTCATGAATTTTGTCAAATACATTTGGTTCCATAGTTTCCTCCCGTCTTAAATATCCAGATTCTGGACGCGCTTGGCGTTGGCTTCGATAAATTCACGTCTGGGCTCTACCTGGTCGCCCATAAGGGTGGTAAAAGTAATGTCCAGCTCGGAGGCAACGTCGTCATCCATATTGACCCGAAGGAGGATGCGCCGCTCTGGGTCCATGGTGGTCTCCCATAGCTGCTCCGCGTCCATCTCCCCCAGTCCTTTGTATCTCTGAATCTTATTGTTGTTGTCTCTTCCGATTTCTTTCAGGATGGAGTTTAACTCCGGATCGCTGTAGGCATACCATACTTTTTTGTTTTTTTCTATTTTGTACAGAGGCGGCTGGGCCAGGTACACATGACCCTGTCTGATCAGCTCCGGCATGAACCGATATAAAAATGTAAGAAGCAGGGTGCTGATGTGGGCGCCGTCCACGTCGGCATCGGTCATGATGATGATCTTGTTGTAGCGCAGCTTTGTGATGTCAAAGTCTTCGTGGATGCCGGTTCCGAACGCGGTTATCATGGCTTTTATCTCCGCGTTGCCGTAGATCTTGTCAAGCCTTGCCTTCTCCACATTGAGAATTTTTCCACGCAGGGGAAGAATGGCCTGGGTGTCCCTGGACCGGGCGGTCTTGGCGGAACCTCCGGCAGAGTCTCCCTCTACAATGTAGATCTCGCATTTTTCCGGGTCTTTGTTGGAACAGTCGGCCAGCTTTCCGGGAAGGGCCATGCCTTCCAGAGCTGTTTTTCTTCTGGTTAAGTCCCTGGCTTTTCTGGCTGCCGCCCTGGCTCTCTGGGCCAGAATAGATTTCTCGCACATGGCCTTGGCCACTGACGGGTTTTGCTCCAAAAAGTAAGTCAGCTGTTCGCTGACAATGGAGTCTACCGCCAGTCTGGCCTCGCTGTTGCCCAGTTTCTGTTTGGTCTGTCCCTCAAACTGGGGCTCCTCTATTTTGACGCTGATAATGGAGGTAAGTCCTTCTCTGATATCTTCGCCGCTTAGGGACGGCTCGCTGTCTTTTAACAGTTTATTTTTCCTGGCATAGTCGTTGAAGGTTTTTGTCAGGGCGTTTTTGAATCCGGTGAGATGGGTTCCGCCTTCCGGGGTGTTGATGTTGTTGACAAAGGTGTAAATATTCTCGGTGTAGGAGTCGTTGTGCTGCATGGATACTTCCACATACACTTTGTCCCGGGTTCCCTCGCAGTAGATCACCTGGTCGTACAGGGGGATTTTGCCCTTATTTAAGTAGGTGACAAATTCTTTGATGCCGCCTTCGTAGTGAAACACTTTTTCTTTCTTTTCTTCCCTGTCGTCCCGCAGGGTGATCTTTAACGCTTTTGTCAGAAATGCTGTCTCCTGAAGGCGTATCCTCAGAGTCTCATAGTCGTAGACCGTCTCCTCGAAGATCTCTTTGTCGGGAAGGAAGCATACCTCCGTGCCGTGCTTATCCGGACTACAGGAGCCGGTGACAGTCAATGGGCATGCCACTTTTCCTCTCTCGTATCTCTGGTGGTAGATCTGTCCGTCTTTGTAGATGTTGACTTCCAGCCATTCTGACAGGGCGTTTACCACGGACGCGCCTACACCGTGGAGTCCGCCGGATACTTTGTATCCCCCGCCTCCGAATTTGCCGCCGGCGTGGAGCACGGTGAATACCACCTCCACGGCGGGAAGTCCGGCCTTTTTCTGTATGTCTACAGGGATTCCACGGCCATTGTCAATGACCGTGACGGAATTGTCCTCGTTGATCTGCACATCAATGTCCGTACAGAATCCGGCCAACGCCTCATCTACGGAATTGTCCACGATTTCATATACAAGATGATGAAGTCCTCTGGCAGAGGTGCTGCCTATATACATTCCAGGCCGTTTCCTTACTGCTTCCAGTCCTTCTAAGATCTGGATCTGTTCTGCTCCGTACTCTGTACCCACTTAAGTACCTCCTTTTAATAGATAAAGCTGATAATATTCTGCCCACAGTCCGCGGCCTGACGGAAAAATTTTTTCACCTCTTGGAAATAGGACCAGACATACTCAAAAAACTCCTCTTCACTCTCATCGATCATCACAGGATATATTTCATTTTCAACCATGTCGTCCATGGAAAATCCGTCCTGAAACGCCTTTTGGTCCCAGGACTCCAAGGCGTCTGCTGCTTTTTTTACCAGGTCTTTTTCAAGGAGCCTGGCAGGACCGTATCCCATGTCGTCGTCATTGACAGGAGCGCCGCCAAGGACGACCTGGCTTAAAGGATCGTCCTCGTCAAACCCCCACACTTCGCCTGAGAGGACAAAGTGAATGGCATGCCAGGATTTATCAATGTCCAGCATATTGTCGTTATTGCCGAAACTATCAAGTTCGGCTCCGTTTTGGAACTCTTTTACATTCTCATCATCCATGCGGATGTAACATCCGATCATTCCCATATTTGTATTCTCCTAATCTCCTGAAATTTACGTTTAATTTTCCGCTGTCACGGCACCGTTTACCACTTTATAGATCCTGTCTATGGGAAAACGGTGGTTTACAAAGTCCTCCACCCCTGTGCAGGTGATCATAGTCTGAATCTCTTTTATGCCTGCAAGGAGCTGTTCCTGACGCCCGCCGTCCAGCTCGGAGAGGACGTCGTCTAAAAGAAGCACCGGATAGTCCCGCACCAGCTCTTTCACCAGTTCAATCTCCGATAGCTTCAGAGAGAGGGCTGCTGTCCTCTGCTGTCCCTGAGAGCCGAATCTGCGGATGTCTATATAGTCTACCAGGAAACTGATATCGTCCCTGTGTGGACCTGTGGTGGTGGTCCTCATCTTTACATCTGTATCTCTTCCAAGAGCAAGCTTTTCCTCAAACCGTTCTACAGTCACATTGGGCTCGTAGGAGAGGACAAGTTCTTCCCTGCCCCCGGATATCTGGCTGTGGGTCTTCCTCACCATATGGTCAAGCTTTCCCACAAACTCTTCCCTGCACCGGATCATCTCTTTGCCGTACTGGATCAACTGCATATCCCACACATCCAGAGTCTCCTCGTATTCCGGGTGAAAGTTCAGCTCTTTTAAAAGTTTATTTCTCTGGAGCAGCACCCGGTTGTACTGTACCAGAGCATGGACATACAGTTTATCCAGTTGACATAACTCTAAATCCATAAACCGCCGCCTCTGGTCAGGCCCGTTTTTTATGATATTCAGATCTTCCGGGGAGAAAAATACCACATTGACAATCCCAAACAGTTCACTGGCCTTTCGGATGGGAATGCCGTTAATAGCGATTCCTTTGGCCTTATTTTTCTTTAAATGCATATCAATCCGGTATGGAACATCCAGTTTTCTCACACACATCTTGATGTGTGACTCTTCCTGGTCAAACCGGATCATCTCTTTATCCTTGCTCCCCCTATGGGACTTGGTGGTGCTGCACACATACACAGCCTCCAGCACATTGGTCTTTCCCTGGGCGTTATCCCCATAGAGGATATTGGTCCCGGGGCTGAAATCCATATGTAGTTCCTCATAATTTCTGTAATTTTTCAGTTCTATGGATTCAATAATCATGTTCCTGCTTCAATCCTTATGGTTTCCCCATAAAAAGTAACCTCATCCCCGGCCCGTAGCTTCTTCCCTCTCTGGTATTCTACCTGTCCGTTGACCTTCACTTCCCCGTCCAAAATGGCATACTTGGCATCCACTCCAGAATCTGCCAGGCCAGCAGCCTTTAAGGCCTGACTCAGCTTAATATACTCGTCTCTCAACTTTACAACTTCCATAGGTATCCTTTCCCATCATCCCTTAAATGGTCGCCGCATTAAAATTCACCGGCAAGATTAAATAAATATAATTCTCATCTGAATCTTTAATAAAACAGGGCGACTTCGGGTTCATCATATACAGATCCACCTCTTCATCATCAATGATCCTCAATGCGTCCATCAAAAACTTGGGATTAAACCCGATCATAATATCTTTTCCCGCCTTATGGATGGGAACTTCAGAATTCATGGATCCGAAACTGGAATTCATCTTTAATTCCATGGTATTTTCTATAATATTCAGAATAATTGGCTTTTTATCATTTTCTCTGACAAAAATCGTCGCTCTGTCGATATTATCCAGAAAATCTCTCTTGTTGATAGAAACTTTAGTCTCATAATCACTGGACAGCATCTGCTCAATGCGGAAATATTCTCCCTCGATCAACCGGGAGACTACCACTGTGGAATCAAACTCAAACAAAATATGGTTTTTGCTGAAATAGATCAATATTTCGCTCTCATTGTCCCCGTTTAAGATCTTGCTGATCTCATTGAGAGTCTTGCCAGGAACAATGACCTTTATATCATCGTAAGTGTCTTTTAAGGTAATTTTTCGTATGGACATCCTGTGTCCGTCAAGGGAGACCACCTTTAACTGGTTTCCTGTCACCTGGAATAACTCCCCGGTCATCATCTTGTTGCTGTCATTGACAGAGATGGAAAACAAAGTCTGGCGGATCACCTCTTTTAAAGTAAACTGGGAAAGGCCGATGTGGTGGTCTTTCTCTATATATGGGAGGTAAGAAAATTCCTCACCGTCTTTGCCCTGAATATGGAAGACAGAGGATTCGCAGGTAATGGTGGTGGTGTAGTTGTCGTTGACATCAATAGTGACAGGAGCTTCCCCTCCTGACAGCTTCCGGATGATTTCGGAGAAAAGCTTTGCTTCCAGGGCGACTTTGCCCTTTTCTTCAATGGTTCCTTCCACCACTGTCTCAATGCCAAGTTCCATGTCGTTGCCGGTTAGTTTGATCTGGTCTGCGCTGGCGTCTATAAGAATACACTCTAATATAGGCATGGTAGTTTTGGAGGAAACAGCTTTCAGTACAATGTTGATACCGCTCAGTAGATCATCTTTTTTAAATGTCAGCTTCATAAATGTTGATAACTCCTTTGCTGGTTCATGGTCTTATATAGAACGAAAGAAATAGTTCTTTTTCGTAGCAATCGTAGTAGGGGCTGTGAATTTGTGTAAAACCTGGAAATCATTCTGAAATATGGGAAAAAGTGGTGTTCAGAACCATGTGGAAAAGGTTCAGTTTTTTTCTCAAGTTCAGAATGCTTATCCACAATGGGGATCATCACAAAAAATCTCAGAGGGTTATCCACAAAAGTTCAACAGGTTCTCCACAGCTTATTGTGGGTTAAGTTTCTTCTTTAATATCTCAATGGTGTTGGCAGTTGTCTCGTTAGTCTTAAGGTCAGAAGCAATCTTATCCCTGCCGTGGATGATGGTGGTGTGGTCTCTTCCGCCAAGGAGCCGACCGATCTCCTGCAGGGGAGTTCCTGTGATCTCCTGACAGAGATACATGCAGATCTGCCGGGGATAGGCGATGTTTTTGCTCCGCTTCTGGGAGGCTATATCAAGGGGGGTCAGGCCGAAATGGTCTGCCACTACCTGGATGATGGTGTCCGCCGTGATCTTACGCCCGGCATTTGGGGAGATGATGTCCTTTAAGGCTTCCTCAGCCAACGCGATGGTGATCTCCTTGTTGTGGTCTAATTTTGACAGAGCCACGATCTTTGTCAGGGCTCCCTCTAGTTCCCGAATGTTGGACTTGATGTTGGTGGCAATGTATTTGATGACTTCATTGTCAATATTATACCCCTCTAAGTCCTCTTTTTTTCGCAGGATCGCCATTCTGGTCTCATAGTCCGGAGACTGGATGTCAACGGTCAGACCCCACTCAAAGCGGGACCGAAGCCGTTCTTCTAGTGTCTCAATGTCTTTTGGCGGTTTATCGGAAGATATGATAATCTGCTTTTTCGATTCATATAACGTATTGAAGGTGTGGAAAAATTCTTCCTGAGTACTTTCTTTTCCTATGATGAACTGAATATCGTCGATAAGCAGGGCGTCGTTATTGCGGTACTTTTCCCTGAATTCCGTGGTGGTGATGTTGTTTTTATTACGGATCGCGTCAATCAGCTCATTGGTGAATTTCTCGGAGGAAACGTATAAAACTTTGGCATCTTTGTTGTTTTTTAAGATGAAGTGGGCAATGGAGTGCATCAGGTGGGTCTTGCCCAGTCCAACGCCGCCGTAGATGAACAGGGGATTGTACACTTCCCCTGGGGATTCGGCTACTGCCAGGGCGGCCGCGTGGGCCAGGTTGTTGTTGGCGCCTACCACGAAGGTGTCAAAGGTATACCTGGGGTTTAAGTTGGCGCTCTGAATGGCAGTCTGGCTTACATCTGAGGCAGTGGTCTGAATCAGATGTTTTTCATTTTTCGACTTGTCCTTTACGGAATCCTCGGTGAAAAACTCCACGGTGCAGGCAAACCCGGTCACTTCCTCGATGGTCACTTGAAGAAGAAGCCCGTATTTTTTGCGGATATAGGTGACAAAGCTGGCATCAGGGGCCATGATGCCTACTGTGGTCCCTTCCACAGAATATACTTTCAGGGGCAGCAGCCATGTTTTATAGGAAACATCCAAAAGTTCGTGTTCCTCTTTTAAATGAAGCAGGATATCATCCCATTGTTGTTGTAGTTGTTCCAGCATAATTTGTCTCCTATCGTGTAATAAAGGCAAAACCGCGCATTTGCCCAATCTAACCCTATTTTACAATAGGAAGGGATTTTTTTCAATGAAAATAGGAAAATAATGTGGATAAGTTGGAAAATATGTGTGTAAGTCCTGTGTAAAAGCGGTGGACAGGCAGGTTTATCCACATTGTGGGGAAAAGGACAAGCAGGGTTATAAACAGGGGGGAGGGATAGGGAAAATCAGGAAAAAATGGGGGATGATGTGAAGAAATACAGAAAAATCCAGAGAGTTATCCACAAGTTATCAACATTTTGTGGATAAGTGGGGGATTAGGAAGTGGAAATGTGGGGGAAATATTGTTTAGTGAGCAATAGGGGCGAGGGATGTCGCGGTGCCAGGCACAGAAGGAGAGATGTTTGAACTTTGATCACTTATCTTTCCGATACAAAGTTGAGACCACGTCCCCATATCGGAATTCCCTTAAGTGAGCAGATATTGGCCAGCTTACAACAAAATCCGACTTTACTCACTCAATAAGACACCATTGTAGATATCCCTTAAACAGCAAGTGTACCACACAACCTTGACTGGATAATTTGGAAAAAAATAAAGTTGACGTATATGCCGGACTTCTATTATAATTTTCATGTCAACCAAGATTGATCCCACTTTTTGGGCTGGCGGTAACTATCAACGCATTGTATCTTGAAAAAGAACAGTAGCAGGAGGAAGGAAAAATGAAGACAAAGAAAAGAGACACTCGTTATCTGACCAGTGTTGCACTTATGGCGGCTATTGTCATACTGTTGGCGAATACGCCTCTGGGTATGATCCAGCTTCCGGTCATTAAGGCAACAACAGTACACATTCCGGTGATCCTGGGGGCTATCCTTTTAGGGCCTGGGGCGGGGGCTATTTTGGGGGCGGTTTTTGGCGTGTGCTCCCTGATCAGCAATACCATGGCGCCCACCCTTTTGTCCTTTGCGTTCTCGCCCTTTATGAGCATGACGGGGATCGCGGGGGCTATGAAGGCCTTGTGGATCTCTGTGGGATGCAGGGTTATGATCGGAGTTATTTCAGGGTGGTTTTGGATTCTTATGAAGAAATGGAAGGTTCCGGCTGTGGCGGCTCTTCCGATCACGGGATTTGTCGGGTCTATGGTGAATACGGTGTTTGTTATGGGAAGTATCTATGTGCTTTTGGCAGGGGAGTATGCCCAGGCCAGGAGTGTGGCTATGGACGCGGTCTGGGGGCTGATCATGGTGACGATTACAGGGGCCGGAATTCCGGAAGCTGTGGCTGCGGGGATTTTGGTGGCTGTGGTGGGAAAAATATTGATTCACACGGTTCCATATTTGGTGAAAAGTGCTTGACTTTGAGGGATTCCTTCTTTATAATTGAAATGATGTTTTTTTGAATAGTCCTAATATGCTTATGTAAATAAGTTGGGGCGGTATTATTAAAGCCGTCCCAGTAAGATTGGATAAAGAGGAGGTGCTGCTATATGAAGATGACGTTTCAGCCGAAGAAGAGACAGAGAGCTAAAGTTCATGGTTTCAGAGCCAGAATGAGTACTCCGGGCGGAAGAAAAGTGTTAGCTGCCAGAAGAGCAAAGGGAAGAGCAAGATTATCTGCTTAAGCAGTCAGGCCGCAAGAGATTGTGGCCTTTTCTTTTCTGTAAATTGATTGTTAAATTTTAGGTAAACCCTTTAGAAACCGCAAGATCCAGAAGAGTCCGGGGAGTTGCGGCTCTGACATTTGATCAAAAGTTTGCAGGCAGGGGGATGTTTATGAAGAGATTTCCTTCTATTAAAAAGAACAGTGATTTTCAGATCGTTTATAAGAATGGAACATCCTATGCCAACAGGCTGCTTGTTATGTATGTGTATCCCACAGACGGAAAGGAGACGCGCATCGGGATCTCGGTCAGCAAAAAGGTGGGTAACAGCGTGGTGAGACATCGCGTGACCCGTTTGATAAGAGAGAGTTTTCGTTTGAACAGAGAGCATATGGATTCTGGACTAGACATCATTGTGGTCGCCAGGGCGGCGGCTAAGGATTCGGATTACAAAAAAATAGAGAGTGCATACAGGCACTTGTGCGGACTGCATAACATTATGAAAGAATCGAAGTGATAAGATTGATAAGAAAACTTTTGATATGGTGTATTCGGGGATATCAGATTTTTTTATCGCCCTTAAAGGTAAGATATCACTGTATTTACACGCCTACGTGTTCTCAATACGCCATTGAGGCACTTAGAAAGTACGGCGTGGTGAAAGGTTTATGGTTGTCCATCAGGAGGATACTGAGGTGTCATCCGTGGGCAGAAGGCGGTTATGACCCAGTTCCGTAGTGATGAGGAGGTAATTCATTGGATTTTTTAGTTCTGACAAAAGCAGGCGGTATTTTAGGGCCAATTGCCCAGATCCTGGGATGGATCATGGAGGCGTTGTTCCGGTTTACCAGTACATTTGGAGTGATGAATATCGGCCTGTGCATCATTCTGTTTACCATAGTCATGAAACTTCTTATGCTGCCTCTTACCTTAAAGCAGCAGAAGTCCAGCAAGCTTATGACTGTTATGCAGCCGGAATTACAGGCTATTCAGAAGAAGTATAAAGGTAAGAATGATAACGACTCCATGATGCGGATGAATGTGGAGACAAAGGCAGTATACGAAAAGTACGGCACGTCTATGACCGGCGGGTGTCTGCCCCTTTTGATCCAGCTTCCTATTATGCTGGCATTGTACCGGGTTATGTACAATATTCCCGCCTACGCCAGCTCAGTACGCAAGTATTTTGATTTGATCATTGCAAAGCTGCCAGATGGGTTTGCGTCCTCGGAGGTGTTTACCGGGCTGGCTGAGACTCATAAACTGGCAGGCATGGACTACACCAATATGGACAAGGTGGTGGATTTGCTCTACAAGCTGACGGACAGGCAGTGGGAGGAGCTGGCAGCTGTATTTCCGGATATCGCCACTGTGACAAACGCAGTGGGGGAGAATGTGATCTCCGCTATCAATGGGATGCAGCAGTTTTTGACTGTAAATATCGCTTACACTCCATTTAACGTGTTGAAAGAGTTTATCAGCGGAAGTTCGGAAGTGACGATTGTGATGGCGCTGATCGCTCTGCTGATCCCTGTCTTGTCCGGCCTTACCCAGTGGTACAGCACCAAGCTTATGAGCTCTACACAGCCTCAGGTCAGTGATGAGGAAAATCCCAGCGCTGCTATGATGAAATCCATGAATATCTATATGCCGCTGATGTCGGTGGTGTTCTGTTTTTCATTTCCTCTTGGAATCGGACTTTACTGGGTGGCCAGCAGTTTACTCCAGGTGGTGCAGCAGATCGGTGTCAATGCGTATCTGAACAAGGTGGATATTGATGACTTGATCAGGAAGAATGTGGAGAAGGCAAATAAAAAGCGGGAGAGAAAAGGACTTCCGCCGCAGAAGGTGAACATGAACGCGGCTGCGACTCTTAAGAGTCTTCAGGCTTCGGAGGAGAAGGAGGAGGCAGCCAGAAACGCCAAGCTGGAAAAGACGAAAGCGATCGTGAAGGAATCTACGGAGTATTACAATAAGGATGCCAAGCCCGGCAGTCTGGCGGCTAAAGCGAACATGGTGCAGAAGTACAATGAGAGGCACAAAAAATAGGAGGGGTACCTATGAATATGATTACCGTAACCGCAAAGACTTTGGATGAGGCCATTACCAAGGCTTTGATTGAATTGGGGACTACCAGCGATAATCTGGAGTATACGGTTATTGAAAAGGGGAGTTCCGGATTCCTGGGCCTGTTTGGAAAAAACGTGGTGATACGCGCCAATAAAAAGAAAGAGGATGACGACCTGGAGGCATTTTTGGCTACAGGCAGGATTGACAGCAGTTCTCTTGGGAAATCCGTGAAAGAGGAGAAGAAGGAAAAGGAGACTCCCAAGGAGCCTGTAAAGGAAGTCCAAAAGGATAATTCCAAAAAGAATTCACAGAAAAATCAGAAGAAGAATCAGCAGAAAGCGCCTAAGGAGCAGGCAGCTGCGGAGAAAACTTTGCGGTCCGGAAAGGCGCCTGAAAAGTCGGCCGCTGTTAAGGAGACGGCTGTGGAAGAAAAGCCGGTTGACGCTGATTTGTCCGTCGTTGACGCTGAGGAGAAGGAAGAGAAAAAGCCTGGGAAAAAGATTAATGTGGAGGCTTGTGATAAGGCGGCCAGGGATTTTTTGTGCCATGTATTCGGGGCTATGGGAATGGAGGTTACGGTGTCAGTTTCCTTTGAGGAAAAGGACAAGGAGATGACCGTTGATCTGGCCGGTCCGGATATGGGGATACTTATTGGAAAAAGGGGGCAGACCCTTGATTCTCTCCAGTACCTTACAAGCCTTGTGGTGAACAAGGAGTGCGATGGTTATGTGAGAGTGAAGCTGGATACGGAAAATTATAGGGACAGAAGAAAGGCTACGCTGGAATCTCTGGCCAGGAATATTGCTTACAAGGTGAAGAGAACCAGGAGGAATGTGTCTTTGGAGCCTATGAATCCTTATGAGAGGCGTATTATTCACGCGGCCCTTCAGAATGACCGGTATGTGGTGACCCGAAGCGAGGGCGAGGAGCCTTTCAGACATGTGGTGATCTCCCTTAAGAGAGAGGGACGGGAGAGAGACCGTAGGGACCGGGATGGAAAAAGAGGTCAGGGGCGCGGACTGAGTCAGGAGAGAGAACAGGCAAGTGAATAGTGTTGGGGAAGGCGGGGAGATTGATCCCCGCTTTTTCTGAATATAACGGGGAGAATATCTGAGAAAGTGATCTTAATTGGGAGATGATGGAATGGGGAATTATACAGATACCATAGCGGCCATTGCCACAGCTGTGGGAAGTTCGGGAATCGGGATCGTCAGGGTCAGCGGCCAGGAGGCTTTTTCTGTGGCCGGGAAAATATTTCTAAAAGGCGGAAAGCAGAATTGTGATCTGGGAACAGAGGAAAATGACCACAGAGTTTTATACGGACATATTTATGACGGGGATGAGATGGTGGATGAGGTGTTGGTTCTGGTTATGAGAGGGCCTCACAGTTATACTGGGGAGGACACGGTTGAGATTGATTGTCACGGCGGCGTGCTGGTGACGAGGCGGATTTTGGAGACTGTGATAAAATATGGGGCGAGGCCAGCGGAGCCGGGGGAGTTTTCTAAGAGAGCATTTTTAAACGGACGGATGGATCTGTCACAGGCTGAGGCTGTTATGGATGTGATCCAGGCAAAGAATCAGTATGCGCTGAAAAGTTCTATGAGTCAGCTTAAGGGGAAGATGTCAAAGTGTGTTAAGAATCTGCGGGAAAGGATCCTTTACGAGATGGCGTATATTGAGTCGGCGCTGGATGATCCGGAACATATTTCCCTGGAGGGGTATCCTTTGAGGCTTAAGGGGACTCTGGAATCTGTAATGGATGAGGTCAGAGGGCTTCTGAATTCCGCGGACAGAGGGAGGGTTATGACAGAGGGGGTAAGGACCGTGATCCTGGGAAAGCCCAATGCGGGAAAGTCTTCTCTGTTAAATGTGCTGGCCGGGGAGGAGCGGGCTATTGTGACGGATATTGCCGGGACTACCAGGGATATTTTGGAGGAACATATCAGGATGGAAGGCATCAGTCTGAATGTGGTGGATACTGCCGGGATTCGCGAGACAGGGGATCTGGTGGAGCAGATCGGCGTCTTGCGGGCAAAGGACGCGGCAAGGGATGCTGATCTGATTATCTATGTGGTGGATGGTTCGGTTCCGCTTGATGAGAATGATGAGAATATTATAAGCATGATCGAAGAGCAGGAGGCAGTGGTGCTTTTAAACAAGTCTGACCTTGAGCGGACGGTTACGGTTGAGGAGCTTAGAAGAAGGACTGACAAGAGGGTGATAGAAATCTCCGCAAAGGAGGAGCTGGGGATAGAGGAACTGGAAAAGACGGTGAAAGACATGTTTTATGGGGGAGAGATTGATTTTAATGATCAAGTTTATATTACAAACGAGCGGCATAAATCGGCATTGACGGAAGCTTTAAGGAGCCTTAAGATGGTTATGGAAAGCATTGATTTGAGGATGCCCGAAGATTTTTATTCGATTGATCTTATGAATGCGTATGAATGTCTGGGAAGTATTGTGGGGGAATCGGTTGGAGATGATTTGGTCAATGAGATATTTGGAAAGTTTTGTATGGGAAAATAATATAAAGCTGAGTTTAGGTTTAGATTGAATTTGGATTATGAGAGACAGGAGGGAATGGGGATATGCCGTGTTTGGATGAGATCTATGATGTTGTGGTGGTGGGTGCGGGACATGCGGGGTGCGAGGCTGCTTTGGCGTGCGCCAGGCTGGGACTGGAGACGATCATGTTTACGGTGAGCATTGACAGCATTGCCCTTATGCCGTGTAATCCCAATATTGGAGGAAGCTCTAAAGGGCATCTGGTGAGGGAATTGGACGCCCTTGGCGGGGAGATGGGAAAAAATATTGACAAGACGTTTATTCAGTCTAAGATGCTGAATGAGTCTAAGGGGCCGGCTGTCCATTCCCTGAGAGCTCAGGCGGATAAACAGGATTATACCAGGGAGATGAGACGGACTCTGGAGAATACAGATCATCTGATGCTCCGTCAGGCAGAGGTCTCGGAGATCGTGGTGGAAGATGGGAAGATCAGAGGGGTTAAGACATTTTCCGGGGCTGTGTACCGAAGCAAAGCGGTTGTCCTTGCCACAGGCACTTATCTTAATGCCAGATGTATTTATGGTGATGTGAGCAACGCCACAGGACCAAACGGGCTGCAGGCGGCCAATCATCTGACAGATTCTCTAAAAGCCAATGGGGTGGAGATGTTTCGGTTTAAGACCGGCACTCCGGCCAGAGTGGACAAAAGAAGCATCGACTTTTCAAAGATGGAGGAGCAGTTTGGAGACAGGAGAGTGGTTCCTTTTTCTTTTTCTACGGATCCGGAGACGATTCGGAAAGATCAGGTATCCTGCTGGCTGACTTATACGAATGAGAGGACTCACGATATTATACGTGCAAATCTGGACCGGTCTCCGCTTTTTTCCGGTGCCATTGAGGGCACCGGGCCAAGGTATTGCCCGTCTATAGAAGATAAGGTGGTGAAGTTTCCGGATAAGGAGCGGCATCAGGTGTTTATTGAGCCCGAGGGACTTTATACTAATGAGATGTATCTGGGAGGAATGTCCAGTTCTCTTCCGGAGGATGTACAGTATGCCATGTATAGAACTGTGGTAGGCCTTGAGCATGTGAAGATCGTCAGAAATGCTTATGCCATTGAGTACGACTGTATTAATTCCAGACAGTTAAAGCCTACCCTTGAGTTTAAAGATATTGAAGGACTGTTTAGCGGGGGGCAGTTTAATGGCAGTTCCGGCTATGAGGAAGCTGCGGTTCAGGGATTTATGGCCGGGGTCAATGCCGCCATGAAGGTGATGGGGAGGGAGCCTTTTGTACTGGACCGCTCCCAGGCGTATATCGGGGTTTTGATCGATGACCTGGTGACCAAGGAAAACCATGAGCCTTACCGCATGATGACTTCCAGGGCTGAGTATCGTCTGCTTCTTAGGCAGGATAACGCGGACCTGCGTTTAAGGGAAATCGGACATCAGATAGGATTGGTCAGTGATGAGGAGTTTGATAGGACTTTGCAGAAAAAAAAGGATATTGAGGCAGAGGTAGATCGGCTGGAGCATTCCAATATCGGGGCTAACGGAAAGGTTCAGGAGTTTCTGGAACGGCATGGAAGTACTCCTTTAAAGACTGGGGCTACGCTGGCGGAACTGGTAAGACGGCCGGAATTGAATTATGAAATGCTGGCGGAGCTGGATGATAAGAGACCAGAGCTTTCGTCGGATACGGCGGAGCAAGTTAATATAAATATAAAGTATGAGGGGTATATCAGGCGGCAGAAACAGCAGGTAGCCCAGTTTAAAAAGTTAGAGTCTAAACGGTTGGATGATGATTTTGATTACAGCACAGTAAAAAGCCTTCGGAGAGAGGCAGTGCAGAAATTGAATCTTTATAAACCTATATCAATCGGTCAGGCTTCCAGAATTTCGGGAGTATCTCCTGCAGACATATCAGTTCTGCTGGTGTATCTGGAGCAGAGACGGCATGGAGGCAGGAGGGAGGAAAACGATTAATTATGGATGAGCGATTCAGAAGTTTGATGGAACAGGGATTGGAGGAGTTTTCTGTTGGATTGTCCGACAGGCAGTTGAATCAGTTTTATGAATATTACCAGATGCTTTTACAATGGAATAAGGTTATGAATCTGACGGCCATCACGGAGATGGAGGAGGTGGTGACAAAGCATTTTGTGGACAGCCTTGCTCTTGTAAAAGTGATGGACAGAAAGTCGCTTGAAGGGATGAGGGTTCTGGATCTGGGTACAGGAGCTGGATTTCCCGGGATTCCTTTAAAGATCGTTTTTCCGGATATGAGCATGATCCTTTTGGATTCTTTAAATAAGAGGATTAAGTTTTTGGATGAGGTCATAGGATGTCTGGGGCTTAAGGGTATCCGGGGAATCCATGGAAGGGCGGAGGAATATGGCAGAGATGGGGAATACCGGGAAAGGTTTGACTTGTGTGTGTCCAGGGCAGTGGCCAATTTGGCTACCCTGTCAGAGTACTGTATTCCTTTTGTGAGGATAGGCGGATACTTTGTCCCTTACAAATCCGGAAATGTACAGGATGAGATCAGTCAGGCAAAAGGGGCATTGAAGCTGCTGGGAGGCAGGGTGGAAGACATTGCGGAATTTATGCTGCCTGGTTCAAAGATGAGCAGAGCTTTGATAAAGATCAGGAAAACCGATGGGACAGCCAAACGGTATCCCAGGAAGGCGGGGATGCCTGGGAAGGAACCTTTGCATTAGGCGGCTGCTTTAAAAAAGAAAAAGACCGGCGTATCTTTTATATGAAGGATATGCCGGTTTTTTTATTCTTATCAGGCGAAAAAGGTATATAGATTGGATAAAAACTCTGCCGGTTTTTCCAGTTGTGGCAGGTGGCTTGTCCCAGGTAAAATGGAATATTCAATGGCAGGGTTGTAGTTCACATATTCAGAAAGTATTTCTTCTATATAAATTTTATTACTGCCGCCTACAAGGCAGATCGTATTGTCGATCTTTTTCAGTGAGTGGGCGATATTACATTTGGTGTAATTGCACCGGACACATGCGTATATGGATTTTGGGGAGAAGCCTAAATGGGCGGCTTCATAGTATGCCTCAATGGCAGATTCTTTTACAGATTCTTCGCTGGCAAAATAAGAGCTGACAAAGGTATCTCTCAGGGATTTTTTGCTGACAGCTATGTGGTAAAGCAGAGTTCCTGTTATGGGAAAATCCAGGAATCGTTTATAATATTTAGAGTAGGTTCCTGGAAGCTGACTGCAAACGCTTATACTGTCAGGATTTATGAGCATAAGGCGGTTAAATAAATTAGGGGTGCTGGAGCATGCCATAATGACAAAAGAGGAGGAAGCTCCTGTGGCGATCACATCTGTACGGTGTCCGATCTCTGATTTAATGAAATCCGAGATGAGCTGGACATAAACATAATTAGTGTAGGTCAGGCAGGGCTTTTCTGACTGTCCGCATCCTAATAGGTCCAGAGCGTAGACCGTGTAATCTTTAGAGAGAGTCGGTATGAGCTTGTGCCATTCATAACTGCAGGAGGCGGCATCCAAGTCATGTATTAAAAGAAGAGGCTTACCGTAACCTGTCTTTGTATAATGAATGTC
Source organism: uncultured Hungatella sp. (assembly GCA_910588505.1). Lineage (GTDB taxonomy): Bacteria > Bacillota > Clostridia > Lachnospirales > Lachnospiraceae > UBA3402. Next base: position 6,094 of record CAJUPQ010000039.1, on the reverse strand, counting down.
GCCCAGTCTCCAGTGAAAGATGTTGTTCATAGAATCTGTTGCGTTAGAAAGTATGTTTTTGGAGATAGCTGACAGTTTGATATATTTATTAATAAGACTAGTTATAAGTATGGAGCTGGTGGATAGGATTGAAGCAGTGATCAATTTGTTTTTTGTTGTCATAGTCAGGCTCCTTTTGGGGTTGGATTTATATGGATATTATACCCATTATTAAGGTAGATGACAATCATTTTGAAATTAATTTATTCTTAAACCTAACCCGGGTAAACCGGAACCTTAATTTTGTCATATTGCTGTTTAATTAAGTAAGTAAAGTCGGATTTAGTCGCAGGCCAACATTTGCTCATTTGAAGTATTTCCGGTAGGGACGTTGTTTTGACTTTGTAGTGGAAAGATATCTGCTTTATCGACAGCAACGTTTGTGCAAAGTATTTATCGGAGCAGATCCTTTTAGGTTTACAACAACATTGTCCTAACATCACTCAACAATATACTGAGGCCATAAAAGCAGTTATTTTTCGCTGCAAAGTTGAAACAGCGTCCCCTATCAGAAACACCTTAAGTGAGCAAACCTTAGCTGGCGAATTCTGCTTTTGCCAGGCAGAGAAGGAGAGATATCCCGGCAGGGTGAATTTATGCCATGGAGATGAGACCAGGGAAACAGGAGGGCTGATACCCGACTGGTTCCCGCTTTAAGGGCTCATCGGAATGTTTGGCATATCTGAACCCGGACGGGATATCTCTCCTTCTCTGCCTGGCATCACGGCAACCTCCGCCCTTTGCTCACTAAACAATACAGCAATTTAATATTTTTGCTATTTGGTGCAAGAAATCGTTCTTAAGACCCTAAGAGGAAAAACGAGGAATGTTTCACGTGAAACATTTTTTACCACTTTTTCCATAAAAGCCATAGGAAAAAAATTAAAAGTGTGATATACTTACCTCTGTGTCAGAAAGGAATTATTATGGGACGAATAATTGCGATAGCAAATCAGAAGGGCGGCGTTGGAAAGACAACTACTGCCATTAATTTATCTTCTTGTCTGGCAGAGGCTGGACAGAAGGTTCTGTTGGTTGACTGCGATCCTCAGGGTAATGCGACCAGTGGTGTGGGATTAGAGAAGGGGTACATAGATAAAACTGTCTATGAATTGCTGATCGGAGAGTGCAGGATAGAAGAATGTATTATAAGAGAAGCTCTGGATTACCTGGATGTGCTTCCATCAGATGTAAATCTTGCAGGGGCAGAGATTGAACTTTTAGATTTTGAGAGTAAGGAATCAATTTTAAAAAATAATTTATCATCAGTAGAGAAATACTACGACTATCTGATCATTGATTGCCCTCCTTCTCTGAATCTGCTTACGATCAATGCCCTAACGGCAGCCGATACCGTATTGATTCCGATTCAATGTGAATACTATGCATTGGAGGGGTTGAATCAAGTTTTGAAAACAGTCAATCTTGTGAAGAAAAAACTAAATCCTGGATTGGAGACAGAGGGAGTTGTTTTTACCATGTATGACGGCAGAACCAATCTTTCTCTGGAAGTTGTTGAGAGCGTGAAGAGTAATTTGAATCAAAATATTTATAAGACAATCATACCAAGGAATGTTCGCTTGGCGGAAGCGCCAAGTCATGGGATGCCTATTAATTTATATGATTCCAGGTCTACAGGGGCGGAGAGTTATCGGTTGCTGGCAGCAGAAGTGATGAGCAGAGGAGAGGACATTTGATGGCAAAAAGGACAGGTTTGGGGCGAGGCTTAGGAGCAATTTTTGGGGAAGATGTTGTAGAAAATTCGGAAGGGGAAAATAGAAGTGTTTCACGTGAAACATCCCCAGATTATACTGTTGAAGAGAAAAAGGAAGAGCCGGGAAAAGAGTATATGATGAAGCTGTCCATCATTGAGCCGAATAAAGGACAGCCAAGAAAAGATTTTAACGAAGAATCTATTGGGGAGTTGGCAGACTCTATTAAAAGATATGGAGTGTTGCAGCCTCTTCTGGTGAAAAAGAGTGGGGATCATTACGAGATCGTCGCAGGTGAGAGGCGATGGCGGGCAGCCAAGGAAGCAGGTCTCAGGGAAGTTCCTGTAGTGATCAAGGAGTACACAAAACAGCAGGCAATGGAGATTGCTCTCATTGAGAATGTGCAGAGAGAGGATCTGAATCCTATAGAAGAGGCTCAGGCTTATCAGCAGCTGATGCAGGAGTTTGAATTGACTCAGGAGGAGATTGCTGAGAGGGTATCAAGAAGCCGTACTGCCATTACCAACTGTATGAGATTATTGAAATTGGACAAGCGTGTTCAGGACATGCTAATACAGGGGCAGCTGTCCAGCGGACATGCCAGAGCGCTGCTGGCCCTGGAAAATCAGGATGCACAGTATCAGATCGGATTAAAGATCATAGACCAGAGACTGAGTGTCCGGGAAGTGGAAAAGCTGGTAAAGCTTTTGGGAAAACCCAAGAATCAGGAGAAGCCAAAGGAAGAGGAGAAGGATTTAAGTTTCATCTTTAAAGATCTGGAAGAGCGGATGAAACAGGTCATGGGGACAAAGGTGATCATAAATAAGAAGGATAGAAATAAAGGACGCATTGAGATTGAGTACTATTCAGAGGCTGAGTTGGAGAGAATCGTTGAGCTGATTGAGTCTATTAAGTGATGTTATAAATTTGATGTAAAGTGAGGAAATATCATGGTAACAGAGAGTATGCTAAATAGCTGGCCTATTGATCCAGCTATTGTCATCTTAAGTTTAGGAATTATCACAATTCTTCTCTTAATCATGGTTGTTATATGTGTAGTGCAAACAAACCGGCTGTACCGCAAATATGATTTATTTATGAGAGGGAAAGACGCGGAATCTCTGGAGGATATTATTGTAGACCAGATTGCGGACATTACGGAGCTGAAGATTCAGGACAAGTCAAACAAGGATATTTTGAAGTCATTGACCAGGGGGGTGAGAAGTTCCTATCAGAAGTTTGGCATGGTGAAATACAATGCTTTTACAGGTATGGGCGGTAATTTAAGTTTTGCCTTTGCGCTTTTGGATACGAACAATACCGGATTTATATTAAATTCGGTTCACAGCAGGGAGGGGTGTTATCTCTATATTAAGACGATTGAAAAGGGGGAGACGGATACGCCTCTTGGAAAAGAGGAAAAGGAGGCTCTAGAGCAGGCATTGGGGTATTGATGCCTGCCTTTTCATTTTTTTATTGACGTATAAAGTGTGAGTTGGTATAATGTCAAAGTAACGCAATAAAGTGTAAAAAAGAGAACGAGATAGAAAAGGAGGAAATTTTGATATGTCTTATGTTGATGAGATTTATGCCAAGGTAGTGGAACAGAATCCGGGAGAGAGCGAATTTCACCAGGCAGTTAAGGAAGTGCTGGATTCTCTTAAATTGGTAATTGATGCCAATGAGGAGAAGTACAGGAAGGCAGCTTTGCTGGAGCGTCTGGTTGAGCCTGAAAGGATCATTTCATTCCGTGTTCCGTGGGTTGATGATAATGGACAGGTTCAGGTGAACAAGGGATATCGGGTGCAGTTTAACAGCGCTATCGGACCGTACAAGGGCGGCTTAAGACTTCATCCGTCTGTAAATCAGGGCATTTTAAAGTTCCTTGGCTTTGAGCAGGTGTTTAAGAATTCTCTTACCGGACTTCCAATCGGCGGCGGAAAGGGCGGCTCAAACTTTGATCCAAAGGGCAAATCGGATCGAGAGGTTATGGCATTTTGTCAGAGCTTTATGACAGAGCTTAGCAAGTACATCGGAGCAGATCAGGATGTTCCCGCAGGCGATATCGGCGTAGGCGGAAGAGAGATCGGATTTTTGTATGGGCAGTACAAGAGACTGACCGGATTGTATGAAGGGGTTCTTACAGGTAAGGGGCTTACCTACGGCGGTTCTCTGGCTCGTACCCAGGCCACGGGCTATGGTTTGATCTATATTCTTGATGAGATGTTAAAGCACAATGGGAAGGAGCTGGCCGGAAAGAAGGTTGTTATTTCCGGTTCCGGAAATGTGGCTATCTATGCTACGGAGAAGGCTCAGCAGCTGGGAGCTACGGTTGTGGCTTTGAGTGATTCCAATGGCTACGTATATGATAAGGATGGCATTAAGCTGGATATTGTCAAGGATATTAAGGAGGTTCGCCGAGGCAGGATCAAAGAGTACGCGGATGCGGTTGAGGGTGCTGTATATACGGAAGGAAAGGGCATCTGGACGATTCCATGTGATATCGCTCTTCCATGCGCGACTCAGAATGAGCTGAATCTGGACGATGCCAAGGATTTGAAGGCTAACGGATGCTTTGCCGTGGCTGAGGGAGCGAATATGCCTTCTACCAGAGAAGCGACAGATTTCTTCCTGGAGAACAAGATGCTGTTTATGCCAGGTAAGGCGGCCAATGCAGGCGGCGTGGCTACATCTGCTCTGGAGATGAGTCAGAACAGCCAGAGACTTGCCTGGACATTTGAGGAAGTGGACGCAAAGCTCAAGGATATTATGGTGAACATCTATGCCAAAGCAGCTGCTGCCGCAGAGAAGTACGGTGTGCCGGGCAATTATGTGGCAGGCGCTAATATCGCCGGATTTGAGAAGGTGGTAGATGCTATGATGGCACAGGGGGTTGTGTAAGAGCGGATTTTAGTTGTGGTGAGAGCTTGATATGTTTTTTACCAAGGAACTATCTTAGGAAGCGATTAAGAGACCATGTGAAATAGTAGTTTGCCTATAGATGGAAAGGGTTTCGGAATAGGATTTATGTTCCGAAGCCTTTTCCATATTTGGGAAGGGACGGAAACAGAAAATTATATTTTTGGTAACAGTTCAGACGCCAATGTCATTTAGTTAATAACGATATTTGTATGGTTAGATTTCATTATATGGGGTCTAACCATTTTTATATTTTTTTCAAAAAGGGTTGACATATAGTCCAAAATGTGCAATCGCTCTCGCTACTGATTGTATTTTAAAAGGTAGCGAAAGCGGCCCTTAGTTTTAGAACTGTTAATTTCATTCTAATCCAAGGAGTTTTTATCATGTTTTTTCATCAAATCAAATCTTTGTTTCGTTATGCTCTTTTTTATGTCTCCTCTCACATTTCCCCTTATCTGGTCAATCCTGATAAGGATTTCACTAGGCGCGCTTCCTCCGGAGACGATCATTTCCTTCCTCGTCTCCCAGGGGGCTTCCAGCCCCGGAAATGAATTTGTTGATTTCTTCAACTTCGACTCTCACGCTCCTTCCCTCTCCGCCTTAAACCAGCAGCGGGACAAGCTTAAGCCTGAAGCCGTGGAAGCTACTTTTCATCAACTTAACTCCTCACTCTCCTCTCTGGACTCTCCACACAAATACAAACTGCTTGCTGCTGACGGCTCTTCTTTTTCCTTTTTCAGCGCTCCCCAGTGGGACTACCAGGTTTACTTTGTCTCCGAGGGCCATTCCGCCAAAGGAATTTACAGCCTCCTTCTCAATGCCCTCTATAACCTTGATACCCATACTTATGAGGACGCCATCATCCAGCCAGTTCATTGCAAAGATGAATACAAAGCTTTCTGCACTATGGTGGACCGGGTCAGGCAGCCCAATGATACTTCCTGCATCTTTATTGCGGACTGCGGGTATTGCTCTTACAATAATATGACTCATGTCATAGAAAAAAAGCAGTTTTTCCTGTTTCGTACTAAGGATGTGACAAATCGTGGCATGGCCGCGCATCTGCCAGTCCCGAAAGAAGGGGCTTTTGACATCTGCCTTGATATTGTCATCAAACGTCCCAGTCAAAAAAAGTCAAGGCATACGGTGATTATGTCACCTTTGTCGGCTTTGCAACCGCTTTTGACTTTCTTGCATATGGCTCCAGGGATACTTATACACTTCCTGTCCGGGTTGTCAGGTTCCCGTTGGAAAATGGTTCTTATGAATGTATTGTAACCAACCTTCCATCTAATGAATTCTCCACGGAAGACATCAAACGCCTTTACTTTACCCGCTGGGGGCTTGAAACCTCTTTTCGCAAGCTTAAATGAAAACCCTAATCCCCCAGCTATGCTGGGGCGAATAGAGTAAGCGGCAGC
>CAJUPQ010000038.1 GCA_910588505.1 uncultured Hungatella sp. | reverse complement strand
GAGTTTGATTTCTTTAGCTAAGTACCGTAGGAGGATGGAAAGATGGAGCAATTTATTTTCACATGAACCAATGGGGGAGAGAGCCGTGGAAAAGAATCACTTGTATAAACTTTTAAATATCAGCACAGATGCCACGCAGGAGGAAATTGAGGAGGCCTATCGCTGCAGACAGCCAGGCTTTGATTTCCTTAACCCTGCTGTGGACTTTGAGGGCAACCCCCGCGCCCAAGAGCTATACAAAGCTTACTTGGTTCTTTCCGACGCAGAGAAACGGAAGGAATATGACGAAACAGAAAGAACCCGAATCCGTACCATGGCGGAATTAAGCGAAGACGCAGCTCACTCCGTGCCGCCGGGCACCAGGCAGGGACTCAGAATTCAGCATATGCGTGAACATCCGGTGGCAACCATTCTTATATTTATCATCTTCTTACTTCTTGACAGATGCTGACATTGGCAAAGGCCGGATCATAACCTTTGTTTGTCACGGCAGTATTTTGAAGAATCCCGGAAAAGCCCATATAATCAATGATTATACGGCTCAATGAGGTGCTTACTACACTATTTTTGAAAGAGCCTTGAAATGACAATTCCCAATATAAAAAAGATTCTGAAAAAAGATGATTAAGCGGCAGCTTCCTTTTATAAAAAAGGCTGCCGCTTTTTAGCAAGATAATGTACTTGTGCAAATTGCCCATGTACGGTAAAGAAACAAAAATAAGAGATAGACCGCCAGCCACACTATTATCACACCACATATAGAGAGGGTGGATACATAAAAAGAAGAAAGGAAGGAGTGCAAAGAAATGAAGAAAATTGCAGCTATTCTGTTGGGCATGACGCTTGTTCTTAGCGGATGCGGCGGGAACAGCCAGGCGACTACCACGGCGCCGGAGTCTACAGAGAGCACCACCACAGCGGCAGAGACCACAAAGGAGGAGACCGCTGCCCAGGGCACTTACAAAGCCGGAACCTACACGGCCAGCGCTCAGGGCAATAACGGCCCGGTAGAACTGTCCGTGACCTTTGACGAGGAGAAGATCACGGAGATCACCATCGGAAAGCACGGGGAGACTACAGGTATCAGCGACGCGGCCTTTGAGAAGATCCCGGCGGCTATCATCGAGAACCAGAGTCTGGGCGTAGATACCATATCCGGAGCCACCTACACCTCCCAGGCTATCCTGGACGCTGTGGCAGACTGTGTCACCCAGGCAGGCGGCGACGCGGAGGCGCTGCGGGCAGTGGCAGTGGAAGGCGGCGGTGAGGCGGAGAAGGCCGTTTTGGCGGATTCGGAAGTTGACGTGCTGGTGATCGGCGGCGGCGGCGCGGGCCTGTCTGCAGCCCTGTCAGCATCCCAGAACGGCGCCAGCGTTATTCTGGTGGAGAAACTGTCGGCATTAGGCGACAATACGTTCCGCTGCGGCGGCGCTTTTAATACCTGCGACCCGGAGAGGCAGAAGGATATCCCCATGACAGAGGCCCTTTCCTCCACGGTGGAGAAGGTTCTGGCCCACGAGGATGTCAGCGAGGAGCACGCCAAGCTGAAAGAGGAAGTGCAGAAACAGTGGGATGAGTACAAGGCCTCCGGCAACACCATGCTGTTTGACACGCCGGAGTGGCACGCTCTTCAGAGCATTGACGCCGGCGACTATGAGGGCAATGCAGAGCTGGTGCGCGCCTTTACTTCTAATACATTGGACACCCTCAACTGGCTGTCCGACAACGGGGTTGAGTGGACGGATCAGGTCAGCACCGTAGTAGGCGCTCTGTGGAACCGCTCCCATCAGACGCCTAACAATAGCGGCGCGGATATCATAGCGGCCCTGGAGACCAATGCCACAAAGAGCGGCGTGGACATCTATCTGGATACCAAGGCCGAGGAGCTTCTGGTGGAGGACGGCCGGGTGGCAGGAGCCGTGCTCACCAATTCGGCCGGCACGGCCTTTTGCGTCTTGTAAAATCCGTGGCCATGGAATATAATAAAAAACACAGCAGAGGAAGGAGGATTCAGGCAGGCGATGCGGGATACGGGAAGAGATTTGAAGACGGATTTGGTGGTAGAGGCCATCAGTCAGCTTAGGGAAAACGGCATGGAGGGTTTTTCGGCCAGGGCAGTGGCGGAGGCCTGCCGCGTGTCATGCGCCGCTCCGTTTAAGCATTTTGACGGCCGAAGGGGCATGTTTTTTGCCATCTCAGAATACCTGGACAACATGCTCTGCGAGACCATGGAGGACATTAAGGCCAGATGGGGGACGGATCACAAAAGGAGCCATCTTGAGATGAACGAGGCATATATCCGCTTTCTGTGTGAGAATCCGTTTCTGATCAATGAGTCGTTCTGGAATACCATTGATGAAAAACAGGCGGGCATACGAAAATGGAAGAGTTTCCGGAATATGACGGAGCAGTTCCGTTTGTACTGCCAGGCCCGGGAGATCTCGGAGGAGATTTATAAAAGCTACTATTTCAATTTTCAGACTCTGGCCTATGGGGCGGCATTTGTTATTGTCAACGGGCTTTTGCTGGAAGGAGGCGACCCAGGACGGGATATCCTGGATCTGGAGGAACGCATTTATCGGAATCTGGAGCAGAGTGTGGGGACGTGTAGGCCCCTGCTTTTTACACGTCCAGATTATTTGAAGGGTTGAAACACGACCGCCCTAATCTGCCCGGTACTGGGACGGGCGCGTCCCCATATACTTGTAAAACGCGTTGGAAAAATGGTTGGGGTTGGCAAACCCCAGCTCTCTTGCGATCTGTGTCACAGTCATGTTCTGTTCTTTCAAAAGTGTTCTGGCGTATTCCATTTTACAGCTTACGATATAGGCTTTCGGCGACATGCCGAGGCTCAAGGTGAAGATCCGGTACAGGTAGCTTTCGCTGACTCCGCAGGCGCGGCTGACCTCACTGACAGACAGAGGGGTATTTAAGTTGGCAGTGATGTAGCTGACCGCTTTATTTAGGAGGAGATCCGCAGGGGAAAGGGGCTGGGGCGCCGGAGGGGCGGTTTTGATAAAATCTTTTCTCCTTAAAAGTTCCATGACAATCAGCATCAGATAGCTGTGGATCTTCTGATAATAGCCGGGGCGCAGTTTCTCATACTCCTCCATAATGGTGCGGAAATAGAACTCCACAGGGGAGTGGAGAGCGTGAAATACCCGGATCTTTCCGGAGGTTTCCATCATGCGGATAAAGTCCTGTTCCCTGTGGTGGGGCAGGACCTTAAAATAGAGAAAGAGAAACTGGGGCAAAGCGTCAGGCCGGGCGCCGCCAGCGCTGTAGAGGGTGTTGGGAGGCGTGTACAGCACGTCCCCCTGGTTTAGGAGCATGTCCGTACCGTGTATGGTGTACCGGATGGGGCCTTCTGTGATATAGCAGATGCGGTGGTGGGGCAGGGAGGCGTTGGAAACAGCGGTAAGTTTGTGGGCCGTGAAATGGCCCAGGGTGGTCAGGGTCAGCTGATACTCTCTAAGCTGCCGGGACAGGGCGTCCTCCGTAAGGGGAGCGAGACGGTTAAAATTGGCGTTGGCCGGCATAATGGTCCTTCTTTCTTTCTGGAATGGCTATACATGATTTTAGTAGAAATTGTATTGAAATATGTATGACTTTATTGTACAGAAAAGCTATAATAAAAGCAACCTGATAGGAAAAAATCAGCAGTTAAACCAAAGGAGGATTTGTTTTATGAAGAAACGGGCTACAGCATTGGTTCTGGCAATGTCCATGGTCCTGGCAGGCTGTTCCGGGGGGAACGCGGCGCAGGAGACCACAACGGCAAAAGAGACCGAGACCCAGGCAGCCACCCAGGCAGCAGAGACAGAAAGTGCGGTTCAGGAGACAGAGGCAGAGGAAGACAAAGACGACCAGTCCTACGACCAGGTGAAGGAAGCGGATGTGATCATTGTGGGAGCAGGCGGGGCAGGCCTGGCGGCGGCCATCGCGGCTGCGGACGAGGGAGCGGACAGCATTATCATCGTGGAAAAGCTGGCCAAGACAGGAGGTTCTTTAAACTTTACCAGCGGTTCCATGTCAGGGGCCGAGACCATTATCCAGGAGCTGGACGGCATTGAGGATACCAAAGAATCCTACATCCAGGATATTTTGTCTAACGGAGCCCAGCTGGGAGATAAGGAGTTGATCCAGATCTTTGTGGACGAGGATGTGGATGCCATTCAGTGGCTGTGGGACCACGGCTTAAGCGAGTACACATTTTCCGAGCAGAACGGGTTAAAGAGCGTGTTTGCCCCGGAGCATCAGCTGTACTCTGTCCAGAGGACCTACAAGCCCAAGGCTATGGACCCGACAAAATATAAGTCGGCGGTTCACGAGATCCTGGACAAGGAAGTGGCCGGGTATGACAACATTTCCATTGACTATTACACGGAAGTGACAGAGCTTTTGGGCAATGACAAGGGCCAGGTGCTGACAGCCGTGGGCTATAACAGCGATACTAAGGAGACGGTGCGCTACAACGCGAAAAAGGGTATCATCATGGCTACAGGCGGGTATTCGGGCAACCCGAAGATCATGGGCGAGTACGCCAGGCACGGGGATAAATACCTGGTTGGAGGGGCGGACAGCGCCGACGGCAAGGGAATCCGCATCATGCAGAATGTGGGGGCAAAGGTGGATGAGGAGAAAATGTCCTATATCCCCACATTCCCCATGGGCTTAGAGTACAGCGAGGGCAAGGGGGCCATCGGCGACGTGTACATGTGGAAAGCCGGAGGCATCTATGTGAATCAGGAGGGCAGACGGTTTATCAACGAGACTCTGGACGAGGTGGTTCCTAGGGAGACCGCTCTGGAGGAGCAGACCGACGCGGTGCAGTACAATATCTTTACGGACAAGATTATCGAGGATCTGAAAGCCGGCAATGGGGCGTTTATGTGGGATTACTATTATGAGCCGGAGGACGGCATGGGCCACAAGCTGATCCGGTCGGCAGGCTCTTTGGAGGAGCTGGCGGATATGATCGGCGTGCCGAAGGATGCCCTGGCGGAGACGGTGAATACGTATAACGCCGCTGTGGAGTCTGGCGGGACCGACGAGTTTGGCCGGGATTTCAGCGGTACGCCTACGGCTTACAGCCTGGCAGTGAACAAGATCGAGGGGGATAAGTACTATGCGGTTCCCATCAAGGCTCTGGTGGTCATGACTCTGGGCGGCGTTTCGGTGAACAAGGATATGCAGGTGGTGGATGAGAGCGGGAGCGCCATTCCCGGCCTGTACGCCGCCGGCGAGGTGGTAGGCGGCATCTGGGGCAAATTCGTCTCCGGCGGCACTGGGGTCATGGGACCGGTGGCCTTTGGACGGATCACGGGGCGGAATGTGGTGAATATGGACCTGGCAGAGGGCCAGCCGGTGAAAGCGGCGTCCTTTGTGCTGAAAGAGGAGTTGTTTGAGAAGGAGGCAGCCGCCGAGGAAGGGTATGATGTGACCGGCATTAAGGACGGCTCCTACGAGGCCACGGTAGACGGGCAGAACGGCGATATGGTGGTTCAGGTGGTGGTGGAGGGCGGAAAGATCGCCCAGGTGATCATTGTCAGCAACCATGAGACGGAAAATATCGCGGGTTCTGCTCTGGAGAAGGTTCCGGCGGCTATCGTGGAGGCGGGCAGTCCGGATGTGGACGGAGTTACAGGGGCGACTTTGACCAGCGAGAGGGTGAAAGAGGCTGTGAGGATGTGCCTGGATCAGGCGAAGAAGGGAAATTAAGAGTCGGGGGCCGCGCTGGGGAGACAGCGCGGCCGTTAGTTCTCCCGTGAATAGCAACATGCAACCTTATTTTTGGAAATTTGATGGTTATTTCATAGACTTTGTATTTTCATCATGATATACTTGGATTAAAACATAACTAAAATATTTCTGAGATTGGGGGTAAAAAGATGCCAAGTAATGGAGAGATCATCGAGAGGGCTGTTCACGAATTTCAAAAAGTGCAGGCCCATATGAAGAACGCCAAAAGGGAACACGCCGTTGAGACTTATGAGGGGCTAAAGAAAGATTATAAATCTTTAAAAGTGCTGTTAAATTCTTTAGGCGTCAACCTGACGGACATTGATGAGTTAAAAGAGTAATCATTTTTAAAAGGAGAGATAAGAGCATGAGAGGAAGTTTTTTTGTAGGAGCAGACAAAAATCCCAGATTTGAGGTCCGTGACATGACGTTCGGCCCTTTGGGACCAAAGGAGGTGCTGGTGAATAGCAAGGCCTGCGGCATCTGCGGCACGGACGTGCATATCTATCACGGGGAGAAGGGGTCAGCGGAAGTGACGCCTCCGGTGGTCCTTGGCCATGAGTTTGCCGGGGTGGTGGTGGAAGTGGGGGCAGAGGTGACTGCCGTAAAGCCCGGCGATCATGTGGCACTGGATCCCAATATGTACTGCGATCAGTGTATGGCCTGCCGCATGGGCAAAAAGCAGGAGTGCGAACATCTCTTTGCCCTGGGAGTCAATGTAAACGGAGGCTTTGCGGAGTACGCGGTGTGTCCGGAGACCCAGTGTTTTAAGGTGCGTAAGGACATTTCCTTTGACGAGGCGGCCATGGCGGAGCCTTTGGCCTGCGTGGTCCACGGCATTGACCAGGCAGATATCCGGCCGGGGCAGACGGTTCTTGTCATCGGCGGCGGGACTATCGGGCTGATGATGGTGCAGATGGCCCGGATCTGCGGCGCGTCCACGGTGATCTTAAGCGAGCCGGTAAAGATGCGGCGGAAGATCGGCATGGAAGTGGGAGCGGACGCTGCCATTGACCCGATTCATGAGGATGTACCTGCCCGGATCCGGGAGATTTGTGGGCGGGAGGGTGTTGACGTGGTGATCGAGTGCGTGGGAAAACCTTTCGCGGTGGAGCAGGCATTTTCGGCGGCGGGCTTTGGGGCTACTATTTTGCTGTTCTCCGTGCCTGGGGTGGTCGCTACGGTTCCCCTTCCCCTGTTTGATGTGTATAAGAAGGAGCTGCGCATTGTAGGTTCCATGATCAATCCCAATACCCACCAGAGGGCGGTAAACCTGATCAACAGCGGCAGGCTGGAGCTGAAAAAGCTGATTACCCACACCTATGACCTGGACCATATGGATGAGGCGATCCATATGCAGATGAGCGCAGAGTCCATTAAAGTGGTGGTACACCCATAAGGAAACAGAGTTGATTGATGAAAGCGCTTACTATTTTATTTCCTGTATTTTTTATGATCTTGCTGGGGTTTACTGCCAAGGTTAGGGGATGGATCACTCGGTCGCAGAAAGCGGGAGCCAACGCCATCGTCTTTCAGATCTTATTTCCCATCATGGTGTTTAATATGATGCTTACGGTTTCTGTTGAGACGTCGTCGCTGTTTGTCATCCTGTATGTGTTTGCCGCGTTTGTCCTGGCTATGGCAGTCGGAAAGCTGGTGTCAGGCTTTGTTGGGAAAAAGTATTCCCATTTTTCCTATTTGCTCATGTCTACGGTGGAAGGGGGAAACGTGGCTCTGCCTCTGTACCTGTCCATCGTGGGCAGCTCCAGCAATACGGTTATCTTTGATATTGCCGGCAGCGCCCTGTGCTTTATCGTTTTGCCGGTGTGGATCGCCAGGCTGTCATCTTCCGGCGTTTCTGCAAAAGAGCTGATGAAAAATATATTTTCCAATTCGTTTGTCGTTGCGGTTATATTGGGATTGGTTTTGAACCTGTCAGGAGGATATAGGCTGCTTGCGGCCAGTCCGTTTTTCGAATTGTACACAGGCGTGGTCAACCAGGCCACCGCGCCCATTGTGGGAATGATCTTGTTTATCCTGGGCTATGATCTGCGCATTGATAAAGAGACCATTGGGCCGATCTTGCGTCTGGCTGTGGCGCGAGTTTTGTTTTATGGGGCGGTTATCGGAGGATTTTTCTTACTGTTCCCTGTTTTGATGCAGGATAAATCTTTCCTGATGGCTGTTCTTATCTATTTTATGTCTCCCACCGGATTTGGGATGCTGCCGGTCATCGCACCGGTGTTAAAAAACAGGGAGGACGCAAGCTTCGCGTCCGCTTATATATCGGTTTATATGTTGATCACACTGGCAGTGTATGCGCTGGTTGTGGTGTTTATCGTATAAGGGGGTTTTAGGGGTTACAACAATACCGTCCTAATATCACTCAACATTTCCATGAATTTGCCTATTTAAAATGCACAAATAACTTGTAATTTTCTGAAATTTTTAGTAAAATATACTTATGGCAAAAATCAATGTACAGGAGGAATGTTTATGAACGTGTATGGAACGAAGCAAATCCGTAACGTCGTGTTACTAGGCCATGGCGGCGCAGGTAAGACGACCCTGGTGGAATCTATGGCGCTGGTGACCGGAGTTACCAAGAGAATGGGCAATGTAGTGGATGGCTCTACCATCAGTGATTACGATAAGGAAGAGATCAAAAGACAGTTTTCCATTTCCACCTCCCTGGTGCCGCTGGAATTTCAGGGTGAGGACGGCCCTATCAAGGTGAATCTTCTGGACACTCCCGGGTACTTCGATTTCGTGGGGGAGGCAGAGGAGGCCATCAGTGTTGCCGACGCCGCGGTGATCGTGGTGAACTGCAAGGCCGGTATTGAAGTAGGAACGGAGAAAGCGTGGGAGCTCTGTGATAAGTTCAATCTTCCCCGCATCATTTTTGTGACCAATATGGATGACGATCATGCCAGCTTTAGGGAACTGATCCTGAAACTGGAGACGAGATTTGGCAGAAAGATTGCACCGTTCCATCTGCCGATCCGTGAGAACGAGAAGTTTGTTGGATTTGTGAATGTGGTAAAGATGAAGGGGAGAAGGTTTACCACCAACAGTGATTACGTAGAATGCGAGATTCCCGAGTACTCTAAGAAGAACCTTGACATCTGCCGGGGAGCCCTGGTGGAGGCGGTTGCGGAGACCAGCGAGGAGTACATGGAGCGGTATTTCTCCGGCGAGGAGTTTACATATGAGGAGATTTCCGCGGCCCTTAGGGAACATGTGATAGATGGAAGTATCGTGCCGGTTATGCTGGGTTCGGGTATTAACTGCCAGGGAGCCAGGATGCTCCTTCAGGGCATTGACCGGTATTTCCCGTCGCCGGATCATTTTGAGTGCATCGGCGTTGACGTGTCCACAGGCGAGCGGTTTGTGGCCAAGTACGATGACGGGGTGTCCCTGTCTATGAGAGTGTTTAAGACCATCGTGGATCCGTTTATCGGCAAGTATTCCTTGGTGAAGGTCTGTACAGGTACGTTAAAGCCGGATTCCGCCTCTTATAATGTAAATAAAGATACCGAGGAGAAGATCGGCAAGGTGTATACCTTGAGGGGCAAGGAGCAGATGGAGCTTAAGGAGCTTCACGCCGGGGACATCGGCGCGGTGGCTAAGCTTAATGTGACCCAGACCGGGGACACTCTGGCTGTGCGGACGGCTCCCATTGTGTACCATAAGCCTCAGATCTCCACTCCCTACACGTATATGCAATACAAGACCAGGACCAAGGGCGATGACGACAAGGTGGCTACGGCTCTTGTCAAGCTGATGGAGGAGGATCAGACCTTAAAGGTAGTGGGGGACAAGGAGAACCGTCAGACTCTGCTCTACGGCATCGGCGACCAGCAGCTTGACGTGGTTGTCAGCAAGCTTTCCACCAGGTACAAGGTGGATATTGAGCTTAGCAAGCCTAAGTTCGCCTTCCGCGAGACTATCCGCAAGAAAGTGGAGGCCCAGGGCAAGTACAAGAAGCAGACAGGCGGCCACGGCCAGTACGGTGATGTAAAGATGTCCTTTGAGCCGTCAGGGGATTTGGAGACTCCCTATGTGTTCGAAGAGCAGGTGTTCGGCGGGGCCGTGCCCAGGAATTATTTCCCTGCGGTTGAGAAGGGGATCCAGGAGAGCGTTCTCAAAGGGCCTTTGGCAGCTTACCCGGTTGTGGGCATCAAGGCGGTGCTCTTAGACGGATCTTACCATCCTGTGGATTCCTCGGAGATGGCTTTCAAGATGGCGGCTTCCATGGCTTTTAAGAAGGCGTTTATGGAGGCCAGCCCGGTTCTTTTGGAGCCCATCGCTTCCATGAAGGTTACGGTTCCGGATAAGTTTACCGGCGATGTTATGGGTGATCTGAACCGGAGAAGAGGCCGGGTGCTGGGCATGAATTCAGACCACCACGGAAAACAGATCATCGAGGCGGATGTTCCCATGTCAGAGCTGTTTGGGTACAACACGGATCTGCGGTCCATGACCGGGGGCATCGGCGTCTATGAGTACGAATTCAGCCGCTATGAGCAGGCTCCCGGGGATGTTCAGAAGAAGGAAGTGGAAGCCAGGGCCGCTCAGGGGGATAACGCGGATTGATAGGTTTGTAGGCAGAGGATTGAGGATAAGTGAGGAGTCGGCGCCGGTCGGGGAGACTGGCGGGCGGCTCCTCTTTTTGAGGCAGGTAATGATTATCGAGCAAAAAAAGTACTTGCATTCTTCCCCGCCCAATGATACAATCAAAAAGACTCATGGATGTGAGAACAATCGAATACTGGGGAGCTTGTGTGCCAGGCTGAGAGGAAATGAAGAATTTCGACCCATGAACCTGATTTGGATAATGCCAACGTAGGGAGATGCTTTGTACCTTTATGGACTGCCGTTATCCGCGCGGTCTTTTTTGTTTTCAAAGAAATTAGGGACCCGCTGTGATGAAAAAGAGCAGACAATGGTTCCACTTCCAGGCATTTTGCGGATCATATCTTTTGAGTCATGAACAATGCCAGGAGGAAAAAGACCATGAAAAGAAGGAAAACTGCAGTATGGATGGCAGCGGCGCTTTCTGTCGCTATGCTTGGATGTTCCGGACAGGAAGCCGACACCGCTGACACGGATCCGGGGGTTAGGACGGAGGCGCCGGGAGACGAAGTATCGGAGACAGGCAGTGAGACGGCAAAGGACACCGCGCCGGAGACAGGCAGCGGGGCTGACAAAGCCCAGCTGGAGGATGTGACTGTGATCCTGGACTATGTGGCCAACACCAATCACACGGGGATGTATGTGGCTCTGGATCAGGGGTATTATGAGGAGGCGGGGCTGAATGTCAGGATCATTGAGCCTACACAGGGGGCTACGGCAACCCTCATCGCTGTGGGGAAGGGGGATTTCGGCATCAGCTATCAGGAGGATGTGACGGTGGCCCTGACATCTGAAGAGCCGCTCCCTATCAAGGCCATTGCCGCGATCATCCAGCACAACACATCAGGATTTGCCACATATAAGGATAAGAATATAAATTCGCCTAAGGATTTTGAGGGGAAGACCTATGCCGGGTGGGGCGGACCGGGGGAGGAAGCAGTGTTAAAGGCGGTCATGACCCAGGCGGGAGGGGATTTTTCTAAGCTGACCGTGGTGATTTCCGACGGCTCCGGGTTTGAGGCTCTAAGGGATAAAGCGGATGTGATGTGGTTTTTTGAGGCCTGGGACAATGTGAAATGTCAGCTGAATGATTTCCCCATTCAGTACACGCCGGTAAGGGATCTGGATGAGCGGCTGGATTACTACACGCCGGTGATCATCGCGTCGGACAAGACTTTGGAGGAGCGGCCGGACATGGTGCGGAAGTTTTTGGCAGCTACTGAGAAGGGGTATCGCTGCGCAATGGAAGACCCGGAGGGCAGCGCAAAGATCTTACAGAAATATGCCCCGGATTATTCTCTGGAGATGCTGACCATGTCCCAGGAGTACTTAGCTTCTAAGTATATGGAGGACAGCGACCGGTGGGGCGTTATGAAGGACGAGGTGTGGGACGGTTATACCGGGTTTATGGCGGAGTACGGGGTGATCAAAGAGGCCATACCTGCGGCGAAGTGTTATACCAATGAATTTTTGCCCTGAGGGGAAAGATGTTGTTGAAAACCGGAAACAGGTTGTGGTACAATGCCTTACGAGGTGATGTAAGATGGGGATTTTCATAAAGGCAGTTTACGCGGGATTCATGATAGGCGTCGGAGGCATTGTATATTTGTCGGTGGAAAACCGGGTCATAGGCTCTTTGCTGTTCTCTTTTGGGCTTTTGACTATTGTGACCCAGGGGTTTTATCTGTACACAGGCAAGATCGGGTTTGTGAAGAGACTGAAGGACTTGCCGGATATGGCTGTTACTGTGGCGGGAAACTATGTGGGAACATTTCTGGCCGCAGTGATGGCCGGCGGGGCAGGATTAACGATCTCAAGCGCCGGGCTGGTTTCGGGAAAGCTCGACAAGGGGATCGGCAGCGTGTTTTTGCTGTCAGTGTTCTGCGGCGTCATGATGTACCTGGCGATCGATAATTACAATAAGAATAAGAATGTTGTATTTATCATGTTTCCGGTGATGATCTTTATCTTGTCCGGGTTCGAGCACTCCATAGCTAATATGTTCTATTTCCATCTGGCGGGAGCTTACGGCGGGAAGGCGCTTTTGTACCTGCTCGTCATGGCGGTGGGAAATGGCGTGGGGGCGAAAGTGTTTGATGTGTTTGCGCCGAAGGCATAGGGTATTGATCACTTATTAGCTTGACTGAAAGAAACCGATGGTATAGACTATCCTTAGTCAGAGCCATCGGTTTCTTTATTTAAAGATTTGGGGATAGAATAGTGGGGGACGGGTCCTTGGGGGCAAGGACGGCTCTCCTTGGAGCGCCTTATGCGGATAAGCCGGATTCCTGCGGTATGGGGATTGTCACCCAGGAACAGCTGGATGAGATGATTCTTTGGGGACACAGCCATGGGATGCAGATAGCGGTCCACGCCATTGGGGATGGCATGATGGAACGTGTGGTCCTGGCTTACGAGAAGGCGTTTACAGCCCTTCCCAGGGAGGATCACAGACACGGGATCGTCCATTGTCAGATCACTACGGAGAAACTTTTGAATAAATTTAGACAGCTGGGCCTTCACGGGTATATCCAGACGATCTTTCTGGACTACGACAGCAGGATCGTGGAGAGCCGGGTGGGAGAGGAGCGGGCAAAAGACACGTACCGGTTTAAGACTCTTCTACATATGGGCTGTACGATTTCCAATGGTTCCGACTGCCCGGTGGAGACTCCGGATGTGATGAAGGGGATCCAGTGCGCCGTCACCAGAACTTCCCTGGACGGAACCAGAACCTTTTTGCCGGATGAGGCCTTTGATCTTGGGGAGGCTCTTAGAAGTTACACTTCCATGGCATCCTGGGCAGCTTTTGAGGAGGAGAAAAAGGGGATGCTTAAAGCAGGCATGGCAGCGGATTTTGCAGTCTTTTCCACAGACCTTACACAGGTTCCCAAGGAGGAACTGGGAAAGGTCTGTGTGTATGAGACTTTTGTGGACGGCGTCCAGGTCTATAAAAGAGGGGAGCGCCTTTAATAACCGGAACAGAATATCACGATGCGGTGGGGTGTGGTCTGAGCCGGGATGCTGCGGGTGGTGGCAGAGTAGAGAACCAGGAGGTACTGACCTCCGGGAACGCCCATGTAATACTGGCCGTTTGGCAGCTGCATGGCAGTGGATCCGGAAAGGTTCAACACCAGAGAGTTGTCGCTGTTTCTTAAATTTCGGTCAAAATAGTCAAACATGGCGTACTCGCCCCTCTGTGGGAATACTACGGCCACGGCCTGGTACTGGGGCGGGTAGATGAGAGGCATGGGGGCTGTTGTATCATAGAAGGCTATGATGGTGTCGCCCTGCTGGATCGGTTTCTGATCCAGGACAAATGTGGAGGAACTTACAAGAACCTGATAATCCTCCTGATACCTGGTCCGTATGTAGACCAGGAGCGTGCAGTAGGAAGAAGTGTTTCCGCTTTGGAGAGGGGTTACGGAGGTGACAAGTCCTTCAATGGGAGAAAAACGACTCATAATGACTCCTGACAGATAGATTTCAATATAGGATATGCGGGAAACAGGGAAAGGGAACCGCTGATTATAGGTTGATTTTTGGAAGATTTATGGTAAACGAAAGGGAGGCAGGGTAGAATTTTTTCAAAATATCCTGATATTCCCCGCTGACGCGCCCATAGGTTTCCCGCAGAGGTCTGCACGCCTCATCTGCCTGTGACATGATCTCATCAAAAAAGGTCTCCATAGCGGTTACAACCTGGGGATCCAGCTTTCCGTTTTCCTGCATATCCCGGAGGATGGAAAGGCACTTTTGTTTGGAGAAAGCCTCTTTATAGCTGCGGCTCATGCACAGCGCGCTGACGATATCAGCGGTGGTCAGAAGACGCTCCGGAAGGGTGAGATCTTCCCCTTTAAGGCCCAGGGGATAGCCGGAGCCGTCCAGTTTTTCGTGATGCCTGAGGGCGATGCGGGAGACGGTCTTGTCCACGCACCCGTCTATGATCTGGCGGCTTAAGACCACATGGTTCTGCATGATGGCTGTCTCCTGGGGAGTCAGCCGTCCGGGTTTTTCCAGGACTGACACAGGGGTGCCGATCTTTCCCAGATCGTGGAGCATGGCCCCATAGTAGATCTTCTGGCAGACATCCTCCGGAAAGTTCATCCGCCGGGCCAGACGCAGCCCGATCTCCATGACTCCCATGGTGTGAGTCACCGTGTCCCGGCTTCTGAAATCAATGGCGTGGATGACCATAGCCAGGTAATCCGCCGCCTCGCTGTCAGTAAGGCAGCAACAGCCCAGGGCGGCATCCAGGCAGCGGGTGTCGTCCAGCTTTTCAAAGGTTTTATACTCCTGGCACTTGAGCCAGAGACGGGTGGCTTCCGGTGAAAATTTGGTTCCCATGCCCAGGGAGAAGTGCTTGTTTAGCTGGTCTTCGGAGCGTTTTACCTCGTCGTGCCACACAACGGCCCGGTCGGCAACATGGAGCATCTGGGCATAGCGCCGGATATGTTCCGGCTGATCCGCCGTTTCCTGGCAGTCCGCGTGGTGGTAGAGCACCACCTTAGCCCACTCTCCCAGGGGCGTAAATTCTCTCAAAAATAAGTATCCGTAGATGGAATGCTGCCACACGTCTCCGATCTCGAATTTTACCAGATCATCGATTTCTTCTGTGCGGTAGGCTCCCACGTCGTGGAGCAGGGCCAGAAGGCTTAGGGTTTTCTTAAGCTCCATGTCCTGACAGCCCTCTGCTTTCAGCATATCCTGAAGAACCACCATCACTTTAACGCCGTGCTCGGTCAGCCGCTTGTCTATAAGGTTCAGACTGCGGCGTATGACGGTTATGATCTTGTTGCTATGTATGATCTCCATATGGTTACCCTCTCGTTATGGTTTGTACAAAATATAAAATAAAAGCGCCGGGAATCCTGAACGATCAGGCCACCGGCACCTTTTCTTCTAGTCGGGGTAACAGGATTTGAACCTGCGACCTCTCGGCCCCCAGCCGAGCGCGCTACCAAACTACGCCATACCCCGTATGCTTCTTTCTCTTGTGGCCTCCATCAGCCGACTTCCTTATTATAGCAAAGAATTTGCGATTTGAAAAGCATTTTCTTGAAAAAATTTTTAGAATACGTTATGATTATGGTAGAAGCAAGGAAATACGGGGAAAGGAGGCGCGGGATGCGGTCGATCGTGAGCTTTGACATGGACATGACACTTTTGGATCATGAGACATTTGAGATCCCCGACAGCGCTATGAAGGCATTAGAGATGCTTAGGGAGCGGTATGTGGTGGTGCTGGCCACAGGGCGGGACATGGACAGCCACTACAGCAGGAATCTGCGGGAGCTGGTGAAACCGGAGGCTATTGTCCATACCAACGGCACTAAGGTTACAGTGGGGGACAAGGTGATATATGAGTCCTTTATGGAGCGGGAGCTGAAAGAGCGGCTGCTGACATTTGCCAGGGACCATGACCTGGCAGTGGGCGTGACCATAGGGGATGAGGACTACTACATCCACAGGGAGCGGGTGACGGAATTTGATGAACAGCGGTGGGGGGAGTGCGGCAGGCGCTACTGCGATCCGTGGAAGCTGCTGGATATGGATGTGCCGTCCATGTGCTATATCGGAGGGCCGGAAGGGGCCGCGCGGTTGGAGAGAGCCTTTGAGGATTTAAAGTTTCCTCTGTTTGCGGAGCGCAGGGGCGCTGATGTGATCGAGAAGAAGAATTCCAAGGCGAAAGGGCTTAGGATGGTGTGCGATTACTTTGGTTCCACTATGGAGGAGGCTTACGCTTTTGGGGACAGCATGAATGATTATGAGATCATCCAGGCAGTGGGCGTGGGAGTTGCCATGGGCAACGGGGATCCCAGGCTGAAGGAGGTGGCCGACTATGTGGCTCCACACATCAGGGACGACGGGATTTACCGGGCGTGCGTTCATCTGGGGTTGATAGCAGATGCCCATGATACCGGAGGCGGGCGCGCCTGACAGCCCTAAATGGATGCCTTTCATTGGGCGGCAGAATTTTCATAAAAAATAAAGTAAGAAAGGGGGTAAAAGATGGCGGTTACATACGATCTGTTGGTGATTGGAGCAGGGCCGGGAGGTTACACGGCGGCTATAAAGGCTGCACAGCTGGGGCTTAAGACAGCGGTTGTGGAGAAGGACAAGCTGGGGGGAACATGCCTGAATCGGGGATGTATTCCCACCAAGGCGCTTTTACACGCTTCCAGCCAGTTTGCCATGATGCAGAGATGCGACGAGTTCGGCGTCAGCGTTGAGGAGATGGCCTTTGATTTTAAAAAGATGCAGCAGTATAAGAAGAAAGCGGTGAAGTCCTACCGCAGAAGCGTGGAGGAGCAGTTTGAGAAGCTGGGGATTGAGCTGATACATGGGAGGGCTGTGATCAGGCGGGATTGCCATGTGGAGGTATACACGGATTCGGGCAAGGATTATCTCCAGGCCAAGAACATTATCATTGCCACCGGAGCCCAGGCCAGGATGCCGGATATTCCGGGGATCGATCTGGCAGGAGTGTACGGCAGCGACCAGCTTTTGGGGGCAAACAGCTGGAAATTTGACCGGATCGCCATTGTGGGCGGCGGTGTGATCGGCGTGGAGATGGCTACCATTTTCAGTTCCCTGTGCTCTAAAGTGACAATTATCGAGCAGAGGAGCCAGCTTCTGGGGCCTATGGACCAGGATGTGGCCAGGGCTTTGGAGAAAGAACTGAAGGAGAAGGGGATCTCTGTTTACTGCGATACCTCGGTCCTGGAGATCACAGAGCGCAGCGACGGACTGGTGTGCCGGGTGGCCCGGGACGGGAAAGAACAGGATATCGCCGCGGGCCAGGTGCTGATGGCCATTGGGCGGTCTCCCTATATGGAAGGGCTGTTTGGCGAGGACGTGGAGTTTGAGATGGAGAAGGGGCGGCTTGCTGTCAATGACCGCTTTATGACCAGCGTACCCGGGATCTACGCCATCGGAGACGTGGTGGCGGATATCCAGCTGGCCCATGTGGCCGCGGCCCAGGGGACGTTTGTGGTGGAGAATATTGCGGGGCGGCCCCACACAATCCAGCTGTCTGTGGTCCCCAACGGAATGTACGCAAGGCTTCCCGTGGTTCCAAGCTGTATTTACACAGATCCGGAGATCGCCACTGTGGGCCTTACGGAGGAGGCGGCCAGGGCCAATGGCATGCGGGTGATGTGTGGAAAGTATTCTATGGGCGACAACGGCAAGTCGATCATCTCCCATGAGAGAGGCGGGTTTATCCATCTGGTGTTTGACGCCTATTCTAAGATCCTGGTGGGGGCTCAGATCGTGTGTCCAAGGGCCACGGACATGATCGGCGAGATGGCCACGGCCATCGCCACGGGGCTTACGGCAGGGCAGCTGATGATGGCTATGCGGGCTCATCCCACTTACAGCGAGGGGATCGGGATGGCTATTGAGGACGCTATGAGGACCGCTGTTCAGTGAGCAGGGATTGCAGGTCCGTCAGGCCGTGTTACGACGGGCGGGGCAGGATTTGATAACAGTAAAGATCTGAGTAAAAATATGAGGGCAGGGAGAGGATACGCAATGAACGAGAGATTGGCTAAGCTTCGCAGGCTGATGGAGGAGCGTCATATGGACGCCTATCTGATCCCCACCTCGGATTTCCATGAGTCCGAGTATGTGGGGGAGTATTTTAAGTGCCGTAGATTTATCACCGGGTTTACCGGATCCGCCGGCACGGCTGTGGTGACGGCTAAGGAGGCGGGGCTGTGGACGGATGGGCGGTATTTTGTCCAGGCCGCAGGGGAGCTTGCGGGAAGCGGATTTGCGCTGCAAAAAATGGACGAGGAGGGCGTTCCCACAGTGGAGGAGTACCTGGCCAAGGTGATGCCACAGGGCGGAGTCCTGGGATTTGACGGCCGGGTGGTCAACAGCCAGCTGGGGGAGGCTATCAGGGAAAAGCTGGAGCACAAGAACGTGACATTATCCTGCGAGGAGGACCTGGTGGGGAAGATTTGGGAGGACCGGCCGGAGATGTCCATGGAGCCGGTGTGGATCCTGGATGAGAAGTACGCGGGGCAGCCGGCTGCGGAGAAGATCGCCGGGCTTCGGAAGGACATGAAGGAGGCCAGGGCCACGGTCCATGTGCTGACCACTCTGGATGATATTGTGTGGCTCCTCAATATCCGGGGCAATGATATCCCCTTTAATCCGGTGGTGCTGTCCTATGTGGCGGTGACGGAGAAGGATCTGTACCTGTTTATCCACGAGAAGACCCTGAACGGGCAGGTACGGGAGTATTTGGAGGGGCTTAAGGTCACGGTGCGGCCCTACGAGGAGATCTACGGGTTTGTGAAGTCTCTGCGGGGGGAGCGGGTGCTTCTGGAGAGCTCCAGGGTGAATTTTTCTATTAAGAACAGCCTGGATAAGTCCAACAAGATCATTGACCGGATGAACCCTACGGTTATGGCAAAGGCCGTAAAGAATCCGGTAGAAATCGAGAATGAACGGCGGGCCCACATCAAGGACGGGGTGGCTATGACCAAGTTTATCTACTGGCTGAAAAAGAACATCGGGACCATGGATATGACGGAGATCAGTGTGTCCGACTACCTGGAGGAGCTGCGCAGGCAGCAGGAGGGGAATCTGGGCTTAAGCTTTAACACCATTTCCGCTTACGGGGAGAATGCGGCCATGTGCCACTATTCGGCCACTACGGAGAGCAATAAGGTTCTTAAGCCTAAAGGACTGTACCTGATTGATTCCGGCGGACAATACTATGAGGGGACTACGGACGTGACCAGGACCGTGGCATTGGGGCCGGTTACGGATGAGGAGCGGGAACATTTTACCCTGGTTGCCATGAGCATGCTGCGGCTGGGCCACGCGAAATTCCTCTATGGGTGTCGGGGGCTTTCTCTGGACTACATCGCCAGGCAGCCTATGTGGGAGCGGGGACTGAACTACAACCATGGCACAGGTCATGGGGTAGGGTATCTTTTGAATGTCCACGAGCGGCCCAACGGCATCCGATACAAGATGGTGCCTGAGCGCATGGACAGCGCCGTTATCGAGGAGGGGATGATCTGTTCCGATGAACCGGGGATCTATATTGAGGGAAGCCACGGCATCCGGACGGAGAATCTGATCGTGTGCAGAAAGGCCCAGAAGAACGAGTACGGGCAGTTTATGGAGTTTGAGTATCTGACCTTTGTGCCCATTGACCTGGAGGCCCTGGATGTGGGGCTTATGGAGAAGCGGGATGTGGAGTATCTAAATGAGTACCACAGGCAGGTGTATGAGAAGATCAGCCCTTATCTGACCGAGGAGGAGCGGCTTTGGCTTAAGGAGGCTACCAGAGAGGTGTGATAGGAGCGGCGATGACTGCCGGGGATGGAGGGAGTCCGGATGTGGGAGATGTCCGGGCTCCTTTTGTGGGGAGTGATCTGTTTGACGGGGAATTTTTGCAACACAGAGCCAGATCAGCGGCTGAGGGCCGGAGAAAACGGAAAGGGTAAGGATGATGGAAGACAGGAATGGAAAGAGAGCGGCAGCGGGCCGGGGAAAAGACAGCGGGAAACCTAAAGGCAGACAAGGGAAGGGAAATGGCGGCGCGGGAGTCAAAAACAGTGGGAAATACGGCAGGGAGAGGCTTGGCGGCGAGGAGAGCAAAGGAGCAGGGGCAGGAAAGCGGCGGGGAAGCGGGGCGGGTACATCTGCGGGCAGAAGACAGGAGAAAGGGGTAAAGACGGGGCAGGATGGAAGGCTGGAAGCGGGGAAACAGCTGTGTCCTGTTTTCGGAGTGTGCGGAGGATGCCAGTTTTTGAGTGTGCCTTATGAGAAGCAGCTTAAGGACAAGCAGAATCAGGTGGAGACCCTGCTCAGGGGAATGTGCAGGGTTTATTCCATAGAGGGAATGGAGCAGCCCTTTCATTACCGCAACAAGGTCCACGGAGTGTTCGGCTACCGCAAAGGGCAGGCGGTCAGCGGGGTATACCGGGAGGGAACCCACGAACTTGTGCCGGTGGAGCGGTGTCTCATCGAGGATGAAAAGGCGGACGAGATCATCGGGACCATCCGGGGCATGTTAAAGTCCTTTAAGATACGCACTTATGATGAGGATACGGGATTTGGGTTTCTGCGCCATGTGCTGGTGAGGCGGGGGTTTGTCACCGGGGAGATCATGGTGGTGTTTGTCACCGCGTCCCCGGTGTTCCCTTCCAGAAATAATTTTATCAGGGTTTTGAGAGAGAAGCACCCGGAGATCACCACCATCATCCAGAACCTGAATGACAGAAATACCAGTATGGTTTTGGGGGATAAGGAGAAGGTGCTGTATGGGAAAGGGTATATTGAGGATGTGCTGTGCGGCTGTACCTTCCGCATTTCCAGCAAGTCGTTTTATCAGGTGAATCCGGTCCAGACGGAGAAGCTGTACAAAAGGGCCATTGAGGCGGCGGGGCTGACGGGGAAAGAGACAGTGATCGACGCTTACTGCGGCATCGGGACCATCGGGATCGCGGCCAGCGGAAAAGCCGGGCGGGTGATCGGGGTGGAACTGAATCAGGACGCGGTCAGGGACGCGGTGGCAAACGCGAGGAGAAATGGCGTTGACAATATTCAGTTTTATCACAATGATGCGGGGAAGTTTATGGCCGCCATGGCCCGGGACGGGGAGGGCGCCGATGTGGTGTTTATGGATCCGCCCAGAAGCGGGAGTACAGAGGAATTCATTGAGGCAGTGGCCCTTATGGGGGCAAAGCGGGTGGTGTATATATCCTGCAATCCGGAAACCCTGGCCAGGGATGTGAAGGTGTTTGGGAAGAAAGGGTATGAGGCTTTGGGGGCGTGGGCGTTTGATATGTTTCCGTTTACCGGGAATTGTGAGGTGGTGGTGTCGCTTTCCAGGGGAGAAATCGAGTCCAAGAAGGTGCGGGTGGAGTTCTAACTGGAAGATACGGATATGTCTGGATTCCAGAATGACGCCATATACGGTATTTTTCTTTCGGAGAAAATAATATGGATGACAAAAATAAAATGAGAGAACTAAGAGAACGTACAGGAATGAACAGAAAAACTTTTTGCGGGTTTTTCGGTATTCCTTATCGAACAGTGACAGATTGGGAATTGGATAACCGTCATGCTCCGAAATATGTCCTGCGTTTGCTGGAGTACTATATCCGGCACGAAAACTTTTGCAAGGAGAGTGATGAATATGAATAATTCTAATATTATCATGTACACAACAGAGGACGGTTTAACAAAAATTGAAGTTACCTTTGAAGAAGATACGGTCTGGCTGTCATTGGAACAGATGACGGAATTATTTCAGAGAAATAAATCCACGATTTCACGCCATATCAAAAACGTTTTTTCCGAGGGAGAACTGCAACAGGAGTCAACTGTTGCAAAATTTGCAACAGTTCAAATGGAGGGCGCTCGTCAGGTGTCCAGAGACATTGAATATTATAATTTAGATGTGATTATTTCTGTTGGATATCGTGTCAAATCTTTGCGTGGTACGCAGTTCCGTATATGGTCAAGTTCTGTTCTGAAAGAATACATGAAAAAAGGTTTTGCGTTGGATGATGACCGCCTGAAAAGGCTTGGCGGCGGCAACTATTTTGATGAACTGCTGGCTCGCATCAGAGATATTCGTTCTTCAGAAAAGGTATTTTGGAGAAAAGTTATGATCCAAAGGCAGAAACATCGGTACTTTTTTTAAAACAAGTGCAGAACAAAATGCACTGGGCAGCTCATCAGCATACAGCGGCAGAAATTGTGTTCCAGCGGGTTGATGCAGAGAAGGAAAATATGGGACTGACCTCATGGGAAAGAAAACGCATTAAGCGTTCTGATACAGAGATAGCGAAAAATTATCTGTCGCAACAGGAATTGGACGCTTTGAATAAAATTGTATCGGCTTATCTGGATATTGCCGAGGTTCGGGCTTTGGATCACGAACCGATGTATATGAAAGACTGGCTGGAAACCATAGATGCTTATTTGAAAATGACAAGACGAGATATTTTAACAACAAAAGGTCGTATCACACATAAGCAGGCGATTGATAAGGCTCACGCGGAGTATGAAAAATATCGGAAAAAGCAGGATGAGCTGTTATCTCCTGTGGAACATCACTTTATAGAAAGCATCAAAGAATTGGAGGCGTTGGAATAAGTGAAAAAACGAACAATTCAGGTCGATGGCTACAGTCCGGATGCCCAGTGTTTGGGGTTAATGATTCATGATTAAAAAATATTACGATTATTCATGGGGAGATCCAAGAGGGGAGCGGGGCGTTTATATCACTCCCCGTCCCCATACACCGCATCCGAGATGATCTCCCGAAAGGTATCTAAAGGCTGGTCTGTCTTGGCGGATTCCAGAAAGAGCAGGTCATAGGGATTCCTCTTGGACAGAGGATTGTAGTTGCATATGGTCAGCTGGTCATTGGCATCGTCCACATATCCGCCGTAGGTGGCCGGAGGGACATGGGCTCTGTCTTTCATCACTTTTTCAGACACAAAATACACGTAAAAATGCAGCAGAATAAACAATTTCCGCACCCCGTCAAAGGATGTGGCTGTTTTTTGCGATGTCTTTTCTGTTTTTTTCAGGATGTTAGAGAACGTATGTTTGGATGGGAAGTTTCTTTTGGCCAGCTCGTGCAGTCTGGCGTTTTTGGCGAAAGACTGGCCGGGTGTCTCGGGGTTATAGTATTCCGACATAGGGATATTTAAAATCTGGAATAGCATAAAGTCCGTAGAAGACAATCTGCGTCCCTTGAGATCCCTCTTGAGATCCAGGATATCATGGTAAAGAAAATATTCCCGCACCACCAATCCCTGGAGTTTTTCGTATTCGCTGTCCGAAAGGTTCGCGCCGGTTTTGCGATGGAGATTTATCAATGCATCATCCTGTTTGGTTCCCTTGATCATATTTATCAGAACGTTCAGCTCTCGCATGATCGTTCGATTGTATTCACAGAAGCTTTCCCAATTGTCAGCCACATAGTTTAAAAATTCCCGGTCTGAATAAAGCTGAATGATGTCCTCCTCCATGGCATTGGTAAACCGGATGGGGGCGCTGGCTTTAGAGTGTTTGTGGGCGTCTTCCAGGATCTTTTCAGCCTGTTTAAGGAGGGATGAGGCTTGGGTATAGTTTTTGCCTTTTGAGAAGCAGAAGCAGTATACGGCTTCCCGGATATTGCGGCAGTTAAAGCTGCGGCAGAGATAAATGCGGTCAAAAAAATCCCGCGCTTGGTCATAGTTAAATTCCAGCACAAAGCAGAGCTCGTGCATTTTCCGGCGAGTAAACGTTTTGAATTTGGGACTGTCTTCGCAAAACCAGTTTTTTAACGTCTTCTCGTCAATATGGATCTGCGCTTTTTCGTACATGTTATGGAGAAAGAAGGCGCGGGCGGATACGTCGTGGTCATCTCCTGTATAGCCGCGGTCTTTCAGGATCTCTGTCAGGGGTACATAAAAAGGCTGGATCGGATCTGTGTTTGTCATGGAAATTGTCCTCTGTAATTTTTCATAATGTTTGATGTATGGATTGTATCACCTTTGGGTAAGGAAAGGAAGGGAAATTTACGAAAAATTTTATTTGTGTGGTACAATGGGCTGTAAGAACGCCGGGACGCTCTGCCCATTATTGGGATGGGACAGGGAGGGACGCAGGATATGTGAAAAACAGGGAATATGAAAAATAAATGAAAAAATCAAGAGAAAGCAGGAGAGAGACCATGGACAGGAGAACACCGCTTTTGCCGGACCAGACTTTAATCTTATATGCCGATCCCCGGGAAGAGGGACAGGGCGTGGTATTTCAGATATGCGGGGAGAGAGACAGGGGAAGGAGCTGTATCGTGTATGACGGGTCGTACCGGGACAGCGTGGACGTGGTGCATCTGGCGCGGCTGAAGGAGTGCTATCCCCGCCAGGAGGGACTTTACCGGAATGAGGACGGCCGGATCTGTGTTCGGGCAGCCTGGGAAGAAGAACCACCGGCAGGCGCGAAACGGAATGGTGAGGAGAGGGGATGGGCGGCGGAGGAACAGCCGGATGATGAGGAGATCCGGCAGATGTTCCAGGCAGTTATGGAACGATTTGGAAAGGCGAAGGACCGATTTGTAGACGCTTACCGGACGCAGGTGGAGCTGAGTAAAAAGGCAGGGCTGTCCAACCGGATCCTCCATGCCTTTCAGATCTATTATGGCAACAACACCCTGTATTCGGTCATGGATTACACGGAGGGGACGGATTACGGGAAGATCGGGAAGGAGGAGATCGGGAAAGTGATCCGGCGGATCAGGGCCGTGGCCATGGCCCTGGAGCAGTATCACCAGAGAGGATTTCTATACCTGGACATTAAGCCGGAAAATATCTGGATTATCCGGGAAAGCGATGACATGGTGTACCTGTTTGATCACGATTCCGTGGTGAGGATGGAAGAGCTGCCCGGGCTTTGCGCAAAGGATATTGCCTGCACGGAAGGATTTGAGGCTCCGGAGATTGTGAGGGGAGATGTGAGGAACATTGGTCTGGCCACGGATGTGTACGGGCTGGGGGCTCTGTTTTACTATAAGCTTATGGGTGTTTGTCCCGGGCGCAGGGAGCGGGAGAGGGGAGCCAGATACGACTTTGCCGTGATCGAGAGAGAAAATCCTCTGTGCCGTCCCCTTGTGTTTAAGCGGCTTGGGCAATTTTTTTCCAGGACTCTGGCAGCGGCCAGGGAAGTCCGCTTTGGGACCATGGGGGAGGCGGCCATGGAGCTGGAAACGCTTATGAAACTGTGCGATCCTTCGTCTGTGTACGCCCTGGACAATTTTGTGTACCACCAGAACTGCTTTATCGGGAGAGACAAGGAGTTAGCGGACATGGGAAGGCGTCTTGACAACATGCATGTCCTGTTTCTTCATGGGATCGGGGGGATCGGGAAGACGGAGCTGGCTCTCCGCTACGGGTACAAAAAACGGGACAGATATGATACCATCCTGTTTTTGAGGGTGGAGGAAGGGCTTTTGGAGAGCCTGGGCAGGGAGGATGTAAGTCTTCGGGGGTTTGCCAGGGAGGAAGGGGAAAAACAAAACGAGTATGCGGCGCGGAAGCTGGAGGCGCTGCGGGCCTGCCTGACAGGAGAGGATCTGCTGATTTTGGACAATCTGGATGAGGAGGATGATTTTTTGGAGGAGGTTCTGTCTTTGCCCTGCCATATTGTTATCACCTCGCGGCAGGATTTTCGGGACTGGAATTATCCGCAGATGGAGATCTATGAGCTGAACGGCGAGGAGGAGGTGATGGAGCTGTTTCGGGCCTACAATGCCGTCTCCTATGAGGAGGATGAGATGGAGGCGGTGCGGGATATGCTTCAATATATGGATTACCACACCATGCTGACGGAGCTTTTAGCGAAACATCTGCGGGTGTCCGGGCTTTCTCCCACAGAGGTGAAAAAGCGAATGGAGGGGGAGCTTGGCATCATCGGGCTTAGCCGGGAGGAAGTGCGCCACCGGAAGGGGAAGAGAAGCCTTCAAACCTCGGTGCAGAGCCATCTGCGGGTTTTGTTTGACACCAGCAGCCTGGGGCGGGAGGAGGTCCGGATTTTGGAGGATCTGTCTCTCTTTGCCGGAGCGCGGCTGGACCGGGAGATGTTTCTGGAATGGCGGGCAGGCGACCCCGGCGACGCGGAGGATCTGGAACGGCTTGTGCTGCGGGGATGGGTGGAGGAGTGGGAGGACAAAAAAGTTTCCCTCCACCAGATCGTGCTGGATTTGGTTTATGGAGAGTGTTATAGGGGGAGGGGAGAAGAGAATGGAAGCGGGCGGAATCTGGCGCGGTCGATGGCAGAGTATGCGGCGTCGGAACCTGTAAACTGGACGGAAAGGCAGATCAGAGATAAGCTGTGCGGCATATTTAGCAGGCGGATTTGTGGGAGAGACCAGGATACATTGGACTTTTATCTGTCTTACTGCGAGCATATCCGCAATAAGGAAGAGTTGGTGGATATCTGTCTGGAAGCCTGGGAGAAGCAGCCACAGTGTTACCGAGAGGAGTTGGCAAGGATCTGCATACTGAAAGGGAAGGCGGCTTTAAGGGAAATGGAAGAAGACATAGAATGCCTTTTCGATGAGGAAATGCAGGAGCAGGCAGCAGGGAGAGCTGTGGAGTGGTTTCGGAAAGGCATAGAATATCGGAAAGAGGGCCGTTTTTTATTTTCCATAGGAAAGTTTTGCTATAAAGCAATGGAAAATCTTGTGATAAATGAGCCGGCGGTTCTGGCGGTATGCAGGGCCAGCGCGGAATGGATGGAGAGAGGGGCAAGGCTTTATGAGCAGGAACCAGGCCGGGATGATAAGATCCTGTCATCTATGTATGAGAATCTGATGGATTTTTATGACCCGGAGGCATTGGTAATGATCCGGCCAGAACATTTCGGAAATCTGGAAAAGCGGCTTTTTTATGGCAGAAAACGGCAGGAACTTGGTCTTTGGGAAGGATATATTGATCTCTACGGCTTTTCCTACACCGAGGCGGCAGAGCAGGCCGCAAGACAGGGGGATGTGGAAGCCGCGGTGAGATATTATGAGATGGCGGCGGAGACAGATGAGGAGGACTTTCTTTTTAGTGAGGAGAGTTTGGGGCTTTTGTATGAAGAGTTGGGAAAATGCCAGAAGGCTGTCAATCTTTTTCAGTGGATTTTTAATGATCGGAAAGAGGGAACCGCGGCTCTGCATCTTGGACGGGTGTATAGAAAGATGGGGGAAAGCGACAAAGCATTACAGTGGCTGGAGCGGGGACTGGAGCTTTGCAGAGAGAAAAGTGAGGATGGGGGCGGACCATATTGGAAGGCAAAGGTACTGGAAGGGTATCTGGAAGGAGCTAAGATGCCAGGGGCGCAAGGGCGGGAATTTTGGGCTAAAGGCGTGGCGTATTATGAGGGGGAGAAGGTGGCTTTAAAAGGGGAGAGAGGCGCAATCGGGTTTCAGATCGCATACGGAAGGCGGTTAATGGAGGAGGCGGAAAATAAAGCCGGAGAAGGAGATCAGGAGGAGTTTGAAAAGGCCGGGGAACTTTTTATGGATGCCGCAAAGAACTGCCTGGAGAATTACATGGAAGACTGCAGGGAAGAGATGGCAGGGCTTTTGGAGAGGGCAGCAAAAAGGATCAGGGATCAATGGTTTCAGGCCCAGTCCTCTTATCTGCGCGGGAGATTCGCTGTGGAATATGAGGATAAGGATGAGGAGCTGGCCAAGATGCATTATGACAGGGCCCGGGAGATTTTGGAGGGTTTGGAGAAGGGATGCCAGAATCAGAGCCTGGTTTTTATGGAACTTTGGGATGATCTGGCAGATGGATACGCTTCCATTGAATCTTATGAGCAGGAGGAGCGGTGTCGGAGCCGGTGCGATTATGAATTGCTGACGTGGAAAAAGGTGAGGGAGTTGGAACAAAATGGGGATATGGACAGAGATGAGCGGCTAAAGAAGCAGATGGAGGCGTGGGAAGACGGCGGAGATCTATGCAGGAACTTTTGGAAGTTTGGGAATGGATTTCGTGTCGGGAACGAAGGAGGAGACGAGACAGCAGGGGAGAGAACCCGAAGGATCTCTATGTCCATAAGATGCTACGCTCAGGCCAGGGAAGCGTGGCGTCAGATGAAACGGGAGGAAAGGCTTGGCAGTCTCTACAAGCTTTCCCACATGATGGAAAATTGGTCTGACGCGGAATTGGAACGGGGAGATCAGGCGCAGGCCAGAGAGGTTTTGCTTTGGTGGCGGGAAGAAATCTTTGCGTTATGGGCGCGGGATCTGGAGAATGACAAAATAAGAGAACTTTCGGGGCAGCTTCGCAGCATGGCGGAAATATTGGAGAAGGCAGGAGATAAGGAGAGCGCCATTGCGTGCCGGCTGGAAGGCGGGATTCTGGGACTGGGGGCAGCGTATGAGCGAGGAGATGTATTAAGCGCGTCCCAGGTGTTTTTTGAAAGAGTAAAGCTTGGGATAGAGGAGAGGGAGATTGATGATATCCTGGGTGTGTGTGACCATGTTATCAGGCTGTGCGGGGGAAATGAGGAGCGGGAAGAACTGAGGATCAAGTGCGAAGAACTGGCGAAACGATACCGGGAGAAGAAGATTTCTTTTAAGTAAGCGGGGAGGATGTTTATGGATTTTTTTGATATCTTGGATGACATTGAGGACATGATTGATATGACCATCGAGACCATGGAGGACATCGCCAATGATGTGGAGACTTTATTTCGGGAGATCGGCGACGATATTCGGAAGGATATTGAGGAAGAGACAGAGGAGATTCCTGTAGTAAATGGGCTTGTGAGATCGGGGTTTGCCGTGGGAGACATGGGTGAGAATGTGCTGGAGACCGCGGCAAACGCGGCGAAGAACTACCATGGGCAGGTGGTGGAAGGCTGGCCGCAGCTTGATAAGGCAGACCATATCTACATAGACCGAGGGTTTTATTCTCATCACGGGCTATATCTTGGCAACGGCCAGGTGATGCATTACGCGGAAGACTATGGCAGGATATGCATCCACAAAGTCAGTTTTTGCGAATTTGCGGAGGGAAATGTGGTGAGGAAACTGAATAAGATTCAGAGTCCCATGCGGTATTCCGCGGACGAGGTGATCGCGAGAGCGTATGGAAGGTATCAGGAGGAGGAGTATCATCTTCTCTTCAATAACTGCGAAAATTTTGTGCGGTGGTGCCGTTTTGGAAGTAATGACGACTGAAATGGAGAAGCATCTGTTCCGGGAGGGGCAGATGCTTTTGTTTTTTGCTTCGAACATCTGTTAGACCCTTAAGAACGATTTCTTGCGCAAAATGGCAAAATAATGGAATTGCTGTTTCGTTAAGTGCGCAGAGTTGGCGGTTGTGGCGGAGCCAGTCAGAGAAGGAGAGCTGTCCCGTCCGGGTTCAGATATGCCAAACATTCCGATGAGCCCAAAGCGGAAAACACTCGGGGTGAGGCCCTCCTGTTTTCCTGGTCTCATCTCCATAGCATATATTCACCCTGCCGGGACAGCTCTCCTTCTCTGCCTGGCAAAACCAGAATTCGCTGGCTAAGGTTCGCTCACTTAAGGTGTTTCCGGTAGGGGACGACGCTGCCTCAACTTTGCAGCGAAAAATAGCTGTTTTTTATGGTCTCAAATATATTGTTGAGGATTCCGTTGTTCCGCAAAGTGGTATGTTCGAATTTTTATGTATGGATACCATGTATGGATACCCTGACAGATCGTATTCCCACTCCGAAGAAATCTCCATTCTGGTATGCCCTTTGGGTATACACCAATAAACGCTTGTTTTATATGGGTAATTAAAAATATGGCAGCCAAGACAGTCATTGACTCACACACAAAATATAGAAGTAGGATTCGTTCCCATGAATATTATACACAACCTATCACCGCAGACAAAACAGTTATCTTTTCACTACAGAGTCGAAACAGCGTTCCCTATCGGAACTATCTTAAGTGAACAAATCCCGGCCAGCGAATTCCGTTTTATCCGGGTTAGGGGAACCAAAACAAATAAGGCAGAGTGTCAGTCATTTTTACAAACTTTATTGTGAGGGCGGTATAATAAAAAATAATTGAAACAGGCTGACACAAAAGCCCCGCAAAAAGGAGCCTTGTGCCAACCAGAACAGATTATACCCCCTTGGGTAAAAGCGTAGATGGTGGCTTGGTGCTAATCCATGGATCTGCCCCGTCCTTTTTCCGGCAGGCGGAAATCCAGCAGGTCTTTTGGGGAGATCTGCAGTACCTCCGCAATAGAAAAAAGGGTATCCAGGGAGATCCGGGTTTTTACATTGGGAGCTTCTATATTGGAAATGTGAGTGCGACTCAAATCCGTAAATTCCGCCAGGTCTAACTGGGTGAGCCCCCGGAGTTTGCGGTAATAGGCGATATTGAGTCCAAGTTGCTTGTAGAACAGTTCGTATTGTGGTTTCATGGCAAAATACCTCCAATATACTATTCTAACCACAGCATTATTTGCGTTAAACAAAATAATGCTGATTTTTTGCGTTACAATAGTATGCAAAT
>CAJUPQ010000037.1 GCA_910588505.1 uncultured Hungatella sp. | reverse complement strand
CGCCTTGCCAAGGCGAGGGTCGCGGGTTCGAATCCCGTCTCGCGCTTAGAAAAAACATCGGAAACGTTGATTTTACAGCGTTTCCTTTTTTGGTGTTTAATATTGGCCCTATTGCTGCAAAGGAGGGAACCTTTCATGCCCAACCCCCAAATGTATCGTCTTCTTTATCCCGCTCAATGAGTGTCTCAGTATTCTGTCCTGCTCCCCCACATAGAAATCTCCGGTAAATGGCATCCAGCTTAGGCCATCTTTTTCATTTTCCGTATATTCTCATGAACCCTCGGGTGATCATAGCGCCCATCATAGGCAATATCGCCGCCATATTTTGGTTTAATATGACGGGATGCGGTCTGGTGGGGCCGGCTTCTCCGGGGTCGATCATTGCGTACATGATGATGGCTCCAGGGCCGGATATGCTTAGGATCCTGGTAGGAATCGCTTTTTCGGCCGGGATTTCTTTTGCCATTGCTTCGGTGTTTGTGCGGATGGCCGGAAGCAAGAGCCTGGAGGAGGCGCAAAATGAGATGGCTTCCAGGAAGGCCCAGGCAAAGGGACTGGCAGTGGTGCCGGGAACCATTGAGAAATCGACGGAGATCAAAAAGATCATCTTTGCCTGCGACGCCGGAATGGGCTCTTCCGCCATGGGGGCTACTAAGTTCCGCAACCGCATTAAGGCCGGGCGTCCGGATATTACGGTTGCCAACACTTCTGTGGATAATATTCCCGCTGACTGCGATATTGCCGTGGTCCAGACTACCTTGGCTGACAGGGCAAAGAAGTCCGCGCCCCAGGTCCAGCTGGTGTTTGGCATTGCAGGGATCGGAGATGAGCACCTGGATCTTCTGAGCAAACTGTGTACGCTTTTGGAGGACGCGGCGCTGCTTGAAACCCTTAAGACCACAGATGATGTGGGATGGGTATTGGATCAGCTTTCGTAAATATGTGGGAAGTCCTGTGTAGTTCGGGACTTCCTTTTTTTGTTTCATAGGGCGCACCGGACTCTTTATTCTTGCCAGAACTTTCCGGATGTGATAAAATAGCCCGAGTTGACAGGGATAAAAGCCGGAAAGCGGGGCAAAGATCATGGAAGAAAAGCGGTGGATAAAAGAAAGATGGATCTGGACAATCATACTGATTTTGTATGTGGGATTTATTTTTCACAATTCTCTGACGCCGGCAGACGAATCATCCAGGCAGAGCGGCGGCGTGCTTCGGATGATCCTTGGGATGGTTCAGTGGATCGGGATGGGGGGAAGCTGGATCACTGAGCATCTGGTCAGAAAGACGGCGCATTTTGCGGAATATACGGTTTTTGGAGGGCTGCTGGGGATTACCCTGCGGCAGTATCCGGCAGGGGATGTCATGAGAAGGGTTTTCCAGTGTTGGATGGGCGTTATGATACCTTTGGTGGATGAAACTCTTCAATTATTTACCGAGGGGCGGTCAGGGCAGATCAGCGACGTGTGGCTGGACGCGGCAGGAGCGTTTACCGGATTTTTGGCCATGGGAGGGATATACTGGTTGTTGAGGAGAAGAGGTGAGAGATCGCGATGAAAAGGAATCTGTGCTTTTTGGTGGAGTATGACGGAAGCCGCTATGACGGCTGGCAGAGACAGGCGGGCAATGACAATACCATCCAGGGAAAGCTGGAGCGGGTCCTGGAAAAGATGACAGGGACTTTTCAAGAGATCCACGGGTCTGGAAGGACAGACGCGGGGGTCCATGCCAGGGGGCAGGTGGCCAATGTGTATCTGGACACAGAGATGACAAAAGAGGAGGTACACAGGTATCTGAACCAATATCTGCCGGAGGATATCCGGGTGATTAAGACGGCAGTTGTGCCGGAGCGGTTTCACAGCCGCCTGTGGGCCAGGGAAAAGACCTATGCTTATTGGATCGATACGGCCGGAAAGAGCCCGGTATTTCAGAGAAAATACATCTATACTCTGGGGGAGAGACTGGATGTGGAGGCTATGAGGCAGGCGGCGGGGGTTCTGTGCGGAACTCACGATTTCGGAAGCTTCTGTACAGGGAAGAGCAAAAAGAAATCTACGGTGAGGACAATAAGCTCCCTGGACATCATACCTCATGGGACGCTGTTGGAGATCCGCGTGACCGGCGACGGGTTTCTGCACAATATGGTGCGGATCTTAACGGGAACCCTGATCGAGGTGGGACAGGGAAAACGGGAATCCGGCTCCATGGAGGGGCTTTTGGAAGAATCTAACCGGAGAGAGGCCGGATTTACGGCTCCGGCTAAGGGATTATTTCTGATGAAAGTTGTCTATGACCAGGAGATATTCTGCCATGGGGAGGAGGAAGGGAGCGGGGATGACAGAGCATTTGGTGAGACGGTTTATAAAGGATCATGAAAATACGGAGAACGCCCAGGTGAGAACCGCCTACGGGGTGCTGGCCAGCGTTGTGGGGATCTGCTGCAATCTGGTGCTGTTTGCCGCAAAGCTTATGATCGGGATCATGGCACACAGTATTTCCGTTATGGCGGACGCGTTTAATAATCTGTCGGACGCCGCGTCCTCCATTATCAGCTTTGTGGGGGTGAAGATGGCCCAGAAGCCAGCGGATGAGGACCATCCCTTTGGCCATGGGAGGATTGAATATATCTCGGCGTTTATTGTGGCGTTTATTGTGATTCAGGTGGGATTTTCTTTGTTTAAGAATTCCATTGGGAAGATACGGAATCCCCAGGATATGGTGTTTAGCCAGATATCCATGGTCATTTTGCTGTTGTCCATCGGGGTGAAGTTTTGGATGGGGATGTTTAACCGGACTTTGGGAAAAAGGATTCATTCTACTGTGATGATGGCGACAGCGGCAGATTCTCTGGGGGATGTGGCGGCCACCGGGGCTACTATGGTGTCCCTGGTGGTATTTGGCATATGGGGAGTGAATATTGACGGCGTCATAGGGCTGGCAGTGTCGGTGGCGGTTATGATAGCCGGGATCAATATTGCCAAGGATACCCTGGCTCCCCTGATCGGGGAAGCGATTGACCCTAAGGTGTACAGAGAGATCAAGGAGTTTGTGGAGCAGTATGAGGGGATCGTAGGCACCCATGACCTGATCGTCCACAATTACGGGCCCTCAAAGAGTATGGCGTCCATCCATGCGGAGGTGCCAAGCGATGAAAATATTGAGGTGAGCCATGAGATCGTGGATACCATTGAGCGGGAATGTCTGAAAAAGCTGGGGATCTTCCTGGTGATCCACATGGACCCTGTGGAGACGCACAATGAACAGGTGACAGCTATCAAGAAAGAAGTGGCCCATGTGCTGGAAGGACTTGATTCCAGACTGGAGTTTCATGATCTTCGGGTGGTGGACGGAAGCCGGCGGATCAATTTAATCTTTGATCTTGTGGTTCCGAGGGATTATAATGAGGCCATGCGGGATACACTAAGAACCAGGGTTTCGGAGGAGATGCGTATGCGGGATTCAAGGTTCTGCTGTATCATGACCATGGAGAACAGCTTCTGCGCGGAGGATCCGGAATCAATCTGATGATCGGTGAGGGATGGCATGCATGGAGAGAGTGGTAGGCAAGGAAGCATATGACAAGAGCCGGACCGAGGAGGACCGGCTTTTGCTGTTGATGAAAACAGGAGATCGGGAGGCGTTTCGCAGGCTGTATGAGTTGACGGCAAAGGGGATCTACAGCTATGCCCTGTCGATCCTTAAGCATCCCCAGGACGCGGAGGAAGTGATGCAGGATACGTACCTGACAGCCTGGAATCAGGTAAAACGGTACGAGTCGGAGGGAAAGCCTATGGCCTGGCTTTTGACCATTGCCAGGAATCTCTGTTATATGAGGCTGAGAAAGCAAAAAGAGCACCCCTATATCAGTTATGAGGATTTGGAATCGGAAGAGCCGGGAGAGCTGTGTTCAAACATTGAGCTGGCGCCGGAAAAGCAGATGCTTTTAGACGCCCTGGCGGTTCTGGGGGAGGATGAGAGAAACATCGTGCTGCTTCACGACGCAGGCAATATGAAGCATCGGGAGATCGCGGAGTATCTTGGGCTCCCGCTGTCAACCGTGCTCTCCAAATACCGGAGGGCGTTAAAAAGGCTGCAAAAGCTGTTGGAGGGGGAGATTATGCCAGACTGTACGTATTTTTGAAAAAAATGAAAAAATTTGAAAAAAGGGGTTGACGAATCTTTAAGGGTGTTATATAATGTAACACGTCGCCGGGATACGGCGGTAAGAAAGTGAGATTGGGCTATCGCCAAATGGTAAGGCAACGGACTCTGACTCCGTCATTTCAAGGTTCGAATCCTTGTAGCCCAGTTAAGAGAGACAAGAAACGTCTTTTATAGGATGTTTCTTGTTTTTTTGTTCATATGATAAGCAGTAATAACTTAAAACCCAAGAAACCGCAGGAGAATCTGGACAATCCCGCTAAAATACTATATAATGGTACTGATTTTTGTTTGAAGGAGAGCAGAGGAGATGTATCATTTTGACAGCAGAGTACGTTACAGTGAGACGGATGAGAATGGGCGCCTGTCTCTTACAGGAGTGTTGAACTATCTCCAGGACTGCTCTACATTTCAATCAGAGGACTTGGGCATAGGGATCCGGTATCTGACAGCCCATGACCGGGCGTGGTGGGTTACCTCCTGGCAGATCGCCATAGACCGGTATCCTGTTTTGGGGGAGCGGATCGTGATCAGTACCTGGCCGTATGAGTTTAAAGGGATCTACGGCTACCGCAATTTCGCCATACAGGATCCGGACGGAGCTTATCTGGTGAAAGCCAATTCGATCTGGTTTTTCTATGACACAAAGCGGCAGAGGCCTGTGAGGGCGCAGAAGGAAGATATAGAAGGCTACGGGGAGCCAGGGCTGCGCCTTGACATGGATTATGGTTCCCGGCGGATCACGGTACCGGATGTGTATGAGGAGCGGGAGGGGATCAGGATCACCAGGCACCACTTAGACACCAACCATCATGTGAACAATGCCCGGTATGTAGAGATCGCAAAGGAACTTCTGCCGGAAGATTTTGTGGTGAGGGAACTTCGGGCGGAGTATAAAAAGGCGGCAGTCTTGGGAGACTATATGATACCAAGGGTTACAAAAAGCCAGGACGGATATGTGACGGCTTTGTGTGACCACCAGGGCGGGGCCTATGCAGTCATTATGCTGCGGGAATGAGGATAGAGAATGATTGAATTAGGAAAGCGGCAGCTTTTGGAAGTTGTCCGCCAAAAGGAGTTCGGGGTTTATCTAAGCGAGAAGGCGGGAGATGAGACGGCAGTGCTGCTTCCGAAAAAGCAGGTTCCGCCGGGAACCTGCATCGGGGACAAGCTGGAGGTCTTTATCTACAAGGATTCACAGGATCGGCTCATCGCCACTGTGGAGGATGCAAAGATCCGGATCGGCCAGACGGCGGTGTTGAAGGTCAAAGATGTGGGAAAGATCGGGGCGTTTCTGGATATGGGGCTGGAGAAGGAACTGTTGCTTCCATTTAAGGAACAGACTTACAGGGTCCGCCCCGGCGAGGAGTGCCTGGTGGCTCTGTATGTAGATAAAAGC
Organism: uncultured Hungatella sp.; assembly: GCA_910588505.1. GTDB lineage: Bacteria > Bacillota > Clostridia > Lachnospirales > Lachnospiraceae > UBA3402. Next base: position 25,118 of record CAJUPQ010000037.1, on the reverse strand, counting down.
GGACGTCTGGCGGCGACTATGCGGGTTTACGCCTATATGAGCAATGAACCGCCTTATGGCAAGGATGATAAAGTGACAGGGACCATCTATGAGATCAATCCGGACATCGGGGCTTTCGTGGCGGTGGACAACCGGTATTACGGGCTGATTCCTGCCAGGGAACTGTACGGGGATTTAAGGGAGGGCGATAAGGTGGAGGCCAGGGTCCTGAAAGTCCGGGAGGACGGCAAGCTGGATCTAAGCCCAAGGGAGAAAGCCTACCTTCAGATGGACACGGATTCCCGGCTTGTGCTTAAGGTGCTGGATGAGTTTGACGGCGTGCTGCCGTTCAACGATAAAGCGTCGCCGGAGACTATCAAGAGGGAGTTTCATTTAAGTAAAAATGCCTTTAAGAGGGCAGTGGGACGTCTGCTGAAGGAAGGCAAGATCAAGATTACGGAAAAGACCATAGAAAGGATATAGGAGGATCGTCTTGGACTCGATAGAATATTATAATAAATATGCTGCAAAGGTATATGAGGATACCGTTGATGCCGACATGAGCGAGATCATGGGAGAGTTTCTGGAGCTTTTGGAGGAGGGAGATACCATCCTTGACCTGGGCTGCGGTTCCGGAAGGGATTCCCTGATCATGTACGACATGGGATATGACGTGACGCCTTTGGACGCATCGGAGGAGATGTGCAAGCTGGCGGAGATACATACTGGGCTGGATGTGCTTTTGATGTCATATGAGGACATGGAGTTCGAGGATGTGTTTGACGGTATCTGGGCCTGCGGCGCTCTGGTCCATGTTCCTAAAAATGAGATGCCGGAGATCCTGGGACGGGTCCATGACGCGCTGTGCAGCCGGGGCGTGCTGTATGTGTCAGTGAAAAAGGGCGAGTTTGAGGGCTTTCGGGGGGAGCGGTATTTTACGGATTACACCATAGACAGCCTTACCTCCATGATATCCAGGACAGGCCTTTTTGAGATCTTAAAAACGTGGGAGACCGAGGACGCCAGAAGCGGCCATGATACGGTATGGGTTAATCTGCTGGCAAGAAAACGATGATCCCCCATGGAGATTTACAGGGCAGCACAGATTTGGGCGTGCTGCTCTTTTTGTAGAAAAGGAGAGAACAGTGAAAAGACAATCCGTTTTTGTGGACTACGCGCTTATTATTCTTGGGGCGTTTATTATGGGATTTGCCATTAAAAATCTTTATGATCCCATTAACCTGGTTACAGGCGGCGTCACGGGTATCGCCATTGTCATGAAGAGCGTGGCCGGCGTTCCGCTGTGGCTTACTAATACCCTGTGCAACATCCCTTTATTTTTGGCGGCGTGGAAGCTAAAAGGATGGCGTTTTATCAAGCGGACTTTGGCTGCCACGGCGGCGCTGTCCGTCTCACTTTTGGTGATCCCGGAGATGGCGTTTTTGACTGACGATCTGTTTCTCACTTCTCTGTTTGGCGGGATCGTGTGTGGGGCGGGCACCGGGCTTATCTTTTTATTTCAGGCCACCACCGGAGGCACGGATATGCTGGCAGCCCTTATCCAGAGAAAGCTAAAGCACTATTCCATCGCCCAGATCATGCAGGTTCTGGACGGCCTGGTGGTGCTTTTGGGTGCAATGGTTTTTGGAATCCGGTACGCTCTTTACGCGCTCATCGCCATCTACGCCACGGCAAAGGTGTCTGACGGCATCCTGGAGGGTCTGAAATTTTCCAAGCAGGCTTACATCATCTCTGATAAATATCAGGAGATCGCCCAGGCGGTGATGACCAGGATGGACAGAGGCGTCACGGCCCTGAACGGAGCTGGCATGTACTCAGGGCAGGCAAAAAAAGTGCTGTTCTGCGTGGTGTCAAAAAAAGAGATCGTCACATTGAGGGAGATTGTGGCAGAATTTGACAAAAGAGCTTTTGTCATCGTCACGGATGTCCGGGAGGTGTTTGGAGAGGGCTTTATCGAATATTAACATAAAAGATTTTAAAAACTGTGCAAAGTTTTGTGTTTTTGGACCCGAAAAAAAAACGATATACAGATTAGCCAAATAAAAAAAAGGATTTTGGTAATTTACAATATGGTAATACGTTTGCAATTCGTGTATGATACACTTAACAACAAAAAGGGACTTCCCCATATTACACTTTCTATATAACAGGAGGAATTGAGAATGGCTAGTCTGTCATTAAAGAATGTAACAAAATCCTATCCTAACGGGTTTGTGGCAGTAAAAGATTTTAACTTGGAGATTGCTGACAAGGAGTTCATCATCTTCGTAGGCCCATCAGGCTGTGGTAAGTCCACAACCCTTCGTATGGTGGCAGGTCTGGAGGATATCTCTTCCGGCGAACTGTACATTGATGGCAAGCTGGTTAATGATGTGGAGCCCAAGGACAGGGATATCGCCATGGTATTCCAGAACTACGCTCTGTATCCTCATATGTCCGTATATGACAATATGGCGTTCGGTCTGAAGCTGAGAAAGACTCCCAAGGAGGAGATCGACAAGCTGGTTCACGAGGCAGCCAGGATCCTTGATCTGGAGCATTTGTTAGACCGTAAGCCCAAGGCCCTTTCCGGTGGTCAGAGACAGCGTGTTGCCATGGGACGTGCCATCGTGCGTAACCCCAAGGTATTCCTTATGGATGAGCCGCTGTCCAACCTGGACGCTAAGCTGAGAGGCCAGATGCGTATCGAGATCTCCAAGCTGCATCAGAGACTGCAGGCAACCATCATCTACGTAACCCATGACCAGACCGAGGCCATGACCCTGGGTACCAGGATCGTAGTTATGAAGGACGGCGTTGTTCAGCAGGTGGATTCTCCCCAGAATCTGTATGACAAGCCATGTAACAAGTTCGTCGCAGGGTTCATCGGAGCTCCTCAGATGAACATGGTGGACGCGAAGGTCGGCAAGGAAGGTTCTGACGTTACCCTTACCTTTGGCAATCATACCATCTCCCTTCCGGCGGAGAAAGGAAAAGTTCTGGACGCAGAGGGATACATTGGAAAGACAGTTACCCTGGGTATCCGTCCCGAGGATCTGCATGACGATCAGAATTGGCTGGATGCTTCTCCAAAGAGCGTGATCGAGGCAACTGTCCGCGTATACGAGCTTCTGGGCGCAGAGGTGTTCCTGTACTTTGATGTAGAGGAGTCCAACTTTACCGCAAGAGTAAATCCGCGTACGTCTGCCAGAGTAGGCGATACCGTGAGACTGGCTCTTGACCTGAGCAAGATCCATGTATTCAACAAGGATACGGAGCAGATTATCGTCAACTAGTGTATTTTAATACAGGTTCGATTTTATAAAAAGAAAAATAAAGCAGGCAAGTGATATACTTGCTTGCTTTTTTTTCTTTTTTGCTATAAGATAGTATAAGGGTAAATTTACAAAAAAGGAGAGTGTACTATGATTTCAAACCAGATACTTCAGACAACGATTGAAGGCCTGAAAGGTATAACACGAATCGATCTCTGTGTCTGCGACACGGAAGGCAAGGTTCTGGCCACCACATTTCCCGATGCAGAAGAATATGAAAACTCTATCCTTATTTTTGTAGATTCTCCGGCAGACAGTCAGGTGATCCAGGGATATCAGTTCTTTAAGGTGTTTGATGAGCACCAGTTGGAATATATTCTGCTGGCCAAAGGCGGCAGCGATGATGCGTATATGGTGGGGAAGCTGGCAGCGTTCCAGATCCAGAATCTTCTTGTAGCCTACAAAGAGCGCTTTGACAAGGATAACTTTATTAAGAACCTTCTTCTTGACAACCTGCTTCTGGTGGACATCTACAACCGGGCCAAAAAACTTCACATTGAGACCAGTGTAAAGCGGGTGGTCTATATTATCGAGACAAAGCACGAGAAAGATACCAACGCGCTGGAGACGGTGAGGAGCCTGTTTGCCAGCAAGACCAAGGACTTTATCACAGCAGTGGATGAGAAGAATATCATCCTGGTGAAGGAGGTAAAGCCGGGGGAGACCTACGACGACCTGGAGAAGACCGCCAACATGGTTCTGGATATGCTGAACACAGAGGCCATGACAAAGGTTCACGTGGCTTTCGGCACAGTGGTGGGTGAGATCAAGGAGGTATCCCGGTCCTACAAAGAGGCCAAGATGGCTCTGGATGTGGGGAAGATCTTCTACAGCGACAAGAATGTCATCGCTTATAATAAGCTGGGCATCGGGCGCCTGATCTATCAGCTGCCTCTGCCTTTGTGCCGCATGTTCATCAAGGAGATCTTTGACGGCAAGTCTCCTGATGAGTTTGACGATGAGACGCTGACTACCATTAACAAGTTTTTTGAGAATAGTCTCAATGTATCGGAGACTTCCAGGCAGCTTTACATTCACAGGAACACGCTGGTGTACCGGCTGGACAAGCTGCAGAAGAGTACAGGGCTTGATCTGCGCATTTTTGAGGACGCCATCACGTTTAAGATCGCTCTTATGGTGGTGAAATACATGAAGTATATGGAAAATTCGGATTTTTAGAGAAACAGAGATAAGAAGGACTAACGAACACATGATAGAGATTACAAATGTATGCAAAACTTACGATACCGGCAACAAAGCTCTCAGGAACATCAATATTTCCATTGAGGATGGAGAGTTTGTGTTTATCATAGGAAGGAGCGGGTCTGGAAAGTCCACGCTTTTGAAGATGCTTTTGAAGGAGGTGGAACCCACTTCCGGCAAGATCGTGGTCAATGACATGAACCTGGGCAAAATGCCCAGGAGATATGTCCCAAAGTACCGCAGAAGGCTGGGGGTGGTGTTCCAGGATTTCCGTCTTTTGAAGGATAAGACGGTATATGAGAACGTGGCCTTTGCCCAGAGGGTGATCGGGGCCTCCACAAGGAAGATGAAAGAGCGGGTTCCCAACATGCTTCAGCTGGTGGGTCTGTCCGCCAAGTATAAGTATTATCCTCAGCAGCTGTCGGGAGGGGAGCAGCAGAGGGTTGCCATTGCCAGAGCCCTGATTAACCGCCCGGAGGTGCTTTTGGCCGACGAGCCCACAGGAAACCTGGACCACGACAATGCCATTGAGATCATGAGGCTGCTGGACCTTATCAATCAGAAGGGAACTACGGTGATCGTGGTAACCCACAGCAACGAGCTTGTGAATATGATGCAGAAGCGGGTCATAACCATGGACAGAGGCTGTATCATAAGTGATGAGGAAGGCGGATTTATTCATGAGGATTAGTACATTTTGGTATTGTTTTAAAGAGGGTATTAAAAATATATGCAGAAATATCTGGTTTTCTCTGGCATCTGTGGCAACGATTTCTGCGTGTATTTTTTTATTTTGTTTGTTCTTCAGCATTGTGGCCAACATCCAGCATGTGGTGGACAATGTGGAGGGGACCATCGGTATCACCGTGTTTTTTGACGAGAATCTGACGGAGGATGAGATCAAGGGGATCGGAGCTAAGATCGGCCAGAGGGAGGAGGTCAGCGAGATTCAGTTTACGTCGGCCTCCGAGGCGTGGGAGAGCATGAAGAATGACTATTTTTCCGGCCATGAGGAACTGGCGGAGGGGTTTGCGGATGACAATCCCCTGGCAGGGTCTGCGTCCTACCAGGTGTTTCTCCACGATATCACCACACAGGACCAGGTGGTGGCTTACTTACAGCAGTTAGAGGGGGTTCGGGAGGTTAATTATTCCAACAGCGCGGCGGCGGGATTAAGCAGCTTTAACGCGGTGATCGGAATCTTGTCCCTGGTGATCATCGGCGTGCTTTTGGCGGTTTCTGTGTTCCTGATCAGCAATACCATCAATGTGGCGGCTTCCTTTCGAAAACGGGAGAATGAGATCATGCGGTATATCGGGGCTACGGACTATATGATCCGGGCGCCCTTTGTGGTTGAAGGTATTATCATGGGTCTTATGGGAGCAGGCATCCCGCTGGTGGGAATGTATTATCTGTATATGCGCTCCGTAGGGTATCTGACCACCAAGTTTCAGATCCTTTCCCGGATCTTTCAGTTTCTGCCTCTTAGCGATATCTTTCCTTATATGGCGGTTGTGGCAGTGCTTTTGGGGCTGGGGATCGGATTTTTTGCAAGTTTCTTTACCATAAGGAAGCATTTGAAGGTATAATGCAGGGGTAAATGGAGATATTAGGTTTATATGGGTTATACCGGGGCGCGGTGAGAGGAGTTAACTGGTTATGGAGAGTAAAAATAAATTTTGGAAAGGATTCCTGGTGGGAGCGCTTGTGATGGCGTTTTCCGGTCTGGTGATTGTGGGAGTGTCCGCAGGCATTTTTCTTATCGGGAAGGCGGTGATGGATGACCCCAGTCAGGCCAGACTGGTGGAGGAGGATCTCCCGGTTTTGGAGGAGGGGGATTTAAACTTTGGTGAGATCAATTCCAAGATGAATTATATTCAGGATATCATAAAGCAGTACTATCTGTTTGATGAGGATCCCGAGGCTGTGGAGGACGGCATCTATCTGGGGCTGATGTATGGTCTCAATGACCCGTATTCGGTCTACTATAATGAGGAGGATTATGCTTCCATGCTGGAGGATACCTCCGGCGAGTACTGTGGGATCGGAGCCATGGTTTCCCAAAATCGTTCTACGGGGATCGCCACAGTGACCAAGGTGTTTGAGGGGGCTCCGTCTTTTGAGGCGGGGATGCTTCCGGGGGATATCATCTACAAAGTAGGCGGGGAAGATGTGGCCGGCATGGAGCTGGATCTTCTGGTGAGCAACTATATCCGCGGCGAGGAAGGCAGCAAGGTGAAGATCACCGTGCTGCGGGGAGACGCTAACGAGGAGGTGGAGCTGACCATTGAGCGGCGGCAGATCGAGGTGCCTACGGTGGAGCATGAGATGCTGGAGGATAACATCGGCTATGTGTATGTGATGCAGTTTGATTCTGTCACCAGCCAGCAGTTTAAGGAGGCGGTGGAGGATCTGGAGTCCCAGGGCATGGAGAAGCTGGTCATAGACCTTCGGGACAATCCGGGGGGCGTTCTTGACGGCGTGGTGGAGATGCTTGCCTACGTGCTTCCGGAGGATAAGATGGACGGGCTGCTGCTGTACACGGAGGACAAGGACGGCAAGGGGGACCGGTATTACTGCGAGAACGGAAAGCTGAAGTATGACAGCGATTACGGTTATAAAAACGATGAGTTCCCCAAGAGGGACGGCCATGAGATCGAAGTGCCCATGGCAGTGCTGGTCAACGGGAACTCGGCCAGCGCTTCCGAAGTGTTTACGGGGGCGATTCAGGACTATGAGGCGGGGATCGTGGTGGGGACCCAGACCTTTGGCAAGGGGATCGTGCAGAATCTGATCCCTCTGGGGGACGGGACGGCTATTAAACTGACTACAGCCCATTACTACACCCCCAGCGGATTTGACCTTCATCAGGTGGGGCTGACGCCAGATGTGGAGGTGGAGCTTGACGAGGAGTTAAGGACAAAAGCAGTTGTGGAAAAGAGCGAAGATAATCAGCTTTTGGCCGCCATCGAGGCGCTGAAATAGACAGGAAGTTCGTATCAGATGACATCACGGAGCACAGAATAGAGGACGGAGAAAGAGGACATGAGGTTAAATAATACACCGGTTTTAGAGACAGAGCGGCTGATACTGCGGAAGTTTACGGAGAATGATATTGAGGCTATCCTGGAGATTTATAAAGACCCGGAGGTGAATACGTTTCTGCCATGGTTCCCTATTGAGACGATGGAGGAGGCAAAAACTTTGTATGAGGAGGCCTATGCCCGGGAGTACAGAAAGCCCCGGGGATACCGATATGCGGTCTGCTTAAAGAATGACAATGTTCCTGTGGGATATGTACATGTGAGCACGGATGAGAGCTATGACCTGGGCTACGGGCTTCGGAAGGAGTTCTGGCATAAGGGGATCATGACCGAAGCTGCCGAGGCGGTGGTCAGGCAGCTTCGGGAGGATGGATTTTCTTACATCACCGCAACTCATGATGTGAGAAACACTCACAGCGGAGATCTGATGAGACGGCTGGGGATGAATTATCAGTATACATATGAGGAGCAGTGGCAGCCCAAGGATGTTCCGGTCACATTTCGGATGTATCAGCTGAATTTTGATAATGAGAGTATCCGCAGGTTTGACCGTTACTGGATCCTTTCCGAGGTCCATTATGTGGAGGATGAATCGGAATTGTTCGCGGATGTGAGGAATGATTAGAATGGAAATGGCTGTAGTGAGCTTGAAAAAGGGAGCGGGCCGAAGCCTGAAAGCAGGGGGAGCCTGGATCTATGACAATGAGATCGACCGGATCACAGGTGACTTTGAAGAGGGGGATATGGTCCGGGTGGAGGATTTTGACGGGTATCCTATGGGACAGGGATTTATCAATACCAGGTCAAAGATTACGGTCCGGATGATGACCAGGAAAAAGGACGCGGTCGTGGACAGAGATTTTATTGAGATGCGGGTCCGCAATGCCTGGAATTACCGAAAGGATACGGTGGACACATCCAGCTGCCGGGTGATCTTCGGGGAGGCGGATTTTCTGCCAGGGATCGTGGTGGACAAATTTTCCGGCGTGCTGGTGGTGGAGTCCCTGGCCCTTGGGATCGACAGGTGGAAGCCGGTGATCCTGGACTGTCTGAAGGAGGTTTTGGCAGAGGACGGGATCCAGATCCGGGGCGTCTATGAGAGGAGCGATGCCAGGGTCCGTCTCCAGGAGGGCATGGAGAGGTATAAAGGATTTGTAGGGGATGCGTTTGACACGAAAGTGGAGATCGTTGAAAATGGGGTCCGCTATATGGTGGATGTGCGGGACGGGCAGAAGACAGGATTCTTTCTGGATCAGAAGTACAACCGGCAGGCAGTGGGGCGTCTGTGCAAGGGGAAGAAGGTACTGGACTGTTTTACCCACACCGGCTCTTTTGCTCTGAACGCGGGGATAAACGGAGCGGTTTCGGTTCTCGGGGTGGACGCTTCCCAACTGGGGGTAGAGCAGGCCAGGGAGAATGCCAGGCTCAACGGGTTGGAGGATCGGGTTCGGTTTGTGTGCGGGGATGTGTTCGAGTTTTTGCCGAAGCTGGAGAGTGAGGGGGAGCTGTTTGACGTGGTGATCCTGGACCCTCCGGCCTTTACGAAATCCCGCAATGCCGTGAAACAGGCGGTGAAAGGCTACCGGGAAATCAACCTGCGAGGTATGAAGCTGGTGAGGGACGGAGGATTTTTGGCCACCTGCTCCTGTTCCCACTTTATGGAGCCGGAGCTTTTTACAAAGACCATCCGGGAGGCAGCGGCGGGAGTACATAGAAGGCTGCGGCAGGTGGAGTACCGGACCCAGGCAGCGGACCACCCGATCTTGTGGGCGGCGGATGAGTCATATTATCTGAAATTTTATGTGTTTCAGGTTTGTGAGGAGAGATAAAAGCAGTAGTGAATGATGGAAAAACAGGAGAAAACCAGATACAAACTGGCAATGGCGGTTAAGGAGTGTATGAAAATTACTCCAGTGGACAAAATCACAGTGAAAGATATTGTGGAAGGGGCGGGGGTGGCCCGTCAGACCTTTTACCGGAATTTTCTTGATAAATACGATCTTATTAACTGGTATTTTGATAAGCTGGTGCTGGCGTGTTTTGAGGAGATTGGAGTCAGTCATACCGTAGAGGAAAGCCTGACTCAAAAGTTTCGGTTTATTCGGGAAGAGAAGGCCTTTTTTATGGGCGCGTTTCGTTCGGATGGTCAAAACTCTGTGAAAGAGCACGATTTCGCTCTGATTTTGGACTTCTATCAGGAGTTGATAGTGAAAAAGACAGGGAGGGAGCCGGAGCCGGATATCCGATTTCTTCTGGAGATGTACTGCCAGGGATCTGTGTATATGACAGCGAAGTGGATTCTGGGGGGTATGGAGGAGGCTCCGGAGCATATGGCCAGGAAACTGGTGGAAGCCATGCCGGCAAAATTGGAGCAGGTTTTTGAGAATATGGGGCTGATGTGAAGGGCATGGCAGTATACCAATTAGTGATGCTGCATAAAACAAACTGTTAAATATGTACAAAACTTTTGAAAAAGTGACAGACAGAGGGGTTTGTCACTTTCTTTTTTTTCTTGAAGTGTTAAAATTGTAACAGAAGTAACCGAGGACATGTTTAAGAAAAGGGGTGTATCGCTATGGCAAACAGAATCGTTTTAAATGAGACTTCCTATCACGGCGCGGGGGCGATCAGGGAGATCCCCACAGAGATAAAGGCGAGAGGGTTTCAGAAGGCATTTGTGTGTTCGGATCCGGACCTGATCAAATTCGGTGTCACCAAGAAGGTGACAGATGTGCTGGACGGGGCAGGGATCTCCTATGAGGTTTATTCGGATATCAAGCCCAATCCTACCATTGAGAATGTGCAGTCCGGTGTGGCGGCTTTTAAGGCTTCCGGCGCGGATCATATCATCGCCATCGGCGGCGGTTCCTCTATGGATACGGCAAAGGCTGTGGGTATCATCATCACCAATCCGGAATTTGAGGATGTGAGAAGCTTAGAGGGAGTCGCGCCTACGAAGAAGCCATGTGTGCCTATTATCGCGGTTCCAACCACGGCAGGTACCGCGGCTGAGGTCACCATTAATTATGTGATCACTGATGTGGAGAAGAAGAGAAAGTTTGTGTGTGTGGATACCCACGATATTCCGGTTGTGGCTGTTATTGATCCGGATATGATGGCTTCCATGCCAAAGGGGCTGACCGCGGCCACGGGAATGGATGCTCTGACTCACGCCATCGAGGGTTATATTACCAAGGGTGCGTGGGAGATGACGGATATGTTCCACTTAAAGGCCATTGAGATTATCTCCGATTCTTTAAGAGGGGCTGTGGAGAACACTCCCCAGGGGCGGGAAGGCATGGCTCTGGGGCAGTATGTGGCAGGTATGGGATTTTCCAATGTAGGTCTGGGGATCGTTCACTCCATGGCACACTCTCTCGGCGCTGTGTATGATACTCCCCATGGCGTGGCCAATGCCATTTTGCTGCCGACAGTTATGGAGTACAATGCTCCATGTACCGGTGAAAAGTATAAATATATCGCGAAGGCCATGGGGGTAGAGGGCGTGGATAACATGAGCCAGGAGGAGTACCGCAAGGCTGCTGTGGACGCGGTAAAGAAGCTGTCTAAGGATGTGGGGATCCCGGCAGACTTAAAGGACATCGTGAAGGAGGAGGATATCCGGTTTTTGGCAGAGTCCGCCTTTGCCGACGCGTGCCGTCCGGGCAATCCCAGAGACACTTCCGTAGAGGAGATCATAGACCTGTATAAGTCACTGATGTAAAGATGGATCTTTTGCTTTTACGGCGGCAGGCTGTCCGAAGCGAAGGTGAAAACGCGATAAAAACAGGAGCCGGATCAGGGCGTATGCTCATCCGGCTCCTGTTTTTGGCGTGAGGGAGGGAACGCAAGGCACCTTTCAGAAAAGGTTAAGTAAAAAGTAAAAAAATCCCGGGATAATTATGGTAAACTAAACAAGACGCACCAAAACGAAAATACCATCATAATTACAGAGGAGATGTACATGAAGAATAGAAGATATTTGACAAAGCGCTGTCAGAGTGTGGCTATGGCCGGGGTGATCGCCATGATGTCAGGGGCTTCGGCGATAACGGTGTGGGCGGACGGCCCGGGCGGGAGCAGTTCTTCCCAGAGCGCAAACGAGGTGGGGCCGAGCAATCCCGGTTCAGGCAGTTCGGGTTCCTCCTCCCAGACAAATCCCAACGCATGGAAGCGGTCAGGGAGCGTGTATCTGATGCCGGACGGCTCTTCCATCAACAATGTGCTGCGAAGAGGGATCGACGTGTCCAGGTGGCAGGGAGATGTGAACTGGAGCCAGGTGGCGGCGGACGACGTATCTTTTGTGATGCTGGGAACCCGGTCCAAGGGAGAGATTGATCCCTATTTCCACAAGAATATTCAGGAAGCGGCAAAGGCAGGGGTGCAGGTAGGAGCCTACATCTACTCGTTGGCCACAACGCCGGAGATGGCGGTGGAGGAGGCTAACTTTGTGCTGAACCTGATCAGGGAGTATCCTGTGTCATATCCCATAGCCTTTGACATGGAGGATGAGGTGCAGAAGGTTCTGTCCAAGGAGCAGCTGGCGCAGATCGCCAACGCGTTCTGCAGTACCATCTCAGATGCCGGCTACTATCCGATCATTTATGCCAATGAATACTGGCTCAATAATCACCTGGATATGTCTCTGATGAATTATCCGGTGTGGGTGGCCAGATATTCTGTGAAACCTACATATAATTCTCCTGTGATGTGGCAGGCTACAAGCACAGGTTCCGTAAAGGGGATCAACGGCAATGTGGATATTGATTTCCAGTTCCGGGATTTCTCTGATGTGATCCCGGCCAATACCTGGAGAACGGTCGCGGGCAAAACTCACTATTACGCGGATTACATTCTTCAGAAGGATAGCTGGATCCATGACGGCGACGGGTGGTATTATATGGACAGCGACGGTCTGGCTTTGAAGAACTGGCAGATGTTAGGCGGCGAGAGATATTATCTGGACGAGACCACTGGAAAGATGTTAAATGGCTGGAAAGCGGATAACGGGACCTGGTACTATCTGGGAGAAAGCGGCGCGGCAGCAAAGGGCTGGATCAACGACAATGGGACCATGTACTTTGGCGACAGGGCAAACGGCGCTATGAAGACCGGATGGCTTGAGGAGGACGGAAAGACATATTATCTCAAGGATTCCGGAAAGATGGCTACAGGCTGGGTGCGGACGGATGACAAGTGGTACTATATGGACGGAAGCGGCGCGCTGCAAAGAGGCTGGGTCAATGACAGCGATAAGTGGTATTTCTTTGACCAGAGCGGCGTGATGCAGACTGGCTGGTTAAACGACAGCGGACAGCGGTATTATCTGGGAACAGAAGGAGTCAGGGCCACGGGCTGGAACGACGTGGACGGGGCAAGGTATTACTTTGACGGCGAGGGCCGCATGACTACTGGATGGCAGTTGGTTGACAATGTATGGTATTACCTGAACACAGACGGCGCTATGGCCAGAGGTCTGGTGGATGTGAACGGGGTGAAGTACTACCTGAATCCGGAGGACGGCCGCATGGCGGCAGATACGGAGATCACGGTGGATAATGTGATCTACCGGGCAGACGGAAGCGGCGCTCTTAATGTGGTGATGCCGCAGGAGGATTCCGGAGAAGGGGCTGCTGAGAACGAAGGGTAAAGATAGAAGTGTAAAAATGATAAAAAACACTTGCAAAAAAGACAAAAATGTAGTATCTTGATTACAGAAGAGATATCTTCAAAGATGAGACGAGTGACGGTTCTGACTCATCGGTAAAATAAAAATTGACCGAGGGATGAATTTGGCGGAAGGGTAAAAGCTTCCGCCTTTTTTGAACTTTTCAGGAGAAATTTCATGACATTCAAAGAAAAATCTGATTTTCAGATCTTAAAGCTGGCAGACGCTTTCTATGAAGCCTACCCCAATCCGCCGTTTAAGGAGATTATGACAAAAAGACAGAGGGCATATGACTGCCTGCTGCTACAGACAGAGAAAGAACTTTTGGTCTGTATTCCCTATCGAAGTCACATTAGCCATTCCAACGCGTATCATTTCAAGAACTCTGCCCGTTCAAGAAAATTTCGATCAGGCCTTGATTATTCGAAGGCAGTAATCATTCGGAACATGGAATACATAAGCGGTGAAGACGATTTCCCGTCATAGCGGCCTTGCGCTTTCGCGGAGAGGATGTTATACTTTATTCCAGAAGAAAGAAATGCGGGAGATGCTTATGGATCATATGGAAAGAGATATGCTGGATCATCTTGCCAGCGCCCAGAAGGTGCTGGTGGGCATAGGCGGGGAGTGGAAGAAGGGAAAGCGTCCTGACATCTACCGGGCTTATGACATCCTTGGCCGTTTGTTGAAGGAAAAGGATTATTTTATCGTGACCACCAACACGGACGCGGCTATTTACGACAGCAGCCTTGATGGGGAGCGGATCGTGGCCCCCTGCGGCAATGAGACGTGGCGGCAGTGCTCAAAGGCGTGTACCAAGGATATCTGGGAGCCGGGGGAGATCCCGGATGATATCTGTCCCCACTGCAAGGCGCCTCTGACAGGCAATACCAGGGAGGCAGAGACGTATATTGAGGAGGGATATCTGCCCCAGTGGCAGAAGTATACCAGGTGGCTGACCATGACCATCAATCGGGAACTTCTGGTGCTGGAGCTGGGGGAAGGGTTTCAGACCCCGACGGTGATCCGGTGGCCGTTTGAGAAGACTGTGTATTTTAACCGGAAAGCACATATGTACCGGGTTCATGAGAGCCTAAGCCAGGTAACCCAGGAGATCGGTGAGCGGGCATGGGCGGTAGCGGAAAACTCTGTGGAATGGGTGGGAAAGCTGGAAAAGCTGTTGTAATTTCAGGGGGAATTTTGTATAATAAGGAAGCGTGCCAAAGTGTGCGCAGGATGTATCAGCAGTGAGAGATTAACCCATAAAAAGGGGAAGATAGTATGATCGCGGTCATAGATTATGATGCAGGAAATTTAAGAAGCGTGGAGAAAGCGTTTTTATCTCTGGGAGAACAAGTGTCTCTCACCAGGGATAAAGAGCAGATCCTTTTGGCGGACAAAGTAGTGCTTCCAGGAGTGGGAGCTTTCGGGGACGCTATGGCAAAGCTGGACCAGTACGGGCTTAGAGAGGTGATCTGTCAGGTTGCCGGCCGGGGGACCCCGTTTTTGGGGATCTGTCTGGGATTACAGCTGATGTTTGAGAGCAGTCAGGAGAGCGAGGGCGTGGCCGGGCTGGGGCTTTTGGAAGGCAGGATCTTAAAGATCCCGGACTGCCCTGGGCTTAAGATCCCCCATATGGGGTGGAACAGTCTGGATATCAGGCCGGATTCCCGGCTGTTTGCCGGGGTTCCCCAGGGGGCCTATGTTTACTTTGTCCACTCTTATTATCTGAAAGCAAAGGACGAAGGGGCCGTGGCGGCTTCCACGGAGTATGGGGTCCATATTCACGGGGCGGTGGAGCAGGGGAATCTGTTTGCCTGCCAGTTCCATCCGGAGAAAAGCGGTGATACGGGCCTTAGGATCTTGAAGAATTTTGTGGATTTATAAATGGGGCGCAGAGCGCGGCGGAGGTGTGTATGTTTACAAAACGGATCATTCCCTGTCTGGATGTACATAATGGCCGGGTGGTAAAGGGAGTTAATTTTGTGAATCTGAAAGACGCGGGCGACCCGGTAGAGATCGGAGCGGCTTACGGAAAGGCGGGGGCCGACGAGTTAGTGTTTCTGGACATAACTGCTTCCTCGGATGCCAGGGCCACTATGGTGGACATGGTGCGGAGGGTGGCTGAGACCGTGTTTATCCCATTTACCGTAGGCGGCGGGATACGGACTGTGGAAGATTTTAAGAGGCTTTTAAGGGAAGGAGCAGACAAGATCTCCGTAAATTCATCGGCCATCGATGATCCAAAGCTTATAAGCGCCGCAGCGGATAAGTTCGGAAGGCAGTGCGTGGTGGTGGCTATTGACGCCAAGAGGCGGGCGGACGGCGCTGGGTGGAATGTGTATAAACATGGCGGGAGGATCGACACGGGGCTTGACGCGGTAGAGTGGGCTATGAAGGCGGACCGCATGGGAGCCGGGGAGATCCTTCTGACCAGCATGGACTGCGACGGCACCAAGGCTGGTTATGACTGTGAGCTTACGGCGAGGATCGCAGAGAATGTGTCGGTGCCAGTCATCGCGTCGGGAGGCGCGGGGACCTTGGAGCATTTTTACGACGCGTTGACTGTGGGAAAGGCAGATGCGGTTTTGGCGGCCTCTCTGTTCCATTATAAAGAGTTGGAGATCAAGGCGCTGAAAAGATATCTGGCTGTCAGAGGCGTGCCGGTGCGGATCTGAGGAAAAAAGGATAAAGAAGGGGTAATTATGGGAGCGATACAGAACGATTGGCTGGAGGCTATAGGGGACGAGTTTAAGAAACCTTATTATAAGGAGCTGTATGACTTTGTGAAGGCAGAGTACAGCACTACGGCAGTGTATCCGCCGTCGGACGATATTTTTAACGCGCTGCATTTGACGGCGCTTAAGGATGTAAAGGTATTGGTGCTGGGGCAGGATCCGTATCACGGGGCAAACCAGGCTCATGGTCTGTCCTTTTCCGTGCTGCCAGGGCAGAAGATCCCCCCGTCTCTGCGGAATATCTACCAGGAGCTTCACGACGATCTGGGATGCTATATTCCCAACAACGGGTATCTGGAGAAGTGGGCAAAGCAGGGCGTGCTGATGTTAAATACCGTGCTGACGGTACGGGCCCACAAGCCAAACTCTCATCAGGGAAAAGGGTGGGAGCATTTTACGGATGCCATCATAGAGGCGGTGAACAAGGAGGAGAGGCCTATTGTGTATCTGCTGTGGGGGCGTCCGGCTCAGAGCAAGATCCCTATGCTCGACAACCCGAAGCATCTGATCTTAAAGGCGCCTCATCCAAGTCCCTACTCGGCGGACAGAGGGTTTTTTGGGTGCCGGCATTTTAGCCAGGCCAATGAGTTTTTGCGCGCCAACGGGCAGGAGCCTATTGACTGGCAGATTGAGAATATCTAGAGGAGAGTGGGAATGAGCGTTATTGAGGTATTGAAAGTTCTGGTCTTCGGAATCGTGGAGGGGTTTACGGAATGGCTGCCTATCAGCAGCACGGGTCACATGATCCTGCTGGACGATCTGATCCATCTCAATGTAACCGATGAGTTTCGGGAAGTGTTTATGGTGGTGATCCAGCTGGGAGCGATCCTGGCTGTGGTGCTATTGTATTTTAAGAAGCTGAATCCTTTTGTCTCCATGAGGTATTTAAGAGAAAGGGATATGCGGGGAGTCTGGCCTGTGGGCAATGTCTTTGGTGTGAAGCGGCACACCATGATCCTTTGGGTCAAGGTGGTGATCGCCTGCCTTCCGGCGGCGATTGTGGGGATACCGCTGGATGACTGGATGGAGGCTCATCTGCGCAGCAGCTACGTGGTGGCGGCGACGCTGATTTTGTACGGGATCCTGTTTATCGTAGTGGAGAATCGAAATTACGGCCAGAGGCCTGCGGTGGAGCGGACAGGGCAGATCTCCTACAAGCTGGCGCTTTATATCGGGCTGTTTCAGGTGCTTTCCCTGGTTCCGGGAACTTCCCGGTCGGGAGCTACCATCCTGGGAGCTATGGTCCTGGGGTGTTCCAGAAGCGCGGCGGCGGAATTCTCCTTCTTTTTGGGGATACCGGTCATGTTTGGCGCCAGCCTTCTCAAACTGGTGAAGTTTGGCTTTGGATTCACGGCTTCGGAGGTCTTTATTTTGATCTTTGGCATGGTGGTGGCGTTTCTGGTGTCTGTGTACTCCATTAAATTTTTGATGAGCTACATCAGGAGGAATGACTTTAAGCTGTTTGGTTATTACCGGATTGTGCTGGGGATCGTGGTGCTTTTGTATTTTGGGATAAAGGCGGTCATGGGACTTATGGCCGAGGCATAAGAAGGCAGAAAAAGAAAGGTGGAAGATCCTTTGATCAGAGGATCTTTCACCTTTATTCGCGGTTGTTATGTAGCTATAGCGATACACCGGCTCAAGGAGCAAACAGCCTGGTGATCCGTTTCTCGGCGCTGCTCTCGTCAATGCCGTTAAAGAAAAACATCTGTGTCTTTTCATGGGTGTCAAAACCTTGTATCATCTCGTCGTAATCCTTCACGTTCACTCTGGATGCTTCATATTCAACGAATATATCACAATCACAGGAGTTAGCAGTGGTAATGAGTACGCTCAATGGAATAGGATGGCACCTCTGGCGAATATCCATCGTTTTCCGTAACATAATCCCCGCCTCCTTACTTGGGAAAACCTTTGTGTGACCTTTGATATACTATGAGGACATTGTATCACGCAATAGCAAAAAATACAAGCGAGGAGACGGAAAAAAAGTAAAGATTTTGTAAGGTTTCGGTAAATTGACGCACTTTTTTAAACAAATTTAAAAATTTAAAGTCCTTCTGCAATCTCGTAGATAAGCCTCTCGGAATCTTCCCAGCCCAGACATGGATCCGTGATGGATCTGCCGTAGCAGTGCTCGCCGATCTTCTGACTGCCGGACTCAATATAGCTTTCGATCATGACGCCTTTTACCATGTCCCGGATCTCCGGGGAGTGGCGGCGGCTGTGGAGCACTTCTTTTACGATCCGGATCTGCTCCATATATTGTTTGCCGGAGTTGGAGTGGTTGCCGTCTACAATGCAGGCCGGATTTTTAAGTTCCCGTTTGCTGTAGAGCTCATGAAGCAGGATCAGGTCTTCATAATGGTAGTTTGGAAGATTCTGTCCGTGCTTGTTCACCGCTCCCCGGAGGATGGTGTGGGCCAGAGGGTTGCCTGGAGTCTTTACTTCCCATCCGCGGAAGATAAACTCGTGGGAGCCCTGGGCAGCCACCACAGAGTTAAGCATAACGGACAGATCGCCGCTGGTGGGATTCTTCATGCCCACCGGCACGTCGCAGCCGCTGGCTACCAGGCGGTGCTGCTGATTCTCCACAGAGCGGGCTCCCACGGCTATGTAGGACATGAGGTCATCCAGGTATCGTAAGTTTTCCGGGTAAAGCATCTCGTCGGCAGTGGTCAGGCCTGTTTCCTGAACCACATGCATGTGCATCTTGCGGATGGCGATGATGCCCTCATACATATTGGGTCTCTTTTCCGGGTCAGGCTGGTGCAAAAGCCCTTTGTAGCCCTCCCCGGTGGTTCGGGGTTTGTTGGTGTAGACCCGGGGGATGATGATCAGCTTCTCCTTTACTTTCTCCTGAACCGGAACCAGACGGCTGGCGTAGTCGCAGACCGCGTCTTCATTGTCAGCGGAGCAGGGGCCGATGATCACCAGAAATTTATCGCTCTTGCCGGTAAGTACCTGTCTGATCTCTTCATCCCGCTTTTCTTTTAATTCTGCCAGCCCTGTCGGAAGGGGAAACTGCTCCCGGATCTCTGCCGGACTGGGCAGCATATTCATGAATTCAAGTCCCATGATCGTTCTCCTTATGTCTGTTTATTTGCCGTTACAGTTCACGGGGCGGGGAAAACAGGATGAAAACAGGCGTCAAGCTTGCTTGTAAGACTGTTTTTATCCTGTTTTCCACATTGGGCGAACGCCAAATGCTTCTTGTTCGGCGGAGTCGGACAAGAAGATGCCCTCCGTGAACAGTAACTATTTGCCGGTTTGTCTTTGGGTTTGGGGACAACCGGCGCTTGCGCGCTTTAAAGCGTCAACTTATTATAATACAGGGAAATAAAAAAATCAAAATATTTTTTATCCGGATTCGGCCCGTTTACATGGGGGTATTGTCAAAATCACAGATCCCATCATCATTTAGATCCATGTGCTCGTGGGATGGACCGGTATAAAATTCTTTGCCCACCACATTGCTTGTATGGCGGCTTTCCTCTATAGCCTGGGACAAAAGGCGGCGGACTTCCAGCGGCTTTTTAATATTTTTCAGCGTGATCTCATGGGTGGTGTCCACCTTTGTCTTCAAGATAATGTCTCCGGTGCCGAAGATCTTACCAGCCAGGGTTTGGCGAAAGGTCAAATCCACAATGCGGTAGAGAAGGGTCTCTTCCAGGGTCGTGTTCAGAATCCCCTCTTTTATCATGAGCCGCTCATCTTCTATATAATAGGTGGTAAAACTTAAGGGAAACCAGAGATGGTGTTTTTTATCTTTCCATAAATATCCGGTTTGATCTGACATAGGATAATCCTTCTTTCTTTTTTCATTTTGTATGATTAGTGTACCACAGGTGGGAGGGGATGTCACGTAGGAGTTCCGGCTTTTCTTAAACATTGCATTTGGGAGAAAAATAGGGTATACTCTTAAAAAATGACGAATATTCGGGAAAGCTGAAGAAAGGGATGAGGTGTTGAATCATTTAAAAGAGAAGTTCCGCCGTTTTATGGTGGGGCGGTACGGCACGGATGAATTGAATCGTTTTTTGTCCATGTTGATCCTGGCTTTTGTGGCGTTCCATTTATTTACAAGAAATATCATGTTTTTCTGGATGGAGCTGCTATGTCTGATCCTTATTTATGTGAGGATGTTTTCCAGGGATACGGGCAGAAGGTTTAAGGAAAATCAGATTTATTTGCATACCTGTTTTCAGGCAGGGGAGTGGGTGAGGAGATTTGGCAGCCGGTTGAAAGAGTGTAGAAAGTTTAAGATCTTCAAATGTCCACAGTGCGGTCAGAAGCTGCGGATTCCAAGGGGACATGGGAAGATACAGGTTCACTGCCGCAGCTGCGGACATGATTTTATGGGGAGAAGTTAGAAGATATGGGTAGGATTCACATTATGATCTCCCCGGCGAAGAAGATGAACTGCCTGGAGGAGTATCCGGTGGAGCCGGGAAAGCCGGTGTTTTTGGAGCGGACCAAAAGGCTGATGAGGTATCTACAGAGCCTTGACGGGGAGACGATCCAGAGAATTTGGAAGTGCAATGACAAGATCGCGGATCTGAACCGGCAGCGGTTAAAGAATATGGATCCGGAGCGTTTTGTAACGCCGGCGGTGCTGGCCTATGAGGGGCTTCAGTACCAGAGTATGGCTCCGGCAGTCTTTGAGGACAGAGCGCTGGATTATATCGGAGACCATCTCTATATCTTGTCTGGTTTTTATGGGATCTTAAAGGCTTTTGACGGGGTGGTGCCTTACCGCCTGGAGATGCAGGCCAGGATCACTATGGAGGATGAGGGAGGGATCGTGACAAGTCTTTATGACTACTGGGGAGACAGTCTGTACCGGGTTCTGGCAGACGGGGCGGATGTGATCGTGAACCTGGCTTCTGAGGAGTACGGCAAGGCAGTGAGGCCCTGGGCGCTGTCACAGGGAAAGCCCGGCGCGGGAAAGACAGGGGGAGAGGGGATCAGGCTGGTGGACTGCGTGTTTGGCCAGCTGGAGGAGGCGGATGGGAAAGAGAGAGTCCGCGTAAAAGCCACGGAGGCCAAGATGGCAAGAGGGGCTATGGTGCGGTACATGGCTCAGCGCCGGATAGAGGATGTGGAGGAGCTTAAAGAATTTGATCAGATGGGGTATGGGTATCAGGAGGAGCTGTCTAAGGAGGACAGATTGGTATTTGTAAAGCCAGGAAAGGAGAAAAACCCTCTTGACAAATAAAGGGGGATTCTCTATAATGGCTTTACACAACACACAACTTTATGACAAAAGCCATGACAAGAACAAGTAGCGTTGGGCAGCAGCACACAGAAAGCAGCCGGGTGATGAGAGGCGCGTGGAAAGCCGGACGTGAATACATCTTTGAGCTTCACACCCAACGGACAGATCCCAGTAGGCTGTGACGGATTCCTGCACACGTTATCGTGCTAGAGCATATTTCTGCGGCATGCCGGCTGAGGCGGTCTGTGGATGTGTGGTCGAAGAGGCAGAAAGGCGTAAGCTTTTTTGTGAACATTAGGTGGTACAGCGAGACGGTTGCCTCGTCCTTTTGAAGGGACGGGGCTTTTTGTGTTGTATCAACCCCAAAAGGCGCCATCCGGGGATGGGCCGGAAAGAGGTAAATGGATTTTAGGAAAAGGAGAGAAGATTATGAAATGTTATGACGAACTGGTTGCCAGGGGGTTGATCGCCCAGGTGACGGATGAAGATGAGATCAGAAATATGGTAAACGAGGGGAAGGCTGTGTTTTACATCGGATTTGATCCCACGGCGGACAGTCTTCATGTGGGACATTTTATGGCTCTGTGCCTGATGAAACGGCTTCAGATGGCGGGCAATAAGCCCATTGCCCTGATCGGGGGAGGAACCGGGATGGTTGGGGATCCTTCCGGCAGAACGGATATGCGCCAGATGATGACACCGGAGACCATTCAGCATAACTGCGACTGTTTTAAGGAGCAGATGAGCAAGTTCATTGATTTCTCCGAGGGCAAGGCGATGATGGTGAACAACGCGGACTGGCTTTTGGAGTTAAACTACGTGGAGCTTTTGCGGGAGGTGGGATCCTGCTTTTCCGTCAACAATATGCTTCGGGCGGAGTGCTACAAGCAGCGGATGGAAAAGGGGCTGAGCTTTCTGGAGTTTAATTATATGATCATGCAGAGCTACGATTTCTATGAGCTGTTTAAGAGGTATGGCTGCAATATGCAGTTTGGAGGCGATGACCAGTGGTCCAACATGCTGGGGGGCACGGAGCTGATACGCCGGAAGCTGGGCAAGGACGCCTATGCCATGACCATTACCCTTCTCTTAAATTCCGAGGGCAAGAAGATGGGCAAGACCCAGTCAGGGGCTGTGTGGCTTGATCCCAACAAGACTTCCCCCTTTGAGTTTTACCAGTACTGGAGAAATGTGGCGGATGATGATGTGCTCAAATGCCTGCGGATGTTGACTTTCCTGCCGCTGGAGGAGATCGACGCCATGGACAAATGGGAGGGGAGCCAGTTAAATACTGCCAAGGAGATCCTGGCCTTTGAGCTGACCGCTCTGGTTCACGGACAGGAGGAGGCCGAAAAGGCTAAGGAGGCTTCCCGGGCTCTGTTTAAAGGACAGGGCAGTCTGGAGAATATGCCAAGCTTCCTCTTAAGCGACGGGGATTTTAATGAGAACGGCTTGATCGATATTCTGGCGATTCTGCACAAATCCGGTCTGGCTCCGTCCCGGGCAGAGGCAAGGCGGAATGTGGAGCAGGGCGGCGTTTCCGTCAATGGGGAGCAGATGAAGGATATTAAGAAGACCTTCGGCAAAGAGGCTTTCCGGGGAGACGGCATAATCGTGAAGAGAGGAAAGAAAAATTTCATGAAAGTTACCCTGTAAGAAAAAGGGCGGGAACAGCATAGAAGGAGCTGTTCCCGCTTTGATATTGTAGCCACGGGACAAAAGCCGGGGCTTTGCGTCCTGTAAAGAGAAAATGGTGTTGACGGATAGAACAACTTGAACTATACTAAGATTAGTCTTCGAAAAGGTTTCTTCTTTTCAGAAGTCGGGAGTATCTTAAGATTTCTGCGGCAGCTCGTCCGCGGTTTCAGACAGAATGGAGTAAGAAGACGGAGAGGAGGGGATGCCTTTGAGGGCGGAAAAATATATGTGAAAAAGTTGGATCAGTGGTTGACATTTGATCATTGTTATATTATGATAGTAAAAAGAACATTTGTTCGAGTTGAAAAGGGGAAGAACATATGAACAGAGAAGAGAAGATGAAGGCGCTGGAGGGCGCTCTGACACAGATAGAGAAAGCTTACGGCAAGGGGTCCATCATGAAGCTGGGGGATTCCGGGGCTAATATGAACATTGAGACCGTACCCACAGGCTCTTTGAGCCTGGACATCGCCCTGGGGCTGGGAGGCATCCCCAAGGGGCGCATCATAGAGGTGTACGGCCCGGAGTCCAGCGGTAAGACCACAGTGGCTCTCCACATGGTGGCGGAGGTTCAGAAGAGAGGCGGTATCGCCGGGTTTATCGACGCGGAGCACGCCCTTGACCCGGTTTACGCCAAGAACATCGGCGTGGATATTGATAATCTGTACATCTCCCAGCCGGATAACGGGGAGCAGGCTTTGGAGATCACCGAGACTATGGTTCGCTCCGGGGCTGTGGATATTGTAATCGTGGACTCAGTGGCAGCCCTGGTTCCAAAGGCGGAGATCGAGGGAGAGATGGGGGATTCCCATATGGGTCTGCAGGCAAGGCTTATGTCCCAGGCATTAAGAAAGCTGACCGGTATTATCAGCAAGTCCAACTGCAGCGTCATCTTTATCAATCAGGTGCGTGAGAAGATCGGTGTGATGTTCGGCAACCCGGAGACTACCACCGGAGGCCGGGCGCTGAAGTTCTATGCGTCGGTCCGCATGGAGGTCAGAAAAACGGAGACTCTGAAAGTGGGCGGTGACATGATCGGTAACCGGGCCAAGGTGAAGGTGGTTAAGAACAAGATCGCGCCTCCCTTTAAGGAGGCGGAGTTTGACATCATGTTTGGTAAGGGCATCTCCAAAGAGGGGGATATCCTGGATCTGGCGGTGAAGGAGAATATCATCGAGAAAAGCGGCGCCTGGTATGCCTATCAGGGAAAAAAGATCGGCCAGGGGCGGGAGAACGCCAAGATCTATCTTAAGGATAACCCGGCAGTTTGCCAGGAGGTGGAGGATAAGGTCCGGGGCATTTACGGTCTCAAGTCCTCGGAGGAGGGAGCCGGGGAGGCGTCAGGGCCTCAGGAGCCGCCATTGAAGACCGGGAGAGGGGCTAAGGGCGACAAGACCCAGGCCAGAGGCGGAAAGGCGGCCGTAGCCAGCCCAGCCCCGGAGTCGGCCCCGGAACCGGAGAGCGTGAAAATGGAGGAGGAGGAGCCGGCTGAGAATTAGGCCGTCCGCACAGGACAGGATGCAAATCATATCCGTGACTCCCCTGGATAAGAGGAGAAGCAAAGTTCTCACGGACGAGGACTTTGCTTTTGCGCTCTATCAGGGAGAGATAAAGGCTTACAAGATAAAAGAAGGCGGAGAACTTACCGGTGAAGTTTACTGGGAGATCCTGGAGAAAGTGCTTTTTAAGAGGGCAAAGGAGAGAACACTGTACCTTCTAAAATCCCGGGACAGGACGGAGCTGGAGATCCGCCGCAGATTAAAAGACGGGTATTACCCCCAGGAGGCCATTGACTATGCGGTGGACTTTCTAAAAAGATACCGGTACGTGGATGACGAGAACTACGGACGGAACTACATCCGCACATACGGGGACAGAAAGAGCAGGAGACAGCTGGAATTTGAGCTGCGGAATAAGGGGATCGACAGAGAAACGATCGACCTTCTGATGGAGGAGTGCCAGGTGTCTGAGGATGAGCAGATCTATCAGTTTTTGCGGAAGAAGGGCTATGAGAAAGATACCGCACAGCCGAAGGAGCGGGCGAGACTGACGGCGGCTCTGGCCAGGAAGGGATTTTCCTATGATGCTATATGCAGAGTCATGGAGGGAGGGGAGGAGGGCGGTTTTTGACACTATAAAGCCCTGTGAACCGTAGTCTGTATGTGAGGAAAAAGGAAACAGGACACTTGACATAATGTATAAAACAGTTTAAAATTGTATTGTTGTATTTTTGTA
>CAJUPQ010000036.1 GCA_910588505.1 uncultured Hungatella sp. | reverse complement strand
TCTGAACCCGAACGGCACACAGCCTCCCTTCCCTCCCTGGCATCACGACTCCCCCGCCCCATGCTCACTCAATTATACACCAAATTTCATTCCCCTGTGAATCGTATCCGTTACCTGCACTCTTCCTCCCCCTCATCCCCGCCAGCATATTCCCCCAGCCGCTCCCGCACAAAATACCTTGGCCTGCCTGTCACTTCCCTCCATATCCGCACAACATACTGCCCCACCGCGCCAATCCCCATAAGCACTAATCCGGCCGCCGCCCATATGGTCCCAAGGATCTGCCTTACCCCCGGCTCTCTTCCCGCAGTATAGAGCAGATAACCTCCCGCCGCCAAAAACAGGCCAATCCCGAGAAAAAAGATCAGGTGGATGGGCGCGGCGCTAAAGGACACCACCCCGTCCACGGCAAACCGCATCATACTCTTTACAGAATATTTGCTCCTGCCCCGCCTTCTGGACCGTCTGTCAAAGATCACCTGGGCTGATGGAAATCCCAGAAGCGGCGCCAGCCCCCGCAGGACAGGCCGGTTCTCCCCAAACAGGCTCAAAGCCTCCATGGCCTCCCGGCTCATAAGGCGGAAGTCCCCGCAGTCCTTTGGCATAGGACCCCCTAAAGCTTTCATAAACCGGTAAAAGCCAAAGGCAGAGGCCCTCTTAAACAGCCCCTCTCCCCTCCGGCTTTTGCGCACCGCGTACACAATGTCATTGCCCTCATAAAATTTTTCCACCATGGCCGGGATAAGGGCCGGGTCATCCTGAAGATCCGCGTCCATGGAAATACTCATATGGCAGCAGTCTTTTGCCTCCATAAGCCCGGCGTAAAGGGCGTTCTGGTGGCCCGCGTTGGCCCGCAGCCTCAAAGCGCTGACAAGAGGGCTGGACTTTCCAAGCTTTTCAAGTATCTCCCAGGTTCTGTCCATGGAACCGTCGTCCACAAACAGGATACGGCTTTTTGGCCCGATCAGCCCTGTGTCTGTCATGGCTGTCATGACTGCCAGAAGCTCCCTGGCCGTCTCCTCCAACACCTCCTCCTCGTTAAAACAGGGGATCACCAGGTACAGGACGGCAGGAAGAGCTTTTTCTCTCTTTTGTTCTTTACTGCCCATGGCTCACATCTCCTCCCCAGGATCCCCATCCCCGCAGATCCCCTCCACCCGGTACACCTCCGACTCTCCGGCAATGCCCTTTAAGCTCCGTTTCCCCAGGCTTGTCACCTTTATCCTGCCTTTCAGCCTGTCATACACCGCCTGGCTGATGACCACCTCCCCGGCCCCCGCCTGGCCCTCCAGCCGGGCCGCCACATTGACCGTATTGCCGATGGCTGTGTAATCCATGCGGGACGAAGTTCCGATGTTGCCCACAACCGCCTCCCCACAGTTGATGCCCACGCCAAACCCTACCTTTTTGTCCGTCACCGCCTCCAGCTCTTTCTCCATCTCCTTTGCCGCGGCCGCCATGTCAAGCCCTGTCTTCACGGCCCGAAACACGTAGTCGTCCAGATCCAGAGGGGCGTTGTACACAGCCATGGTGGCGTCGCCGATAAATTTGTCCACAGTTCCCTGGTTGTCAAATACAGCTTTCGTTGTCAGCTCCAGGTAGCGGTTTAGGATCTCCACCACCTTTTCCGGCGGCAGGGATTCCGAAAGAGGCGTAAACCCCCGGATATCCACAAACAGGACAGCCACATCCTTCTTCTGGCCTCCCAGCTTCAGTGCTTCCTCGCCGCCCTTCACAATACTCATGGCCACTTCCTTTGACACATATTTCCCGAAAATGCCCTCCAACCGCTTTTTGGCTTTCCGCTCCCCCACATAGCGGATCCCCACGTGGAAACCGTAGAGGATCATAGGGCATATGACAGGGTACAAAAGAGGCAGCACATAACCTTGTTCATAGGCATATCCCGCCCCCGCCCAGTAAACTGCCGCGATTCCAAAGGTCAGCGGCAGGGATACGGCGATACGGCCAATGGAAAGACACAGAAGCACAGCAGCCATAACCGCCGCTGTCAGCAGAAGGCCTGTAACCTTTCCTGCCTCCTGTTTTTGGTTACTGTCCAAAAAAGTCTGAAGGATATTGGCGTGGATCTCCACACCGTACATAGGCACATTGCGGTTTACCGCCGTGTAATAGGCGTCCATCATGCCTGTGGTGTAGGGGCCTGCCAGGACGATGGCTCCGGCAAACATCTCCGCCGGGATTTCCCCGCTTACCACCTTGGAAAACGACAGGCCGGCAGTCTCGGACCCGTAAAAATCATAGGGCAGCCCCGCAAAGTCCACATAACCTCCGGACGCCCCCTCCTCCACACAAACGGGCAGCTGGCCCATGTATTTGCGGTAAACCTCCGCGGCAAAGCTGTACTCCCTCTTCCCCTCCCCGGTGGTAATGCTGTACAGACTGTGCCTTACAATGCCGTCGTCATCCACAGGCACATTGCTGAAACCGTAGGTTACATGGCTCCTCAGGGCTTCGTAAGGCGTCTCGTAGGTTACTACAGACTCTTTTGTAGAAAACGCGCCATCCCCCTGCTCCTCCACCTGTCTGCCAAAAGAAGCGTAGGAGGTTGTCACTACATTGTCAACCAGGGAGGCGGCATCTGCCAAAGCTTTGTCCGTCTCCTCATCGCTCTCCCCGAAAAATCCGATATCCAGGCCAATGACCCCGGGAGCTGTGTCCGGGTCCTGATTGAGGACTCTCAAAAGATCCGCTGTCCCTCTGCGGCTCCAGTTCTGCCAGGAGCCGTACTCCATCATGGTCTCCTCGTCGATCCCAATAACATAGATATCCGGGCTTACCAGCCCGCCCTTCTGATAATGGTAATCCTGAAACCGCCAGTCCGCGGAGCTTAAAAAGCCTCCTGCATAAGCCCCCAGAAGAAGGAGACAGGGAATGAAGAGCAGCCATGGAGATCGTTCCAGGCTTTGATGTTTTCTTCCATTTTGTCTTTTCATATCGGGAAATCCGTCCTTTCTTTCCTGCCTGTCATATATTTGAGCCATGGAACGTCCTGATCGTTCCATGGCTCTTTCCATCCATTTCCCCAGAAGGGACTTCTACTGCTCTCCCAGCTCTTTAAGCCACTGATCCGGGTCAAACTCTATGGTCCGCAGGGCGCAGTTTCCTGTGTCCATGATATACAGCTTTCCATCTTCCCAGGCCACGTCACAGGGACGGTTTAACATCCCTTCCTCACTGCTGCCGTCCAAAAATCCGGCTTCCCCATTGCCTGCGATGGTCCGCACCCGGCCTAAGGAGGATATGGCCCGCACCACATGGTTTCCTGTGTCAGCCACGATCACCACGTCCCCGGCCATGCAGATCCCCTCCGGGAACCAGAACCTGGCCGCTGCCCCGTCTCCGTCCGCGAATCCCGGCTGACGGTACTGGGTGTCCAGGTACAGAGCCCAGGCCCCGCCTGCCACTGTAGTGACCTGACCGTCCTTTATCCTGCGTATCCTCTGGTTGCCGCTGTCAGCCACATAGACAGAGCCGTCCTCTGCCATCACCAGGGCCGTTGGCTCCATAAACAGAGCTTCCGAAACTTCGCCGTCCTTAAGCCCCGCCTGCCCCGGCACCCCGGCTACCAGGGATGTGACGCCGTTTCGGTCAATGACCCGGATGCAGTGGTTGCCCGTATCAGCTACATAGATCTTTCCGCTTAACCCCTTGGCGATTCCTGACGGGTAGGAGAACTTGGCCTGGCCCGGCTTTCCCTCCTCATACCCTTCGACTCCGGTGCCGTTTAAGGTGAAAACCCAGGATTTCCCCACAATCCGGATGGCGTGATTGTTCCGGTCTGCTATGGCGATATTACCATTGTCCATATAGACGCAGTCAACAGGGCCGTCCAGCATGGCTCTGGAATGATTGCTGTCCATAAAAGCGCCCAGGCCGTTTCCGTAGGCATTTTCCTCCTTTCGGCTGCCTGCCGTGGTTATGACCCTCTGGCCGCTTAAACTGCGGATCAGATTGTTCTCCGTGTCAGCGATGACAACAGCCCTGTCCTTTACATCCAGACCTGTTGGACCGGCAAAGCGGGCTTCGTTCCCCATTCCGTCTCTGTATCCATTGCCCGGCATTCCGGCTATGGTAACCAGATCTTGGTCTTCCTCTGGCTGCGCTGCCCACAAAAGACTTTGAGCGCCCCAGATGACTGTCAGCGCCATGGCAGCCAGACATAATCCTACCGCTGATCGTTTCTTGTATCTTCCCATCTTAACTCCCTTCTTTAAAAAACATTTTTGCGCCCTGGTACGGCCTTGTCTACCCGCTTTTCGCGAATTTCCACCCAGGAAGCCATTGAAGCCACTGAACTACATACTGCTCCTCCACCTTCATCCCAGAAATAATGGGGTAAAACATGACAAACAACACCGCGGAACATGCCACGCATCCTGCCATGACTGCCTTCCCTTTTTTTCCGTGTTCTTCCGCCCACACCCCTGTCATCAGCGCCAGAAAGGGCAGACTGGGATAGTAATGGTAGAGAAATGTATATCTGCTGATAAAGAGCCATGGAACCAGTGGGATCCCGTAGGCAATCGCCAGAAACATTTTTCTGCCTTCCATACGGCCAGCCAGATCGTAAAGGCCCCAAAACAGTATGAGAATCCCTGCCCACCACAGCCCCGGATTGCCCATCAACACCACGATCTCTGTCTTTTTATCAGGAAATCGAACGCTGTGCAGCATAATGGGCTTTAGCATCAGAGGCCACTCATACCACTTAGACCCCTGATCATGGTCGCCTCCAACATGGGAATGATAGCGCATCATATTTACCTGATTTTCCACCACTTTCTCCAGAAATCCTTTGTCCGGGTCCCCAGGCACGTAGGGAATGTAGGACAAGAGATAAATAACCGCCGGGACGATGATAAAACATATCACGCTCACCCCGCAGAGTTTCCACAGCTCTCCTCTTGTGATCCCCTTTCGCTTAAACCTGCGGATCAAGACAGCCAGCCAGATAAGGGCAAGGCCAAGGCCTCCATAAAAACCGGACCATTTGCAGGATATTGCCAGGCCGAAAAAGACCCCGGAGCCTGCAAGAAAACGCCATCCCCTGCTGCCTCTCTCATTTTCTTCACAGTACCGATACATAAAGTAGTACATGGTTGTGGTGAACAGAACCAGAAAAGAGTCTGTCTGCCCCAGCCTGGATTCCGTAAAATGGAGGAAATCCAGGGCAAACAGGGCCACCGCTGCCACTGCCATCCTTGAATCTTTCACAAGTCTTTTGGCAAATGCCCAGATGACCGCCAAAAGCAGCGCTCCCGCCGCCGCCCCCGGCACCCGGTACCCAAAGGGATTAAGCCCAAAACAGGCGATCCCCGCGGAGATGATCAGCTTGCCAAGAGGCGGGTGGGTATCCTCAAAGGAGACAAGGCCGTGGAGATACTCGTAGGCAGTGCGGGCAAACAAGCTTTCGTCAAACACTGTCCCGGACAGAAAGGACCCATAGCCCGGATACAGAAAGCCTTCGTCAAAAAGGGCCGGGTAATCGGACGCGTTGGCAGGTTCTATGGCACTGCCCCCTGTGTCTTTTATGATCAGCTCGTTTATCACCGCAGGCTCATTTGCGGTTATCAGCTTTATGTACCTGCACCGCATATTTACCAGACTGCCATCCCACTGCCACACCCGCCTCATCTCCACATCCGGAAGGCGGACCCATGTAAGGGGAATCCCGTTTCCCACATACAGCTCAAAGACCCTTTTTTCATAATTGCCAAGATACCAGCAAAGGCTTCCCACATCCTGGGTTTCTCCCAGATCGAGAAGGATCTCCTCCCCCTGCCTGTCAGCCTGCCAGGAAGTGCCGGGGGCGTAGGGATATCCCAGCCGGAACAGGGATAAAAGCGTGTACATGGCTATGATAGCCACAGCAGCCAGGGTGCTGGGGCGGGGGGTGATTTTTTGATTCATTGGAAATACCTCTGTGGTTTCTATGTGGGAGAATTATATTCGGTACTTTCGCTTGGGTCGGGACGTTCGGACGCATCTGGAGATGTGGCTGGTGTATCTGTCGTTGACGGCGGATCCACCACGGTCGGCGGCTCTGTTGACGCCGGAGGATCCACCACGGTCGGCGGCTCCGTTGAAGACGGAGGATCCACCACAGTTGGCGGCTCCGTTGAAGACGGAGGATCCACCACGGTCGGCGCATCTGTCTCCGGTTCACTCCATCCTCCGCCTGATGAACTTCTCTCCTCGCTCACCGGCAGCTCCGGCTCCTTCCCGTCAACTCTCACCGAGGCCCCGCCGCTTCCCGCTGACTGCCTGGCTGCCTCCTCCTTCTCCATCTGCTGGCGTTCCTCTGCCTCCTTCTCCCTCTTCAGCTCCTCCAACCGTAATAGCAACTCATCCGAAACCACAGGGCCTCCTAACCCGATCGCGGACAGCTCCAGCCGATCCTTCTGTTCCAGCACTGCCTCCATCCCTCCGACAGACAGCTCATCCCACTGAAACGCCCTCACAGGCGAGATTGCCATGCTCTCTCCCCTTGTAGCCACGCTGATCTGAGCAGTCTTTACCTCCGCAGGGGATGCGTCAAGAATCGCTCTCACAATCGCAGTCTGCCCCCCAACTACAGTCACCCTCTGCTTTCCGCAATTCCACTCAACTTTCCCCTCCAGCAGGTATAAACTTACCGTATCCCCGTCAGATTTCAGCACCCCGCTGGTTCCCCGGATGCTCATGGAAGTCTGAGCCGCGTCAAAGGTCATTTCCTCCCCTGCTTTCAGAGGTTTATCTACATTAAAGAAGATCTCCCCGCTTTTCAGCGTGATCTTTAAGGACTTCGACGTTGCCTTGGTAATCTCCACCTGAGTGTTGCTGTCCAGCCTTATGGTCTTGTCTTCGTCTGCCGTCACATAGACGCTTGTAAGGGGCCCGGTCCGGATCTTGGTGCCCTGTCCCAGAGGCATCCCGGCAGCGGCCTTCACCTCCTTGCCCGCCCCCTTTATCACGTAGGCCTCATCGCCGCTTACAGACAGCACGGAAAATGTTCTGCTCTGGGCCGACTCCTGGGCCATTGACATCAGGTTCGACCCTAAAAGAGCTGCTGCCAGCGACACCACTAACAATTTCTTCCATTGAATTCTCATACATTTCTCTCCTTCCTGTTTCCCAGAGAGATCCTCGCGCCCTCCCTGGCAAACTCCACAGGCCTTCCCCAGTCCCTGGCCTTCTCCTTAAGCTCCCTCTCCATAGCCCTAAGCTCTGTATCGGTCCTGTTCCAGTCATGGTGACAGATCGACAGATAACCGGCGTTGCACCACCGGGCCATGGCAAGACCCTGCTGCCAGTAGCTGTGGCCAAACCCTGCATGGCGGGGGTAATTCTCCTTTGTGTAGGGGGCGTCAAAGATCAGCAGACTGCAATCTCTGGCAAACGCCCGATACTGATGCCAGAAATCCGGCGCTTCCAGGCGCTCACCTTCGCTTTCATGATCCGGACTCCCCATGGGTTCCTTCGTCTCACCTTCCCATCCGGTGTTTTGTCTCCCCGGTTCCTCCTGTGTCTCACCGCGGATCCCGCCCTCAGGGCCTCCCTGCCTCTCCCCCAACTCGCAGTCCAGCCCGTAGACCACCGACTGCCCGCCGTATTCCAGGCGATAAATATACCCTCCGTCAGGGTGATTGGCCCTCATGGCAGAGACCCTGGCTCCGCCCTGGAGGATCCACCGGGTCTCCTGGCCCACATCATGCCACCGGATCCCGGCTGTCACCCTGTCTACAGCCACCGGCCAGTAGGGCGGACCTAATACCTTAGAAAGCCTCTGTCCAAACCCCTCCCCCGCCCATGCCGGGCCGAAGAACTCCACAAAAGCCCCCTTGCGAAACAGGCAGGGCAGCAGCGGGATCCCCGCCACATGGTCCAGATGAACATGGCTCACAAACACAAACACCGGATCCGTCCGATCCCACTCCCCCCGCTCTATGGCCGCCTCCAGGCTTTTTCCGAAAGCCGCCATGCCTGTTCCCCCGTCAAAAACCGCGATTCCATGCTTCCACCTCACTGACACGCAGCTGGTATTTCCCCCAAACTCCATACGGTCCGGAAATGGAGCCGCCAAAGAGCCTCTGGTCCCCCAGAACTTTACCTCCAACCCATCATCCATACACTGCCTGCTCCTTTCCGTTGAGGCTGACCCCAACCGTCTGTAAACATTCCCTCTCACTCCTTTCCCCTATCTGGCCAAATACACCACCGTAATATCATCCGACTGGTCCGCCCCCCTGGCAAACTCTTCCACATCCTTATACAATTCCTCAATAAAAATCTCCGGCTCCCCGGCGTCGGCCATGTGGCCGTTGAGGGAATCCTCCATGCCCTGGTCCCCGAACATTCCCCCGTCAATATCAAAAGCCTCCGTCACCCCGTCGGTGTACAGACAGAACCGGTCCCCGGGCATAAGGTCAATCTGCTGCTTGCGGTAAGGCATCTCCTCCATAATCCCCAGCACAAAATCCACCTTGCACTCCAACTGTACAAAAGGCTTCCCGCCTCTGCTGATAAACGGCTTGTTGTGCCCCGCATTGACAAACGTAAGCCGGTTATTTCTGGTATCCAGCACGCTGATAAACGCGGTCACAAACAATTCCTCCTCATTGTCCTCGTTCAGCCGGTTGTTCACCAGCTCCGCCACATCGGCAATGGGCATGTTTAACATCATGTAATTCTTAATATGGGTCTTGGCCAGGGTCATAAACAGGGCCGCAGGCACCCCTTTGCCCGACACGTCCGCCACCAGAAAGCACAGCCTGTAGCTGTCAATAAGAAACACGTCGTAAAAATCCCCGCCCACCCCCTTGGCAGGCTTCATCCTGGCCGTGATCTTCACGTCCGGCAGCTCACAGAACCGCTCAAACGACTTGGGCAGAAATCCCGTCTGAATCCTGGAGGCAATCTCAATCTCCGATTTCAGCCGTTCCCGCTCCGTCACCATCATGGTGGTCTTGGTGTAAAGAAGCTCCAGAAGGGCGGCGTACACTTTCCGGTTGCTATCCGCAATCTCCAAAAACAGCTTCCGGGAAATGTTGGCGCAGGCCGCCGGACTCGCCGCCCGGACCGTGGCCTTGCGCACCCCGTCCTTAATCAGGGCCAGTTCTCCCACCACGTCCCCGGCCGACAGTTCATTGACCAGGGTATCTTCCCCCACCAGCACATGGGCGTCCCCCTCCAGGATGATGTACATGCCGTCCTCCGGCGGGTCCCCTTCGGTGACAATGTCCTGGCCCGCCTCAAAGGTCTTAAGCTCCATGGCCTCCAAAAGCAGCCGGGACCCCTCCGGCATCTGCCCGTCCTCCTGAATCTGAAAAAAATCCTTCACAATCTTTAAATGCTTCCATTCCCTGTCCATATCCTGATATCCTTTCCGCACCCGACCATTTTCCCGGACTCTCGCCGCACAAAACGCTTCCGCAAACTTCATGCCACGCAGAACCGCTTTCACAGTCTCACGCCACACAAAACCGTTTCCGCAAATTTCACGCCACCCAGAACCGCTTCCACAGTCTCACGCCGCACAAAACCGCTTCCACAATCTCACGCCGCACAAAACCACTTCCGCAAACCTCTCGCCGCACAAAAACCGCTTCCGCAAATTTCACGCCACCCAGAACCGCTTCCACAGTCTCACACCGCACAAAACCACTTTCTCAAACCTCTCGCCACACAAACCCTCCCGCACCTCAATTCCCTCTCCAAGCCGGCGTAATATAAAATCTCCCAAATCCGTCCCCGGAAGTATACAGCACCAGGCAGTCCCCCACCTGCACCCATTTCTGGCGGCTGATGCCCCACCGGTTATCCTCCTCCCATGCGCTGTACAAGCTGTCCGCCAAAATCTCCGGCGTGGACGATATCTGGTAAGCCATGGCCCGGAACACGCCGTAATCATAGGAGGACGCCTGATACTTGGCGGTCACGTCCCCGTCCAGGGGAATGTGGATATCCATGCGGAACCTTCCCTGGGTCGCCTCCCGGTAAAGCCCCAAAAGCACCGTGGCCTTCTGCTTTTTTGCGCTCTGGGCCGAGTTCTGGGACGGGGAAACCACGGTGGGAGTCCTGCCGCTTAAAATCGCGTCCACATTATCCCTGTTAACCACATTGTAATCCATGGAAGTTTTGCTCTGGGTCTTCTCCAGGGCTTCCCCCACCACGTACTCCACCGCGTTATCCGAAATCTTTACGGTCCGGTTTCCCGAAAATCCCTGGCTCACCGTGGTTTTTAAGGACACGAAAGCCTCCTTCCCCGGCCAGCTCTCCGTAAGAAGCAGGGCCCGGGACGGGGCCGTAAACTCGCCTCCCAGTATGGCCTCCTTCCGCCGGTACCAGGCCCCGTCATTGTCCACGTAATACCCGTCCGGAGTCAGGCCCCCTGCAAACATCTTCCCGCCCTCCAAAAGATAATAGGACGCCCCGCCGCTCTCCACCCATCCCCGGCCGGGACTTCCATCCTCCATATAAAAATACCACCCGTCCTCCTGTTTGGCCCACCCCGGCTCTGCCGCCAAAACCGGAACCCAGGGCAAACATGCCAGAAAAGAACACGCCAAGGCCCCGTACACAAACTTCTTTCTCCTAAACAGTCTCATAACGTCCTTCCTCCCGAGGTTTTCGCCGGCTTTTCCAGAATCACAGGTTCCTTTGACTTCACCTTCTGGGCCTGCTTCTTCCGCTCTTCCTTCATCCTGGCGATGGCGGCCTCCGACTTCTTTCCAATGGCAACCGCCGACTTGGAATCGGGATTCAGCGCTGCGGCCTGCTTTTCCTCCCTGTCCAGCTCCCTGGTGGTGGTGGTCTTCCTCCGGCTCGCCCCCGTCAATGGCCGCCATATGTTTCTTAATATGCACCTTCAATTTCTCCACCCGGTTCATGGCGGCGTCAATCTGGTCCTTTGGCAGCAAATCTCCCAGAGTAAACTCCAGGGTATCCCGGTCCAGGGACGTAATCTTTTTTGCCACTTCCCCGTCAATCAGCCTTAAATTCTCCAGTTGGGACTGGGTCATGTTAGACTGCCACTCATACTTCCCGAAACAATTCTCATTGCTTACCCCCTGCAGCCCGGTCACGGTCCGTTTTCCCCTGGAATCCGGCTCGCTTAAGCTGTAGGCCATGCTCCCCGGGGTCCGTTCGCTCTGGACGCACAGGTAATCAAGAACCTCTATGGCGCAGGTATCTCTCAGAAGTCCCGCATCATAGTCAACCTCCGTCTGCAAAATAAGCTCCTTATCCTTCTCATCCGCCGCCTTTTTCTTACCAAATAAATCCAATCCCTTACCTCCTTATCCCTGCGCCCAAAGCCTTTCTCTCCGGCCCGTCTCCCTCCTTTGCGGGCCCCTGTTTTGCAGAAGTCTGCTTTCCCTTCTGGGCCTCCATCTTCCTCCGGTACTCCTCCCGCAGAAGCTTTGCCCGCTCCACGGCTTCCTCCGACTTCTTTCCCAGGACCGCCCCAGGCTGTCTGGGCGGTTTCGGGCCGTCTTTTTTCTTCTGGGCCATGGTTTCCTTAAAGTTTATGGCTGTCTCAGGCTCCTCTTCCCTGCGGTTTCTAAACGCCTTAAAACCGTCCTGGGCCACACGGTTCTTATGATTCTTGCCAAAAGTGTTCTTGGACCTAAGGGCATAGTCCAGGTTGGCAAGGCCCTTCATGTAAGCCTTTCCCCTGGGGTCAAGCTGGCCCTCAAGAGGTTTCAGCTCCCATTCTTTCCCGCTTAAAGTTACCATGTTCTTGTTCATATGCTCTTTGAAGGTTTCCACCCGCTTCATCATGGCCTGGATTTGGTTCTCCGGTATCAAATCCCCGATGGCATACCGCAGAGTATCCTCATCCAAAGCATTTATCTTTTTGGCCAGGTCGTCGGGAATAAACGTCATATCCGAAAGGCCGCCCTGATACCTGGACTTCAACTCCTCACTGTCCCCGAAAGAAAGGTCGCCGTCAATCCCCTGCAGCCCTATAATGGCCCTCTTTCCCTGGGCGTCCGGCTCCCCAAGCTTGTAGAACATGTTCCGCTCATGGCGGTCATTCTGGGCGCAAAGGTAGTCGAACACCTCCATGGTGGCCATGTCCTTGTTAAAGCCCGGGGTCCGTATTCCGGTGTCCACCGTATCCAGAACGCGCTTCTTCCTCTCCCCTTTGGCGGAAATGTCCATCCCCTGGGCAAATTCCATAAAACACCCGGTTATCACCTTGTCCCCGGACTTTACCACCATCTTTTCCGAGTGGGCGATAATGCCCCCGATTCCCAGAAGCTCCGCTATCCGGGACGAGGCCACGTTTCGGGAGGACACCTCATTCCCCCGGTCAACGGCTATCGTGCCCACGCTTCTGGACTTTTCCGAGGCATTGGCCTGGTTTGCCGCCGCCTGCCACGTCTCCATAAAATTCCGGTCCTCCAAAGCCCGGTCAATGGCCTGCCTCTGCTCCCTCCCCGCCTGGGTGGAAGGGTCCATCTGTGCCTTTCCCATGAGAAATCCCAACTTTATGGTCCGGTACATCTGCACCGAAGAGCTGTGGACCATCTCCACAGGGGAAATATCCATAAACGCCTCTTTGCACCCCCGCAGAGTTTCCCCGTACTGCTGTGCCCTGCCCTTGGGGGCCTTGGAAAAAGCGCTCTCCATGGCTTTATCCATCAGCTCCCCCTTCTGCCCCCGGGTGATGTCCGGTCCTGCCTCTTTTAACAGGCCCTGATACTGTTCCAGAATGTCCCCGGCCAATTTTCTGGCGTCCCTGGCCGTCAGCGCCGTTTTCACAGACTCTCTGGCGGGGCTGCCTTCCTCCAGCCGGTCCATATATTCCGCCATCTCCAGCTCCCCGGTTATAGGCTTTTCTTCGGTCATGATAATGGTTTCCAGTTCCTTTGTCACCGTGTTCCTGGCTGCCTCCACCGCCGCCCTTAAGACCGAATCCTCAGACTTTTCAACTGCCTCCATGGCTTTGTTTATGCAGGTATCCAGACTTTCAATCTCCATCTGTTCCGTAAAAAATCCCTTTTTTCCGCCGTGTTCCACCATAAGCCTCTGGCTCATGGCGTCTCCCACCACCTGCCTGTCGCCGCCTTCCAGGACCACCTGGGCCACCTGAAACTTTCCCGCCTGCTCCCAGGTCTTTCCCTCTAAGCTCCGCACCACCTTCATGTCCCTGGCCTGGTCCAGGTTCAAATCCTCCCGGAACATGGACAGGCAGTCCACCACCGCCAGCCGCTCCTTCCCGGAACCAGTCCTGGCTCCCCGGCGGCTCTCCACATAGGCCGCACAGGCTTTCTTAAGATTCTCGTTGGCCTTCACCATCTTGATGGCAGTCTCCTGGTTCACCGGCTGCCCCCGCAGCCCGGCAAACTGGTCAAAAGCCCGGATAACCTCCTGAAACTTCTTAGAATTGCCCAGGTTTCCTCTCTCGTTCTTAAAATACTCCTGAAAATCCTCCAGGTTCCACTGCGCAGCCCGGGGGTCCTTCCCCTGGGCTGACCCGAATAACTTCATATGCCTCCTCCTTCCCCTTCCATGTGCTCTCGGAGTCTCTCCCGGACAGCGCCAATCAAAATCCCCTTTGGCGCCCCGCCCTACCTCTTTCTTGCGGCCTCCTGGGCTTTCTCCCGGCCGTTCTTTTCCGCCCCCTGCTTTGCGGGGGCCTGCTTTCCTTTCATCTCCTCCAGCTTCCTTCTGCGCTCCTCCCGAAGCTGTCTTGCCCTGGCCACGGCCTCCTCCGACTTCTTTCCCAGAGGCGTTCTCACCTCTGTTTTTGGGGCCTTTTTCTCCTGCTCCTTTATCTCTTTAAAGTTGACGGCCACCTTTGGCCCTGCATCTCTCCCCTTGTGATACCTGTCAAAAGCGTTTCGAATAAGGTCGCTTTTATGAATGTTAACTGCGCTTGCTTCCAGGTCTTTAAGCCCCTTTACATAAGCTTTTCCTCTGGGGGTCAGGCCGTCCATTGTCTGGTCTTTGGAATAATCATTCAGTTCCCATCCGTCATCCTCAATTCTCACCATATTCTTGTTCATATGGTTTTTAAAAGTTTCCACCCGGCGCATCATCACCTGAATCTGCTTCTCCGGTATCAAATCCCCTATGGCATACCGCAGGGTATCTTCATCCAAAGCGTTTATTTTATCCGCCAGGCTGCTGGAAATAAACGTCATGTTCCTTAAAAATCCCTGGGAGACGGTACGATGTTCTTCACTGTCTCCGAAAGAAAGGTCGCCGTCAATCCCCTGCAGCCCTACGATAGCCCTTTTTCCCTGAACATCCGGCTCCCCAAGTTTATAGAAGATATTCCTATCATGCCTGTCATTCTGGGCGCACAGGTAGTCAAACGCCTCCATGGAGGTCATATCTTTATAAAAACTTGCCGGGTGAACGGTAGCGTCTATCTGGTCCAGGACACGCCGGCTCCTTTCGCCTTTGGCGGTGATATCCACGCCCTCGGCAAACTCCATAAAACATCCCGCGGTCACCTTATCCCCTGACCGGACAATCATCTTTTCCGAGTGGGCCACGATGCCTCCAATCCCAAGAAGCTCCGCGACCCGGGACGAAGCGATGTTTCGGGACGACAGCTCGTTTCCCACGTCAAGTTCAATTACCCCTGTGTCGCCTCCTATCTCGGAAGCATGGGCTATGTCTATACCCTTCTGCCAGGCATCCATAAATTCTCTGTCTTCCAAAGCCCTGTCAAGGGCTTCTCTCTGCTCCCTTCCAGCCTGGGAACTAACGTCAAGGGTCTCTCTTGCCAAAAGAAAATTCTTCTTTACCATTCGGTACATCCTGGCGGAACGGTTCTTTACCTCCTCAACAGGGGGCATATCCATAAGGGTCTCTTTGCATGCTCTCATATTATCTTTGCTCTCTTTAGAAGCACCCCAGGACGAAGATATGGCATTCTCTATCGCTTTGTCCATCAGCGCTCCTTTTTGTTCTGAGGTTACTCCCGGTCCTAAAGCTCTCAACGAGGACTGATACTCACAGACAGCCTTCATGGTTATGCGGGCTCCGTCTGACACAAGCTCCTTCATTTTAGCCCGCGCCGGGTTCGCCTGCTCCATCCTGGACATATATTCCGCAATTTCAAATCCCTCATCGGGGATCTCTGGCAATTCCATAAAAGCTTTCAGCCCGCCGCTTTTTAACCGGCTTCTGACTGCGTCCAAAGCTCCTCTGAGGGCCGGATTCTGGTTCCGGTCAACGCTGTCAATCAGTTTATCCACCTTGGCGTTCAGGCTTTCCATCTCCATCCGCTCCGTAAAGAACCCCTTTTTCCCTCCGTGCTCCACCATAAGCCGCTGGCTCATGGCCTCTCCCACCACCTGCTTGTCGCCGCCTTCCAGGACCACTTCCGCCACCTCAAATCTTCCCGCCTGCTCCCAGGTCTTCCCCTCCAGGCTTCGGACCACCCTCATGTCCCTGGCCTGGTCCAGGTTCAAATCCTCACGGAACATGGACAGGCAGTCCACCACCGCAAGCCGCTCCTTCCCGGAACCGGTCCTGGCGCCCCGGCGGCTCTCCACATAGGCCTCACAGGCTTTCTTAAGATTCTCGTTGGCCTTCACCATCTTGATGGCAGTCTCCTGGTTCACCGGCTGCCCCCGCAGCCCGGCAAACTGGTCAAAAGCCCGGATAACCTCCTGAAACTTCTTAGAATTGCCCAGGTTTCCTCTCTCGTTCTTAAAATACTCCTGAAAATCCTCCAGGTTCCACTGCTGCGCGCGGGGGTCCTTCCCCTGTTCCGAACCGAATAACTTCATATGTCGTCCTCCTTATGATTTCGGAGCTGCCCCTGCCTTTCCCCTGGAAAATGTCCGGACAGCCCCGGGCTACCTCTTTCTCCCCGCCTCCTGGGGAGCCTTTTCCCTGTCGCTCTTTTCCTTCCCCTGCTTTAAGGGCTCCTGCTTTCCCTTCTGGGCCTCCATCTTCTTTCGATACTCTTCCCGAAGGAGCCTTGCCCGCTCCACCGCTTCCTCCGACTTCTTCCCCAAAGGCGTCCTGGCCTCCGGCCTGGCGGCATTTCTCCCCTGCATCTTTATCTCCTGAAAGCTTATGGCCGCCTTTGGCCCTGCTTCTCTCTCTTTGCGGTACACGTTGAACGCGTTTTGAATCACGTCGCTTTTATGGCGGCTGAATATGGTGTACTCCATCTCCTTAAGCCCCTTCACATAAGCTTTTCCTCTGGCGTCCAGGCCGTCCACAGGCTGGTCCTTGGAGTACTCATTCAATTCCCATTCGTTATCCTCAATTCTCACCATGTTCTTGTTCATATGTTCTTTAAATTTTTCCACCCGGCTCATCATCATCTGAATCTGATTCTCCGGTATCAAATCCCCGATGGCATACCGCAGGGTATCTTCATCCAGAGCGTTTACTTTGTCCGCCAGGTCGCTGGAAATAAACGTCATTTCATTCATCAGTCCCTGGGTTTCGGACATCTGCCTGTCTTTGTCTCCAAAAGCAAGGTCGCTGTCAATCCCCTGCAGTCCGATGATGGCCCTCCTTCCCTGACCGTCCGGCTCCCCAAGTTTGTAGAACATATTTCGCCCATGCCTGTCGTTCTGGGCGCACAGGTAATCAAACACCTCCATGGAAGTCATATCCTTGTAAAAACCTGCCGGATGAATGGTGGCATCTATCTGGTCCAGAACCCGCCGGCTCCTTTCGCCTTTGGCGGTAATATCCACGCCCTCGGCAAACTCCATAAAGCAGCCCGCAGTTACCTTGTCCCCTGACCGGACCACCATCTTTTCCGAGTGGGCCACAATGCCCCCGATTCCAAGAAGCTCCGCGATTCGGGACGAAGCGATGTTGCGGGACGACAGCTCATTTCCCACGTCAAGCCCAATATTCCCCCTGCCGGCTCCCACCTCGGAAGCATGGGCGATGTCTATGCCCTTCTGCCAGGTCTCCATAAAATCCCGGTCCTCCAAAGCCTTGTCAAGGGCTTCTCTCTGCTCCCTCCCGGCCTGAGAATTACCGTCAATCGCCTCTCTTGCCAAAAGAAAATTCTTCTTTACCATTCGGTACATCCTGGCGGAACGGTTCTTGACCTCCTCAACGGGTGGCATATCCATAAATGCCCCTTTGCACGCTCTCAGGCTGTCGCCGTACCCTTTATACGAGCTGGAAGATATGGTCTGTTCCACTGCTTTGTCCATCAGCTCCTCTTTTTTCCCGGAGGATGCATCTGGTCCCAAGGCTTTCAAAGAAGACTGATACTCACGGATAATCTTCACGGCCATGTTCATGCCGGCGGCGCTTGACACAACCTTCCTTAGGTCCTCCCGCATGGGATTTTTTTCCTCCATCCCGGAAAAATATTCCATGACCTCAAATCCGCTGTCAAGAATCTCTGTTGTGGACATAAAATCTCTCATTGTATCCTTTAAATTGCCCCTGATTGCGTCCAGGGCTCCCCTGAGGGCCGGATTCTTTTCTCTGTCAACACCGTCTATCATTTTGTCCACCTTGCCGTCCAGGCTTTCCATCTCCATCTGCTCCGTAAAAAAGCCCTTTTTCCCTCCGTGCTCCACTTTCAGCCGCTGGCTCATGGCGTCTCCCACCACCTGCTTGTCGCCGCCTTCCAGCACCACCTCCGCCACCTGAAACCTTCCCGCCTGCTCCCAGGTCTTCCCCTCCAGGCTTCGGACCACCCTCATGTCCCTGGCCTGGTCCAGGTTCAAATCCTCACGGAACATGGACAGGCAGTCCACCACCGCAAGCCGCTCCTTCCCGGAACCGGTCCTGGCGCCCCGGCGGCTCTCCACATAGGCCTCACAGGCTTTCTTAAGATTCTCGTTGGCCTTCACCATCTTGATGGCAGTCTCCTGGTTCACCGGCTGCCCTCTCAACCCGGCAAACTGGTCAAAGGCCCGGATAACCTCCTGAAACTTCTTAGAATTGCCCAGGTTTCCCCTCTCATTTTTAAAATACTCTTTAAAATCCTCCAGATTCCACTGCTGTGTGCGGGGGTCTGCCCCCCTGAGCCGAACCAAATAACTTCATATTGCCGTCCTCCTTACTTTTCAAATGTGCTCTGGGAGCGCCTTCAACGTTTCAATGCTTCTGTCTGCTTAACCTGGGCTTTCTCCCGGCCCGCGCCAATCTGAATCCCCGTTTTCCGCTCCACTGCCCGGCGCCGTGCCGGCTCCTGCCGCTTCAAATCCTCAAAAGTCACCTTTTCCCGGAACATATCCTGCACGCCCTCCAAAACCCGGCCCTCCACCAGTTCCTCCCTGGCTTTCTCTTTCTGCCAGCCGTCAAAAGCCTGCTTGATGTGATGGTTTTTATGCTCGCCGTCAGAAGCATACACTGCCCGCAGGGATTTGTCGTAGCTTTTCAGCCCCTCCACGTAGGCTTTTCCCCGCTTTCCAAGGTTGTCTGCAGGCTGGTCTATGGCAAACTCATTTAACTCCCATTTGTCAGGTTCAATGACCACCATGTTTTCTTCCATATGCCTCTGAAATTTCTCCACCCGCTTCATCATGGCGTCAATCTGGCCCTGGGAAACCAAATCCCCCACGGCGTACTCCAAAGACGCCCGGTCCAACTTCCTCACCTGCTGGGCCAGGTCCCGGTCAATAAACGTCATGGACTCCATCCCTTTTCGAAACCCCTGATACTGGAAATCCGGCTGCTCCTGGTCCCCAAAGGCAAGGTCATTGTCAATCCCCTGGAGGCCGATGACATTTCGCTTCCCGTTTTCATCCGGCTCGCTGAGCTGATAGAGCATATTTCCTGCGTGTCTGTCATTCTGGGCGCAGAGAAAATCAAAAATCTCCATGGCGGCCATATCCCGGTTCAGCCCCGCCGTGGGCTTTATTTCTGTCTGGCTCACCATCCGCCGCACCCCGTCGTCCTTTGACAGGAGGTCAATGCCCTTTGCCTGCTCCATAAAGCACCCCTGCATCACCTGTCCCGCGGCCTTCACCGTCATTTTCTCCGACCGGGCAATGATGGAGCCGATTCCCAAAAGCTCCGCCACCCGGGTGGAAGCGATGTTGCGGGCGGAAAGCTCATTGCCCTTATCCGTCTCAAACCGCCCCTTGGCCGCCGCAATGGACGAGGAATCCGCCTCATAGGCGTTTCTGGCCAGCCGGTGTATCAAACTCCCGTCCTCAATCACCTTATCCAGGGCCAAAGCCTCCTTTTTCCCTGACCGGAACAAGCCCCCGCTCCTGGCCCTGGCCTGTATCAGCGTCAGCTTCACCATATGGTG
Organism: uncultured Hungatella sp.; assembly: GCA_910588505.1. Lineage (GTDB taxonomy): Bacteria > Bacillota > Clostridia > Lachnospirales > Lachnospiraceae > UBA3402. The sequence continues at coordinate 14,694 of CAJUPQ010000036.1, read as the reverse complement.
GGCCTTTGCCGACTCCTTCATCCTGGGGTCCGGCTCCGGAACGCTCATGAGAAAGGTCTTTTGTTCCTGGAAAAGCTTTTTCAGCTTTTTATCTTCATCCCCCGCGCAATGTTCAATGGCCTGCTCCATAAGCCTTATGCGCCTCTCTCCGCTTACGGGGCCTTTCTCGGCCTTTAAGCTGGCGTAATACTGTCTCACCGCCTGTGCGGCTTTGCCCAGGGCCCTGTCGTCGCCGATGACCGCCTTGCCCAGCTTGCCCTTGGCCGGCTCCTTCTCCCCCAACTGCTGCCACCACTCTGCCACGCCGAAATGCCACTCACTCCCCTCAAAACTGTTGCCCGGCAGGGATTTGAGCCGCTCCTCCAATTCCCCTTTATGGCTGTTTAGTGCCGCCTCCACCTCCGGGGCCTGACTTCCCATCTCCCTGATGGCGTCCTCCAGATGCTTCTGGCTGCTTCTTATCTGAAATTCTTCCGTAAAATATCCCGGCGTCCCCTGACACTCCACTTTCATCCGCCGGCTTACGGCGTCCCCCACCACCTGGACTTTCTGGTTCCCTAAGTCAATGGATTTCACCTGAAACTGCCCGGCCTCCCGCCAGGTCTTTCCCTCCAGCTCCCGGACGGTTTTCAAGTCCCTGGCCTGGTCCAGATTCAAATCTTTCTGAAACATGAACAGGCTGTCTGCCACTGCAAGCCTCTGCCTGCCGCCAAAGGTGCGGGCATTTTTCCGGCTGTCGGAATACTCCCTGCACGCTTTCATCAGCGCCTCATTGGCCCTGACCATGTTTACGGCGCTTTCCCTGGTAATGGCCGTATCCCTCAGGCTGGCCACCTGGGCGTAAGCCTCCGCCACTGCCCGGAACTTTTCCGAATTCCCCTCTTTTTGGGCTTCCCGTTCAAAGAACCGGTCAAATTCATCCTCCGTCCACACTCTGTCCCGCAAATCCTTCGTCGCCTCCATGGTTCTGGTTTCGCCTCCTTTTTTATCAATGAACACGCTCAATATGGAAATCGTCTCCTGGAATCCTTAACTTGCGGTTCCCGGGCTTTCCGGTTAGGCCCCGCTCTCCCCGCCGCCAGCTCCCGGGCTCTCCGATTCAGACCCGCTCTCCCCGCCGACGCTTCCCGAGCTTTCCGTTCCCGCCCCGCTCTCTTTGCTGCCGGGCTGCGGCAGGGTCCTCTCATATTTCTGCTGGTACTCCTCATTCCACTTATCCAGGGGTTTCTGCACCGTCTCGTCTTCCTGTCCCTCCGCGGAAGCTTCCAGAGATTCCCTTGCCTTCTCCTCTTCCTCCTGCCGCCTGGACTCTTCCTCTTGTTCCAGCTCTTCCAGAGTATTCTTCATGTTCTCATTGCAAAGCTGGGACAAATCATACTCGTACACCCTGGCAAATGCCACGTCTATGCTGCCATAAGAGCTCTCCCCCTTGGGGAACCCTACGGACACGTACTTATCACCCATGTTCCAGGTTCTGTACCAGGTGCCCTCTTCCAGCACCGCGCTCTTTCCCCCGAAATTGGAATAGAAAATCAGTCCCTTTCCCTGGGAAGTAAGCAAAAATCCCTCCCCATCACTCCGGGCCATCTCGCACACCCCTTTACAGTTCCTTTGAATTAAATCCCAGGCCAGGGTTTCATCCAGGTCCAGTTGGGCGTGAAGCACCTGGTCCGGGGTGAAGAACTCATTTCCGTAAAGGCTCTCCCCCTTTCCCAGGCTGCCGGACATGTCATTCTCAAGCATCTTGTCGTAGACCGTGTCCCCGGAGCTGTAGCTTCCAGCCAAATCCTTGTACCAGATGGCCTTTGCGTCCTCCTCCTTTCCTCCGTGGGCCCGGTCCCTGCCCACCACCATGTACGTTTTCCCGTAGTCCACATAGTAGACCACCCCGTTTTCCAAAAATGCCCCCGCTTCCCGTTCCTCCCACACCGAATAGGGAGTATCCCTGAATTTACCGCCGGGCCGAATCCACCGCACCTGGCTGTCCCTGCCCTGGCAGAGAATCTCGCCGCCGATACACGGGCCCAAATACGCCGCCTTTTCCTGGTCCATCATCCAGTAGGATTCCGTATAACCGTTGGTAATCTGGGCATAACGGCTGATGTTGATGTTATGAAGCGTCTGGGTATGGGTTTCCCAATGTTTCTCCGTGCCCGCCGGATTCCCCTCTTCATCTTTCTTCTCCGTCTCCCAGACCAGGGTGTAGGACCGTTCAATGGACTGGGGGTTGTAATAGCGGAAATGTTCAGTTTTCCCGTAAATTCCGCTGTAGTGGTCGCTGTCCATAATAAACAGCTTTTCCAGGTCCCAATGCTCTTTCACATCCCGAAACGGGATATAAGTCCTGGCCGTTGGCAGCAGACTGGTGACCTTATCCTCCTTGGAAAAATCCGGCTTATCTTTCCACTGGTACACCAAAGGCTTGCTCTCCAGCCCTCCCAAAAATGCGTCGCCCCACAAGTCGGGGATGGCCGCCTTCACCCGATTCCAGTCTGCCAGGCCGTCGAGGGCGGAGGAAAATTCCTTCCCCTCGGTCATAGCCGCCCAGGCGTTTTTCTGGACCTCAAAGGCGTCGTTGTTCTGGTCAAGGCCCGTGTTCACCGGCTTATACTCGTACACAACGATTCGGGATTCCATTTTTTTCTCCATCTCCTCCGCCTCTTTGTCGTCCTCGTCCTCATCCTCGTCCTCGTTGGACTGCTCCGTCTCCTTCCAGGCATTGGGAGATGTGGCCAGAACCGGCGCAGTTATCTTTTCCGGCTCTGGAACTTCGATTTTTTCCTTCTCTATGGACACTTCCAAATAAACCCGGTTCTGCCAGTCCGTCACCGCGTTGGCCACGGTCACCGAGTAGGCGTCCGCAAACTGGGCTCTCACAAAGGTTTCGATATCGCCGTGGAATTTCATGGTTCCCTGGCTGTCGTACACGTAACCGTGGCCGTTGTCGTAGACAAAGACCTGGCCGTCTGTCTCGCTCAGCTGCATGAAAAAGGATTCTTCATCCTCCCCGGTTTCCTCCTGGGAACGGGTAAAAGTGGTCTCGTGGAATACCTGGAACTCCCCTGTGTCGTAGTTGTAAAAAGCCCCGCAGTGAACCAGAGGGACGTTGTTGTCCTTGTCTTTGACCAGGATTAGCTCCTCCTCCTGGCTTTCCGCTCCGCCTTCGCCGCTTTCGGCTCCGTCTTCCGCTCCGCCTTCGCCGCTTTCGGCTCCGTTTCCCGCTCCGCCTTCGCCGCTTCCGCTTCCGTTTTCCCCGCCTTCCTCCCCGCTGCCCACCCTGGTGGTGTATCCGTAGACAAAGGTTTTGTCCGCCCGCAGTCCGGCGATGAAAAACGCCTCGATGTCGTCGGTTTTCTGGGAATGGCCCTTCTCCATGCGAAAAGCCGGTTTGCCCCCCAGGTCTTTGAATTTCTCGGTCAAATTCTGTTCAAAGTAGTTGGGCATGGTTTCTTTTTCTTCGTTCATGTCCAGGCGGCGGTCGCCGTTTTCGTCGGTATACGCCTCCTGCCAGGCCGAACTCTCGATTTCGGTCATATCCACATGGGCGTCTCCGGCCAGGGAGCTGCAGCCTGTGAAAAACATAGCAACTGTCATAGGTAATAATATGGTGGTTAATATCCTTTTCACAATCTGCACCTCCTTGTGGGTTGTGAGTTTTTTTGGGGAAAATGTGGCTGATTGGTGGCTATGGGAAGGTTGTCGCCGGCCCGTGAGAATCCATCCCCTGGCAGGGTTCAGATTTGCCGGGCATTCCGAAGAGCCCGAAATGCAGGTCTCTTTTCCATGGCAAAAATTCACCCTGCCAGGGGATGGATTCTCCAGGGCTCACGACCACCTAAACTTCACATCACAAAACAAACCAATTCTTAAGCCAAATGCTCATACGCCAGCTATCGCCATACGCCATATGCCGCTCCCGGCCCCTAAAGCCGCAGCCCCGTAATCCAGGACCCCGCCGCGCCTGTGCCGCCGATATTGCTCTTCATCCAGCTCTGCATAGCCGTCATGCCCAGCTTCAGCACCACAATCAGCACGAAAATCAGCACAAACCCTATAATGGCATTTTTCAGGCTGTTTTTTGCCTTCTCCCTGTCCTGTGGTTCCTCCGCCTTGGCCAGCTTCGCCCCCAGAATGATGCAGTAGATAGCTCCCAAAGCCCCCACAATCGCCAACGCCGGCATAAGGGCCATGTCCAGAAGGCTGATAATAGGCTTGCTAACCGTCTCAAAAGGGTTAGCGCCAGCTGTCAACAAAAAATACATTTCCATTCCTCCTTGAGATTAAAATTTATATTTTGCAATCGAATCTCCCCAAACTCCGAAAAGACCCGAGAACAAACCATGTCACAAAAGGGCAGCGCTCACAAAACTCTCATATCCCGCCTGACCATCAAAAGCCGGACCAGCCCAAACACCGCCAGCACAGCCGCGGCCCCAAACACCCGCCAGTCCACAAGGCTGTAGGTCTGCCTGAGCCTTACATGGTAAATCCGGCTGTTTCCCGCCTTGTCCTCCACGGACAGTTCATAAACTCCCGCCGCCGTCAGACGGTTGGTCGCCGCGTACCCCCGGTTTCCGTTGTAATGCATATACACCCGGCATCCCGGCTCCGACGGATAAAACTCCACCTCCCCGGTAATCCCCTCTGGCTCTATCTCCCGGGAAAACGACAAAAACGGCGCCATGGTGTCCCTGGTAAACTCGGTCCGGGCCGAAGCCTTCAAATCCCCTTGGGCCTCAAACTCAATCTCATAATACCCGTCCCCTCTGAGGAAATAACACCGCTCCTGTTCCACTTTTTGGGCCTTTCCGTCCAGACGCGCCCCGGTAATCACAAACCCCTCGGGAGCCGGAACCGCCCCCAGGGAATTGTCCGTCCCGCCGATAATGGTAAAATAAAAATTCACTTCATAAATATTGTAATCAATGGCCGCGTCCCCCGGCGGCTGCAAAACCAAAAACATCATATGGTATACGCCCTTTTCCGTAAAATGCCAGGAATCGGGAAACGCCACCTTCACGTCGTCCCGCTCCACCAGCCCCACAACCCCCTCCGGCGCATAAAAATCCACCGGCCCGGAGGTAATCATGCCCGACGGAACGGAACTGATAAAATAATTCCCGTTGGGCAGCGTATACTTAAAATCTCCGGAACGAACCGTCTCCACCTTCACCGCCGGGTCTGTAACCCTCTCCGGCGTCACCACATCCTGCTCCGCGGTCCTCCCGTCAAGCCCCTGAAAATACTCCTCCAACGCCTGATTTAACTCTTCATCAGACATCTCCTCTTCCAGTTCTTCCAGTTCTTCCAGCCCTTCCAGCTCCTCCAGACTGTCCGCGTCCTCTAAATCATCCAGCCCTTCCAGGCCGTCCAGACCGTCAAAATCACCGGTCTGTCCCAAGCCGTCCAAACCCTGCAAATCGCCAATCCGTCGCAAGCCGCTTAAGCCCGCCAAATCGCCAGGCCCCTTAAGCCCATACCCTCCGGCCGCCTCACAAACCATCGGATTCCCCAGGCAAGCCCCCATCAGCCAAACCCACGCAAGCCCCCAGACAACTTTCCGGGACGCCCTCGCGCCGGTTTTCGGGATTTCCTTCCCCATACACGGAGCCCGCTTCCTTTTGTGGCGTCCACAGCCATTGCGGCCCTTACCCCATGTCATGCCTCATCCCCTCTCTTTCATAAGCCTCGGTCCGGGACATCTCCCTATCCATGGTACTGGCTCCCCGTTCCCTCCGATTCTTTTCCGAAGCCATAGCCTCTTCCCTCAAAAGTTCCTGGTAAGTCATGCGGACCCGGGTGCCTGCGGACACTTCCCTGTCCGCCTCCTCCTTGAAAGCATCCCCCGTGTCGCCCTGGAGACGCAGCTCCCGTTCCCTGCGAAGCTGTCCCAGGCGAATCTCCCACAAAGCCCTGTTTTTCGAACTGTCAAAATACGCCATTCCCTCTCGCTCCCTTTCCGCTGCCTCCCGCCCCGACCGTCCAGACCCCTGCGCTACCTATCCAAACTGCCCGGACGCCCCAAACGCAGTCGCCTTTCCTAACCGCCTGGACGCCCCGACGCAGCCGCCTTTCCTAACCGCCCCGACGCCCCAAACGCAGTCGCATCTCCCAACCGCCCGGACGCCCCCGACGCAGACGCCTTTCCAAATCGCCCGGCCCTCCCGGCTACTTCTCCTCCGTCAAAAACTGCCGAATCAAAGTATCCATGCCGCTGGCCAGCGTCCTGTTTTCTTTCCCCGTCACCACCACAAACTCCTCCGGAGCCAGGTTAGACACATTCTGCACCTGCAGTTCATCATCCTCCAAAAACAGCCTGGCCTGGTTCTCATAGCACACATAAGCCCGTATGGCCCCGCTTTTCACCGCCTGGGCCCCGGCCTGGGGGGAATCATAATCCCCAATCCGCACCCCCTCCGCCTGATACAGAGAACTTCGGGTATCCTCGTCCAGCCCCCGGTCCACCCCCACAGGCGAATTCTCAAGAGCCCCGATGGTCAGGGCGTAATCCCCGGTTTTCGTAACCACGTAAAAATACCCCTTCCCGTAGCTGGTGGACACCAGATAATCCGACGCCAGATTTCCCGAACGGTTCAGACACCCCAAAGCCACATCCGCCTCCCCGTCAGCCACCGCCGCCAGGGCCTCCTTCTTGCCGCAGACCTGGTACTGCACCTTCACCCCCAGCATTTCCCCGATATACTCCGCCAAATCCGGCTCTATCCCCACAGGCGTCTCCCCCTCCAGGGACGTATACGGACTGTCCGTATCCACAATCGCCACCCGGAAATTTCCCGACGCCTGAATCCTCTCCACATCCCCTGCGGTCTTCTTAGCGCACCCGGCCCCAAACAAAGCCCACCCCAGGGCCGCCCCCGCCAAAAACACTCTCCCGGATATTCCCGTCAAACCCACAATCCAACCTCTCTTTCTGTCCATCCTCTCTACGCTCCCATTTAAGCGCACCCGGCACACCATCCTGCCAAGCTGCCGGCCACTTAAAACAGCGCCCTGCCGGGGCCTGCCGCTCCGCCGCCCCTTTAAACCGTAAACAGCCGCTCCATATCCTCGCTGGCCGTAATATTAATCCCCGTCCGGCTGGAAGGCGAAGTCACCACAAAAGCCCGCCCCCGTCCGTTATTCACAATCTCCTCCTGCTCGCTCTCATTAATCGCCCCCGCCTTCTCATAAAGCTTGCACAAATCATGCATATCATTGGGAGACAGCGGGAAAATAAACGAATACTGGCAGGCGTTAATAATAGCCGTAGACTTCCTGGCCAACTCCTCCGTTCCCACGAAATCCGCAATATTCTGGGTAATAATAATCTGCATCCCGTTATACTTACGGATTCGCTTCGCCAACTGGTACATAAAATCCAGGGCAATAGGAAACTTGCTGTCAATAAACACGTGGGCCTCGTCAATGACCACAATCACCTTCCGCTGGGCCTGATACCGGATATTATAATCCCGGTTCTTAATAATCTCATTATCCAGCCATTTCAGCACCAAAAGCATCTGGGCATTGGCAATCATGTTATTCTTATTGGCAAGCAAAGACTGGAAATTAAACACAATAAAATTCTCATTGGTAGACACCGAAGCCGGCCCGTTCCACAACAGAGAATTCCTCCCCCCAGTGGCAAACTTGGAAATATAATTCAGCAGCACCCGAAGATTTTCCTTGGCATACTCCCCCGTAGCCAACTGGTAATCATTAAGAATCTTCTCATACAAATCATCAAAAATCGGATAATCCTCCGGCTCCAAATCCCCAAGGTCCGTCTCCCCGTCAATACCCTTGTTCTCGTACATCCGCACCGTAATATTATTCAGATACTCCAGGGCGTCCGGCTCAATCCCCGGCAAAATCTGCCGGTAAAACTCCTCCAAAAACTGCAAATGAGTGCTGAAGCTGGTATTGACGCTCTCCTCGTCCCCCTCCTCCTCGTCCGTCAGGCTGGCAATAATATGGAACGGATTCAGCCGCCCCTGGGTGGCGCTGCCCACGTCAATAATCTTTCCGTTTAAATTTTGGGCCAGGCCAAAATACTCATTCTCCGGGTCCAGAATAAAAATCTTGCTGTTGTCCGCCGCCAGATTGGCCAATATGGTCTTGGTGGCGTAAGACTTACCGCTTCCCGACTTTCCGATAACCACCATGTTGCTGTTGACCCGGTCCTTATTCCTCACAAAAAAATCAATAAACACCGGCTTCCCCCCGCTGTTGCCGATGCACACGCCGCTGGGGTCGCTTAAAGTCATGTTCACAAAAGGAAACGCCGCCGCCACCGAGCTGGAATGCACCCCCCGGCTCACCCGCTTAAAATAATCGTACCCGGAAATCTGGCTGGAAGCGTAAGCCTCAAACTGCTGCACATAATTATCCGTAGACCGGAAACTCTCCTCGGACAAAGACCGCTTAATCTGCTTCTTCATGGAAAGCGTCGAAACATTCTTCTTCCGCTCATTCTCCGGCAGGCTCATCTGCCACGACAGCTCATAATCGTAAGCCGTCAGATACACGTTAATATCCAGAAGAGTCTCATTGTCGCTCTGGAGCATGGCAAGGACCTCCGCCAGCGTATCCACATGGGTCTGCAGCTCCATAAGACGGCTGGTCTTGCCCGTAGAATTAGCCTGCTCCCGCAGCTCGTCAATGGCCCGGTCAATCTGGCGGATGCCCTTGTAGCGATCCACCATCCTCATTTTCATCACCGCCCTGGTGGAAGGACGGCCAAACAGATTGCACCCCCAGGCATTGCTCACAATGGTGGGATAATCCGTAACCCGAAAAGTGTGGGTAATCAAATCGTCATACTGCACCGTGCGGCTGGTAAACTTAATCTCCTTAGGCAGAATCCAGTCCATGTACTGGTCCTTGCTCAAAGAGTACACCTCCCGCTCGTCAAAATTCATGGTGTAATTATATTTCAAAAACACTGCCAGTTCCTTCTCATCCAGGATATGACACTCCATGTCATCGCTGTTCATGGTCTGGAGCATATTTTCCGCCTGGCTCATAAGCATATCCTTATCCTTGTGGAAAAACAGCAGGTAATAAAACGGAACATACACCTTATCCCGCTCATTAATATACCGAATCTGCTCCATCCGGTCGTAAATAATACCCACCCTGGTGGTCAGTTCCTCCTCATTTAACAGCCCGTTAACAAAAGCCTCCTCCAGCTCCCGTATCTTCCTCTCCTCCGTCTCCAGAAACGAATCATAGAGCACAGGCCGGTCAATCTTCACCAGCGCCGCCGTCTCCGTGCCGGAAATGGTCCGCAGCACAGAGCCGAACACCTGGTCAATCATTTGATTCTGGCGCTGTAACGTATAAAACTTAAACTCCACGTCCGGGATGTTCACCGCAACGCCGTAATACTCCCCCGCATACTCGATAAACGGCCCGTCAACCCCGGTAAAAGGCGTAATATCCTTCACCCCCGGCGTCCCCTTCTTCTTAGGCTCCATCTGAAACAGCCGGTATCTGGCCAGGTATTTCAGGAAGTTGTACAGCATCATGTACGCCTTCTCCCCGTCCACCGGCACCACCGACGCCCCAAACAGCACCCCCACGGCCGCACCTATGTAAAAACGAAAGGGCAGGTTGGAAAATACCACGGAAATCACGATGGAAATGCCGATAATCCCCACAATCACGTCGGGAACCTCCACCCCTTTAAAAAATTCCATGGCCACTTTCGTCTTTTTAGGTATGATTCTCATATGGAATTCCTCCTGGTAATCTTTCCTTTTCCCTGTTCACTGCTGGCGCTCAGCCCCTTAACGCTTAAGCTCTGGTAAGTAACCTTAGCGCCGGACCCGCTGCCGCTCACCTTCGAAACCGCAGGGATGGACGTACACCGTACCTGATTTCTGGAAACCGTGGCGGAAGTCCACGGCACCGTCCCGGCCCGCCTGGAATTATCCTGGCCCGAACCGCCGCCAAGGCCGGATATGCTGCCTCTTCCCACGCCGCTTCCCGCCACGCCGCCGCTGGACATGCTGCCGCCGCTTCCCAGACTTCCGCCGCCGCTGCCCGAACCGCTTCCGCTGCCGCCGCTGCTGCCCGAACCGCTGTCAAGCCCCCCAATGGCGCTCTCCAGACGGCTTAAGCCCTTATCAATATTCACCTGAATCCCCCCGGGCCCGTTTCCCGGAACCGGCGGTCTCTCCGGCGGTTTAGAAAAAATCCCCAGCCCGTCAAACTCCCTGGCCAGCACCTTTCCGTTATAATCCATAGATAGGGTAGAGCCGTTGACATCCACCCTGTGGATGGCCCCCCTTACGTCCCTGGTAACATTGCCCAAATCCCGTCGGGCCTGATTAAAGTCTTTCCGCGCCCCGTAAATATCCCTGGCCGCCATGGCCAGGCCGCTGAATTTTTCCTGCCCGGTGCTGCCCGGCTTGCGGAACGTCTCATAAGCGCTCTGCAGGCTTTGCGCCCCCTTTAGCACGCTCTCTTTAGATTTTCCTAAGCTCTCCGACAGCAAATCGCTTCCCCTGGTGGCGGCGTCCACCGTATTGTTGTAGCGGTTTCTCAGCCGCTCCCCGATGCCCGCCTTAGCCTCCTTGCCCTGGGAAACCCTCCTTAAATTGGAGATTCCGTCAATGGCCTTCAAGCCGGATTTGCCCGCCTCCTTAAAGTTCTTGTTCTTTAAATTGCCCATGGTGGCGCTTAAATTCTTTCGGGTCATACTGGCAAGGCCCTCGGTGTTCTTAAGCCGGGTTCCAAGTCCCGGTTTCTTGCTGTCCCGCATCACCGAGTCCCTTGCCCCCTTGCCGCCGAACTTGCCGCCTTCTTTGGCAGCCGCCGCTCCTTTCCCGCCTGACCCCAGACGGCTCATTCCTGAGCGCAGCGCCTGGCCGCCCTTGGCCATGGCCATTCCCACGGTGTGGCTGTAGAGCATGCCCCCGGCCATTGCCGCCGTGTTGGCCTCCGACGAACCCGCCTGGTAGCTAAGCAGGGACGTAACCATGGAACCAGATTTATACATGGCCCAGGCCCCTCCAGCCAGGAAAAACAGCTTCATCATATAATCCATTTCCGGGCTCACCGCCGTTCCGAACTGTATCCGTCCCCCCATAACCAGGGGACACACAAGGAGAAACAATCTCATGGCGATAACCGAGCCAAAGCCCGTAAAACATTTGCCGATAAACATTTCCCGCCACCGGTTGAACCGCTCCCCGTCGTCCAAAGGCATCATGCACACAAAATAGGGGGACACCAGATACAACAGTATCAGTTCAAAAATCCTCTGAACGAAGATAATCAGGCACACCCCGATGGTAAACAAGAGGAAGACCGCCGCCAGAAATCCAATGAGGAAATCCATCTCCGACAAGTCAAATTTTTCCGTCACCTGGGCTAAATTGCCATAATCCTTCACCTCCAGGTTCCCCTGAGTGTCCATGTTGTAAAAAGGAAACCGCACCTCGTCCTCGGGAGAAGTGCCGAACTCAATTTTCAGGGCATTTTTCGACCCCACGTTATACTTATCCTCCTTGGCCGCGTTGAGGGAGGATATCATAAACACAATCCTGCCAAGGGATGTGGTATTTCCGAACTTCATAATATCCGTAACCTGCGTCAGGATGACGGATGACAACTGCAGCATAAAATACACCAGAAACGGCACCATGAAAAACTGAATAAAAGTTTTCATCATGGCCGTCAGCACTTTAGACACAGGCCGCTTGTTCTCAAAATCCAGGTCAAAGGCCGACCTGGCCGTGCCGTATATGGTAAGCAGCAGAGCCAGCCCCAAAGCCCCGAAGGTTATGAGCCAGAAAACCTTGCTCACCGTTTCCTGCTGCAGCAAAACCTCCACCAGGGTTCCCTCGATGACCCGGCCGCCAGGCGCCGTGTAGGTTACGGGCCTCAAGCCGATAAACACATCAAACGCCGTTTCCAGGTAATCAATCAGCTTCAAGACCCCGGAAAGCAGCAGATACAGCCTGGTACTCATCACATCCAGCCACAACTTGATGAAAAATTCCAGCGCGTCCTCCAAAACAGGCATCAAAACGGGGGACAGAACCTTCTCAAAAACCCAGCTTAGAACCGTGGTCAGAAGGCTGCTGACGAAACGGTATACAGGGTCTATGATTCTGCTTAAGACCCAGTTAAATACTTTTTGAAATAATCCAAGATAAACAACTTCCAAATCCTCGCCTCCTTGTTGCTGGCGGGTCCACAGGGGACAGCCAAATTCTGCGGGGACCTACCGCCCCGTAAACTTCTGATTATCCGCCTCCGAAGACACCATCTTCCCCGCGGACGAAGCCATATCCCCAATAGACCCCAGACCGCCCATACCGCCGCCCGAGCCGCCCAAACTTCCAAGACCTCCCAGCCCCGAAAGCGCCGCCGACGAGCCGCCTGTAGCCGCCGCCATTCCCAAATTAGCCGCCGTGGTGGCCGTTCCTATAATCATCCCTGAAATCAGGGCTCCCGCCTGCTGTTCCGCCATAGCCGCCTCCTGATTCATAATCTGCATAATCAGGCTCTGGCTCTTGTACACCGCCCACGCGCCTCCTAAAATCATAAACAGTTTCAGCACATTATTAATCATCACGCCTCCCGGCAGCGTAGGCTTGTAAAGGCACAACTCTTTTCCCGCGATGACGGGAACCAGCAGAAGATAATACCGCATGGAAAAAATAACCCCGAACCCGGAAAAAAACTTCGCCACAAACAGCTCCCGCCACTTAGCAAACGTGGCCCCGTCGTCCAGGGGGATGGTGGCCACAAAAAACGGCGATATCAAATACAGCAGCAGCAAATCAAACAGCCTGCGGATAAACATCATCGCCGCGCCCGCCAGGATAAACAGCATCACCACGCCGCTGACAAACCCCTCGATAAAATTAAAATTCGAGGCGTAAAAATCCTCCTTCACCGTGGACATGCTCTTGTAATCCTTCTCCCCTTTCAGGTAAGGCTCCCTCACTTTGTCGTCCAGGGCGGGGCTGCGCCCCTCCACCGTCTCCTGGGCAATGCCCGTAACCGGGTTCTTTCTCTTGGTGGTAGCCTTATCCGCGTCCAGCCCCGCCGACAGAAAAATCACCGTTCCCGTGGTAGACTTGCCCTGGGCCGACTCAAAGGCGCTGACAGCCTGGTTGGTCACAACGCTGGAAATCTGCAGCATGGCGATGCACAAAAACGGAATCAGCATAAACGTAACCGCCGCCTTCAAACCGTTTCCCAGCACCTTGCTCACCGGGTTTTTATCCTCCAAAGCCATATCCGAAATCGACTTCGCCGTCTTGTAAATGGTAAAAAGAAAGGAGATGGCCACCGCCAAAAGGGTTATGTTGGCAAACGCGTACGTGACCTCCTGCATCTGGAAAAACGCATCCAGCAAATACGTCGACTTCTCCCCCACCGTCACCGGGCTGATGCCCGCAAACACATTAAAAATATTCTCCACAAAATCCACCAGGGAGCAGACAATGGCCAGGATTCCCAGCAGCCACTCCGACCACATGGACCAGATAACCGACATGAAGTAGTTGATAAACACCTCAAGGATATCCGTGAGAATGGGTTTAAACACCTCCTCCAAAATTACGGAAAGTATTTTCTGTAACCCCGAAATAAATGAAGTCAAACCGAAGTCACCCCCCTATCTGTCACCTGACTTTTACCGTCCTTTTCACATGAACCACAAACACCGCGCCGCCGATAATCAGCAATATCACCAGAACCACCGCCACAATGCCGTAAACATTCACCTTGTATTTCAACGTAAACTGCCTACTGCTCACATTGCCGGCCCCGTCCGCGACCGAAAGCTTGTAGGACCCGGGAGAATTAACCACGTAGCCCGAAAATCCCTCCTGCACCTTTCCGTCCTTCTCCAGGGTGATGGTGGCAATGTCGTCGGACAAATACTGAATATCCGCCCGTCCCCCCTTAACCGTCACCGCAATCTCCGGCGGCAGAGTATCCTTTTCCAGAACCACCTCCACCCCCTCGCCGGATTCCCCGGTCAGGGCAATCTCATACCGGCCGTCCACGTCCATAGGCAGATACCGGGAAGAAGTCAGTTCCATCTCGTCCCCGTTAAACGCGGCCCCGGTAATCTCCATCCCCGCGGGAGCCAGATACCACTCCAAATCCCCAACCGCCGAGGCAATGACAAAAGACCACATCTGTCCGTCCACGTCCAGCCGGTAATTCCCCGGCTGGGTAATGCTGTCCCCCGGCGTGTACTCCACAGGAACGTCATCGCAGTACAACCGCGCCGGCTCCCCGTCGGACACGGAAAACTCCACCGCCCCGGGCCCCATAAAGCCCTCGGGAATATTGCTCACCAATTTCCTGCCGTTTCCAAAAGTCACCTCATACTTCCTGGACCCGCTGTCGTAAACCTGGGTGCGGGGCCCGTAAAGGCTCTGCCACCCCGAAGCGCCATCCCCACCGCCGGACCCATCCGGACCCTGGCCGCCGGGGTTCTCTCCCCCTTGGCCGGTCCCGTCTCCCGGGCCGCCGTTTTCACCGTTTCCATTTCCGTCTGCGCCCAGACCGTCAGCCCTCTCGCCCTCCGGGCCGCTGCCTGTGCCGTCGCCGTTCTCGCCGTCTCCGCTCAAACCCGTCCCGTCGCCGTTCTCGCCGTTACCGCCCAAACCCGTCCCGTCGCCGTTCTCGCCGTTACCGCCCAAACCCGTCCCGTCGCCG
>CAJUPQ010000035.1 GCA_910588505.1 uncultured Hungatella sp. | reverse complement strand
TCAGGCGGCACAACGAGATTATGAAAATGGCTGATGAAATACAGAGCCGTTACAATAAAAATGCCCCTACCAGTACAGCGAATACCGATAGGAGCGAGTAACCCGACAATTAAGCAAATTAGGGTATGTGGGTAGTATAACATTCCCCCTGCTCAGAGTAAAGAGAGGAAATGGCAGTGAATATTAAAAAATGCACATTTGACGAACTGCCGGACGCTATGCAAATGCATGTTCTGTATTGTGAAAAGATTCCAGTAACAGAGTACCGGCTTGCAATATGGAGTAACAAAGACACGCTTTACTATAACAATCTGCCTGAAAAAGAGGTTGAACGGTTCATATCATTAATTGAAAGTGACAAGAAATTCATCAATAACAGGACTATGGATAGCATTTACAAAAAGTACGGTTGGGCAGTTTATAATGAAATCCATGAAGCACACCGCGCATTTTTCAGGTAACGGAAATAAGGGAGTGGGCGGCGGCTTGTATGCCTGCTGCCCTATCCCACATTATAGAAAGGCGGTGTATGTGATGGCAGAGATTAAGAAATCTCATAATTGGGAAAAACCGAAACGCCATGCGTTGACAGAACAGGAGCAGGAAGCCTTTATTGATTTTATTTCCAATTCTGATATTTATAGGCACTGGCTACCCTTATTCACGGTGTTTCTTGGAACCGGGTGCAGAGTGGGCGAAATTATCGGCTTGCGGTGGCAGGACTTAGATTTTGAGAGCCGGACAATAAGCATCAACCATAATCTGATATACCGTGTGTATCGGCAGCAGGGCGAAAAGTGCGAAATGCACATTACAACTCCAAAGACAAGTGCAGGATGCCGGACAATCCCCATGTTGGACGAAGTGCGCCGGGCATTGCTTCAGGAGAAGCGGCAGCAGATGCAGAGGGGATATAACGAAACCGTGATAGACGGTTACAGCGGCTTTATTTTTACGAACCGTGAGGGCTATGTACATAATCCGCAGACTATCAACAGGGCGATAAAGAGGATATACACAGCTTACAATGAGCAGGAGAAAGAGAGTGCAAAACAGGAACACAGGGAGCCGATTCTTATCAGGCATTTTTCCGTCCATAACCTCCGGCATACTTTTTGTACACGGCTCTGTGAGAACGAAACCAATATCAAAGTCATTCAGGAGATTATGGGGCATAGCGATATAAGCACTACCATGAACATATACGCAGAAGCCACGGAGAGCAAAAAGAAAGAATCCTTTGAAAATCTGCAAGGCAAAATAAAAATATGCTGATCTGATAAAGAGAGCCGTTCCGGGATTGCCGGGGCGGTTTTC
Source organism: uncultured Hungatella sp. (assembly GCA_910588505.1). Lineage (GTDB taxonomy): Bacteria > Bacillota > Clostridia > Lachnospirales > Lachnospiraceae > UBA3402. The sequence continues at coordinate 32,780 of CAJUPQ010000035.1, read as the reverse complement.
CTATATCTCAATTTTATCTCAATTTTTATCTCAATCTAAAGAGCCGTGACAAACAAAGACAAAATACAGTATTATCATTTCCCCACGATGAAGTCCATCGAGAAGTAAATACAATACCTTTAAGCCAATCCATGTGTGAATTGCGCAGAAAAAGATTTCCGTCACGTTGGAAAGGCGATACGCTGAAATTGAAAACAGGACAGACCTTTTATAGTATTTGTGGAGTGCCTGTCCTGCTTTTGTGTTTTACGGGTTTTTCGTTCACATAGACTACTATACTACTTTTCAATACTACCTCACCCTCTCCGCCACCAACTCCCTCAATCTCTCATAACTCTCCGCCTGATTCACCTCATTTCTCAGAGCCGCCGAATGAGCCAGCCCGGCCGTATACCAGGAAATATGCTTGCGCATCTCCCTCACCCCCTGATACTCCCCCTGATACGCCACCTGCATATCCAGATGCCGCAGGATCCCCTCCCGCACCTGATCCACAGACGGCCCGGGAAGCGTCCTGCCTGTCTTAAAAAAATGAATCAGCTCCGAAAAAATCCACGGATTCCCCTTAGCACCTCTGGCCACCATAATCCCGTCGCACCCTGTCTCCTCCATCAGCCGCGCCCCATCCGCGGCTGTAAACACATCCCCGTTTCCAATAACCGGAATCCCCACAGCCTCCTTCACCTGCCGTATAATATCCCAGTCCGCCTTTCCGCTATAAAACTGCTGCCTGGTGCGCCCGTGGACTGCCACGGCGGACACGCCGCAGGCTTCCGCGATTCTGGCGATCTCCACCGCGTTTACCTGGGAATCATCAAAACCCTTGCGGATCTTAATGGTCACCGGCCCTCGCGCCTTTTTCACCATAGCCGTCAAAATCCGCTCCACCAGCCGGGGATTTTTCATCAGAGCAGACCCCTCCCCATTATTCACCACCTTAGGCACAGGACACCCCATGTTAAGGTCGATCCAGGCGTAAGGCCCATCCTCTGCCTGGGCCGCCATCTCGCTTACGATATCCGGGTCTGAGCCAAACAGCTGCAGAGCCACCGGCCCCTCCTTCTCCCCCACCTCCATCAGGGTCTTTGTATTTCGGTTCTTATATAGGATCGCCTTGGCGCTGACCATCTCCGTGTAGGCCAGGCCGCACCCCTGCTCCCTGCACAGAACCCGAAAAGGCCTGTCCGTCACCCCGGCCATAGGCGCCAAAAGAAAGGGATTTTCAAGCTCCACGCCTCCGATCCTCAATGTCTTCAATACAGTCTCCTCCCCTCTTCCTGTCTCTTACTCTTACAACCCACGCGCAAAATACCCGTCAAACTTACTGCCCTGACATCCCTGATATCCCTCATCCATTCTCACTCTATCTGCTGCCCCATAAAAAACACCCGGTAAAACAGCTCCAGAGACTCTAAAAGCTCCCGCTTCTCCATCTGATACTGCTTGATCTTCAGCACACTGCCGATCTCATCAAACAGATAATCCCCCTCATCTGCCGTCACCCGAAACTGAAGATTCCCCTCCTCGTCAAACTCCATGGTCAAAACGCCTCCCACATCCTCTGTGTACAGCACGCACAGAACCTGAAGTTCTTGTCGGATGCTCTCCGGTAGCGCCCAAAATCTCTCATTAAAATAAAACTTCTGCTCATACGAACTGGCGCCGCACAGCACCGTGTACTCCTCCATATCAAGATCCACAAATCCGCCCTTCCTTCCAACCCAAAAGAAAGGCCCCTGCCTTTCCAAGCGGAGCCTTCCTCTGACGATCTATCTGATTTCCTTTTCCCGTGCCTGTGGAAATCCTTCCTATCTGCTCATCATCTTGCTGATATCATACTGATCCTCCGGAATATCCTTGGTCATAGCCAAAGCCTCCTGAATATCAAAGTCCACATAATTGCCGTTCTTGTAAGCCATCACCCGGTTGCTCTTGCCACTGGCTAAAAGCTCCACCGCCTTTGCCCCCATGATCGTGGCATACACCCGGTCCTTACAGGTAGGCGTACCGCCCCTCTGCATGTGACCCAGGATCGTGGCCCTTGTCTCAATGCCGGTGGCAGCCTCAATCCTGCGGGCCATGGAAGCCGAGTGGCCGATGCCCTCCGCGTTGATGATAATATTATGTTTCTTGCCCCTCTTCCGGTTGTCAATGATGCGGTTGATGAGCATCTGCTCATTGCCGTCATACCGCTCCGGCAGAAGAATATCCTCCGCGCCGTTGGCAATGCCGCACCACAGCGCGATATATCCGGCATGCCGCCCCATAACCTCAATGATGCTGCACCGCTCATGGGAAGTTGATGTATCCCGCACCTTGTCAATGGCGTCCATAGCCGTATTCACCGCCGTGTCAAAACCGATGGTGTAATCCGTACAGGCAATATCCAGGTCAATAGTTCCGGGAACGCCGATGGTATTTACGCCCAAAGCCGACAGCTTGCCAGCCCCCCGGAAAGAGCCGTCGCCGCCAATGACCACGATGCCGTCAATCCCGTGCTTATGACAGATCTCCGCCCCCTGCTGCTGGCCTTCCGCTGTGGTAAACTCCATACATCTGGCAGTGTAAAGGATGGTGCCGCCCCGGTTAATGGTATCCGACACGCTGGTACTCTCCATATCAATAATCTCCTCCTGGAGAAGCCCCGCGTATCCCCGCATGATCCCCTTGACTTTTATTCCCTTGGCGATCGCCGCGCGTACCACAGCCCGGATCGCCGCATTCATGCCAGGTGCATCGCCGCCGCTGGTTAATACGCCTATTGTCTTCACTGTCTTTGCCATCTTCTTACCTCCTGAGTTGTAAACGTCCCGCAGCCATGCCCGGCACTGCCCTTAAGTCGATTTAGGCAGCTTCGGCACCCGCTTCCCGTGGCGCTACATAATTTTAATGAATAAACCTACGAATCCCCCTCGCGGTCATAGTTCCCAGACCATGAACCACAACACCTCGTACTATGCCTATTTTAATTCAATTTCGTTAGACTTTCAACCCTTTTTGTACGGCTCTGACATTTTTTTCACCCAGAATTTTTGTAAGCGTTTCCAAAAGAACTTCGTCGCAGCACACATTCCAGTTTGCAGGCAAAATCTTCTTTGCCCGCTCCTTTGACAGCCAGATAACAACCTGGTCATGGCCCTCGCTGCCCTTTAAACACTCCATCACCGGCCCCACAGCCTTATCATAAGCCGCCTTGTCCTCAAACTGCAGCCACAGCTGTTTGGGCAGGCGCTCAAAGGGCGTCACCCGCTCACAGATCAGCTTCCCCACCGGGTCCTCCCCGATGGACACCCGCCCTGATACAAACACCTTAGACTCCTCCACCAGAATCTCCCGGTTCTTCTCATAGTCTCTGGGAAACACCAGAACCTCCACAGAGCCCGCCAGATCCTCGATGGTGATAAACGCCATCATCTGATTGGTTCTGGTTATCTTCGTCACCTTCCCTGTGATGATGCCTCCGATGGTCACCCTGGAATTATCCTCCGCCTTTGCCCGCTCCGTCTCCTCGTCCACCACAAAGTCCGACGAAACAGCCGTCACGCAGGATCTCCACAGGGACTCAAACGCCTCCAGCGGATGGCCGCTGACATAGATGCCCAGAGTCTCCTTCTCAAAAGCCAGAAGCTCCTCCTTCCGAAACTCCTCCACATCGGGAAACGTGATCTGAAAATTCCGCTTCTCCTCCTCGGACACAAGATCAAATAAGGACATCTGCCCCTCCATGGTATTCTTCCTGTCCTTGCTCTTCTGATCCAGCATATCTGGCGCCACCATCACCTTCTGACGGCGGTTTCCCGGCAGGCTGTCCAAAGCCCCCGCCTTAATAAAATTCTCCAGGGTCCGCCGGTTCACCTCCTTGCCTCCCATACGCTCCACAAAATCATCCATGGTCCGAAAAGGCCCGTTTGCCGTCCGCTCCGCCACGATGGACTCCACCACAGACCGTCCCACGCTTTTGATGGCTGACAGCCCGTAGCGGATGGCGTCCCCGGATACCGAAAACCCGCTGACCCCCTCATTAATATCCGGAGGCAAAATAGAGATTCCCATCTGCCGGCATGTAAGAATATACTCCGCGCTCTTGTTCCCATTGTCGATCACCGAGGTCATAAGGGCCGCCATAAACTCCCTGGGATAATAGTATTTCAAATACGCCGTCTGGTAAGCCACCACCGCGTAACATGCCGCGTGGGACTTGTTAAAGGCATAGCTGGCAAAATCCGTCATCTCGTCAAAAATGTGGTTGGCTGTCTTCTCGTCAATGCCGTTGTTGACGCAGCCTTTAACCCCCTCCTCCTCATTGCCGTAGACGAAATTCTTCCGCTCCTTCTCCATCACCGATGCCTTTTTCTTGGACATGGCCCTACGCACCAGGTCGCTTCGCCCCAGGGTATAACCGGCCAGATCCCGCACGATCTGCATCACCTGCTCCTGGTACACAATACACCCGTAGGTGGAATTTAAGATCGGCTCCAGCTGGGGGCAGTCGTAGGTAACTGACGCCTGCTGATTCTTCCCCTTGAGATATTTGGGGATAAAATCCATTGGCCCCGGCCGGTACAGAGAGATCCCGGCAATAATATCCTCCAGATTCTGGGGCTTTAGCTCCTTCATAAAGCTCTTCATACCGCTGCTCTCTAACTGGAACACCCCATCGTCCTTCCCCGTGCCGATGGAATCCAAAACCTTCTTATCATTAAAATCAATAGCGTCAATATCCAGGTCAATGCCTCTGCCCTTTTTCACCTGCTCCACCGCATCCTGGATCACGGTCAGGGTCCGAAGCCCCAGAAAATCCATCTTCAGAAGCCCCAGCTCCTCCAGGGTAGTCATGGTAAACTGGGTGGTGATGGTCCCGTCCTGGGCTCTGGAAAGAGGCACATAATTGTCCACCGCCGTCCGGCTGATAACCACCCCCGCCGCGTGCATGGAAGTGTGTCTGGGAAGTCCCTCAAGCCGCATGGACATATCGATCAGATACTTTACGTCCTGGTCCTCCCCATAAGCCTTTTTAAGGTCAGGGCTGATCTTAAGGGCCTTTTCCAGGGTTATGCCCAGATCCTTTGGGATCATCTTGGCCACCGCGTCGCACTTGGCAAAAGGCAGGTCCAGGACTCTGCCAACATCCCGCACCACGCCCCTGGCCGCCAGAGTACCAAAGGTGACGATCTGCACCACCTGGTCCTTCCCGTACTTTTCCACCACGTAGTCAATGACCTCCTGCCTGCGCTCATAGCAGAAGTCAATATCAATATCCGGCATGGACACCCTCTCCGGGTTGAGAAAACGCTCAAACAGCAGGTTATACCGGATGGGGTCAATATTAGTGATCTCCAGGCAGTAGGCCACAATACTCCCCGCCGCAGACCCTCTTCCCGGCCCCACCATGATCCCGTGAGAGCGGGCAAAATGGATGAAATCCCACACGATCAGAAAATAATCCACATACCCCATGGTGTGTATCACGTTCAGCTCATAATCCAGCCTCTTCTTAAGCGTCCCGTCATCCTCCGGATACCGCCTGGCCATGCCTTCCTCGCACAGCTTGTTCAGATACCCCCAGGAATCGTAGCCGTCAGGCACGTCAAACCTTGGCAGCTTTGTCACCCCAAACTCAATCTCCACATTGCACCTGTCCGCAATCTTGTGGGTATTGTCCAGAGCCTGCTGGGCATAGGGAAACAGCGCCCGCATCTCCTCCTCGGACTTACAGTAAAACTGTCCCCCCTCATACCGCATCCGGTTCTCGTCAGTCACCTTTTTCCCTGTCTGGATGCACAGAAGGATGTCGTGAGCCGCCGCGTCCTCAGCCAGAGTATAGTGGATGTCATTGGTGGCCACCAGGTCTATGTCCAGATCCTTAGAAAGGCGCAGAAGGGCCTGATTCACCGTCTTTTGAGCCGGAATCCCGTGGTCCTGCAGCTCCAGAAAAAAGTTCCCCTTTCCGAAGATCCCCTCATACCTTAAGGCTGCCTCCTTTGCCTGCTGGTACAGCCCCCTCTCCAGATACTTTTGAACCTCCCCCGCCAGACAGGCGGACAGACAGATGAGCCCCTCATGGAACGTCTGAAGGATCTCGTAATCCACCCTGGGCTTATAGTAAAAACCGTCAATAAACCCTTTGGACACGATCTTCATCAGATTCTCATATCCTCTATTATTCTCCGCCAGCAGAACCAGATGGTAATACCTGTCCTCCCCGTTTACCGTCTCCCTGTCAAACCGGGAACCGGGAGAAACATAAACCTCACACCCGATGATAGGCTTTATGCCCTCCTCCCTGGCCGCCCGGTAAAAATCGATCACCCCGTACATGGCTCCATGATCCGTGATCGCCATGCTGTCCATGCCCAGCTCCTTAGCCCTGGCCGTCAGCTCCCGTATCTTACAAGAGCCGTCCAAAAGGCTGTACTCCGTATGGACATGCAGATGTGTAAATGCCATGGTATCTCCTCCGTCCTTCTCTTTCCTGAAAGTATATTATAAAAACCAGGCCGGGCACCTTCGTCTTTTTGACGCGCCTGCCCGGCCTGTCCCATGTTCTTTATTCCTTGATCTTATCGATCTCGGTGAGATCATCCCACTGTCAGATACTTCTCTATCCCGTCCACAGCGTTCTCCTCGTCAGTCCCCTCCGCTGTCACAATAACCTTCTCTCCCGCTGTCAGCCCAAGGGTCATCATACCCATGATGCTCTTGGCGTTAACACGTCTGGAATCACATTCCACATAAATGCTGCTGTCGTACTGGCTGGCCACCTGCACCAACATGGCCACGGGCCTTGCCTCCAGACCCGATTCCAGTTCGATCGTAATGGTTCTTCTAATCATAATTCTCCTCCTCATTCCTTTGAACGGCCGGCAGGCCATTTTCCGCCCCGCCTTTCTCCCGCAGCTCCTCCGCCAGGATACTCAGCTTTCTGAGACGATGATTTACCCCCGATTTCCCCACAACAGGATTCAGCGCTTCTCCCAGTTCCTTAAGGGATGCCTCCGGACGCTCCAGGCGAAGTCTCGCGATCTGGCAAAGTCCTTCGGGAAGCTGCTCCAGCCCCATCATATCCCTTATGCAGACAATGTCCTCGATCTGTTTCATGGCCGCTGACACTGTCTTGTTAATGTTGGCTGTCTCGCAGTTTACCTGCCGATTGACGCTACCGCGCATCTCTTTCAAAATCCGGATATTCTCCAGCTCCATGAGAGCTACAGGAGCCTCCATCACGTTAAGGAGATCTACAATCTGGCTGCCCTCCTTGACATAAACCACGAAATATTTTTTCCTCTGCACGATCCTGGCGTCCACATCAAACGATGCCATAATATCCTGCAGCTGCCTGGCCTTAGGCTGGGCAGTACAGGCGATCTCAAAATGGTAAAACTTTTCCGGGTCGCTTATAGACCCGGCCGCCAGAAACGCGCCCCGCAAGAATGCCCGCCGGCAGCACGGATTCTGAACCACCAGATTCCCCACCACAGACAGATTCTCACCGATCTCTCCATGCTCATCCAAAAGCTTCGCGGCCAGAAGCACCCTTCTGGCGTCCTCATCCTCTAAGACCGCCACCTGAAACGAGCGCTTCTTGTTCAGATAAGCATTGCGGCGGATAACAATATCCGTACTTATATTAAATGTTTTTTTCAATAATGTAAAGTACTTTCTTGCAACTGCCGCGTTTTCTGTGCTGATCTTGATACACAGCTTATCCTCCTCGTCGATCTCGATCCTGCCGCAGAGGCTTAAGATTGCCGCTGTTTCCGCGATCTGACAGTGTCTGGCAGGGCTAAGCTGCCTGGAAAGCTCTTCCTTTACCCTGGAAGAAAATGACATAGCGCCTTCCCCCTCTACTTCTTCCTCTTGCTGTCATTCTCAATATCCCGGTGCTCGATCTTCACTCCCAGCTCCCTTTCCCCCTCCAGATGCCTGTACAGGGCGTTGGCAATGGTGACAGACCTGTGCTTTCCCCCGGTACACCCGATGGCAATGACCAGCTGGTTCTTCCCCTCCAGAATATAGTTGGGCATGAGAAAATCCACCATGTCGCAAAGCTTTGTCAAAAACGCCTCCGCCGTTCCCCCCTGCATCACATAATCCTGGACGTCCTTTTCCTCCCCGGTTCTGGCCCGAAGCTCTTCCACATAGAAGGGATTTGGCAGAAACCGGACGTCAAACACCAGATCCGCGTCCGCAGGGATCCCGTACTTAAACCCAAAAGACAGAACCGTCACAAACAGGTTGCCATAGCTTTTATCCTCTATGAAGATCTTCTCCAGCTCCTGCCTTAACTCCTTGGTCAGAAGCTTGCTGGTGTCAATGATAATGCCTGCCTTTCTCTTTAAAAAAGCCAGCTTCTCCCGCTCTCTGCGGATTCCCTGGTCCACCCTTCCGCTTCCTGACAGAGGATGGCTGCGCCTGGTCTCCTTGTACCGCTTAATCAGCACCTGATCCCCGGCGTCAAGGAACAAGATCTCAAAAGGGATCGCCTCCGTCTTCCAGGAATCCAGGATCCCGTCCAGCATGGACAGATCCTCGCCGCTTCGGATATCGATCCCCAGGGCCACATGGCTGCTTTTGCCCTGACTGTCCAACACCAGCTGGGCAAATTTCTCCACCAGGGGGATCGGCAGGTTATCCACACAATAATACCCCATATCCTCCAGCATTTTTAGCGCCACGGTCTTGCCTGCCCCTGACATTCCCGTCACGATCACCAGCTTCATAGCTAAAAACTCCTTCCCGTTTCTTCTGGTATGTATTTCCTGCCACCTTTTTGGCGCCTTACGAATCGGCAGCCTGTCTTTCCCGCGCCGGGTACATCCTCCCCCCGCGGGACTCCTACAGCTGCTTCACCTCCAGCTCCAGCTCCACGCCGAAACGCTCCTTCACCCGGCGTCTCACCTGGCCGCACAGGCTTATCACATCCGCCGCGGACGCGCAGCCCCGGTTAACGACAAACCCGCAGTGCTTCTCCGACACTTGGGCGTCCCCTATCCGAAAGCCCCGAAGCCCCGCATCGTCAATAAGCTTTCCCGCAAAATACCCTTTGGGCCGTTTAAACGTACTGCCGGCGCTGGGGTATTCCAGAGGCTGCTTCTCCCGCCTTTTTGCGGCCAGCTCCTCCATCTTGCACAAGATTTCCTCCCGGGATCCCTTTTTAAGGCAGAGCCCTGCCTCCAGAACCACATACCCCTCTGCTTCAATGCAGCTTGTACGATACCCAAGCTCCAGCTGCGGCAGAGTAAGCTCCCTCACAGCGCCCTGCCTATCCAGCACCCGGACCCAGCACAGCACATCCTTCATCTCAGAGCCGTAGGCGCCTGCGTTCATCACCACCGCGCCCCCCAGGCTCCCCGGTATCCCGGCGGCAAACTCAAGTCCTGTCAGCCCCTCCCCGGCAGCCGCCTTTGCCAGCCGGGAAAGCAGGATCCCCGCCGACGCGGTGAGAACTATCCCCTCGTCAGCAGTATCCGGGCCAGTCTTTCCACGGTTCTCCCACCATGTCAGACATTCTGTGGACACTACCGCTCCCCGGTATCCCATGTCATTTACCAGAAGGTTGCTGCCATTTCCTATGACACAAAAGGGCATGGCCGCTCTCCTGCACAGCCCCACAACCTCTGTCAGCTCCTTTTGTGTCTTTGGGGTCACATAGTACTTTGCGGGACCTCCGATCCGAAATGTGGTGTGATTTCTCATAGGCTCCTCTGTCCTGATACAGTCCTCAGACAGGAGCCCTGCCAAGCGCTCATAAAAATCTTCCATCTCTCCCCCTGACATCCTTATCATATCTTGGGCTTTGCCAGATTGGCCTGTACCCGGTTGTACAGCTCCTTGGCCGCATTGTACCCCATCTTCTTCTGGCGGTAGTTGATGGCAGCCGTCTCCACGATGATGGCCACATTTCTTCCCGGCCGCATGGGGATGGCATGACACACCACCTGGTTGCCTAAAAACTCGGTGTACTGGTTCTCCAGCCCCAGCCGGTCATACTCCTTATCCCGGTTCCACTCCTCCAGCTTTATAACCATATCAATGGCCTGGGTATCCTTGATGCTCTCCACGCCGTACAAACTTCTCACGTCAATAATTCCTATGCCGCGCAGCTCAATAAAATGCTTGGTAATATCAGGAGCCGATCCAACCAAAGTGTCGTCACTGACCTTCTGGATCTGCACCACATCGTCCGTTACCAGACGGTGCCCTCTCTTGATCAGCTCTAAGGCCGCCTCGCTCTTGCCGATGCCGCTCTCCCCCATGATCAGCACGCCCTCGCCGAACACATCCACCAGAACCCCGTGGATGCTGATGCAGGGCGCCAGCTTCACATTAAGCCAGCGGATAACCTCCGCCATAAGGGCCGACGTGCTCTGGTCAGACACCATGCAGGGAACGTCATAGTAATTGCACATGGCAAGAAGCTCCTCTTCCGGCACAAACCCGCGGCTGAAGATCAGGCAGGGAATGTGCTCCGCCAAAAGCCTGTCGTACATCTCTTTTTTCCGCTCCGGGTCCATCTGCCGCAGGTACTCCTGCTCCACAAACCCGATAATCTGCACCCTGTCCTTGTCAAAATGGTCAAAAAATCCGGCAAGCTGCAGGGCGGGGCGGTTCACGTCCGGGTGGGTCAGGACCGCCTTCTCCACATCGATCTCAGGGGTCATGTTCTTTAACTTCATCTTCTCGATCAGTTCCGCAATGGTAACTCCATACATAATTTTCCCTTCTCCTTTTCATTCTCTCTGTCCCCGCGGACCTTACCTTACCGGAAGAACTGGTACACGCTCTCGGCCGCCTTCCGGTTCATGCCCGGCGTCTCCATCAGCTGTTCCAAGGTGGCCTCTTTCACCGCTTCCAGGGACTTAAACTGCCTCATCAGCGCCTTGCGCCTGGCAGGCCCGATATCCGGAATGTCGTCCAGAACCGACTTCACCTGTCCTTTTCCCCGCAGGCTCCTGTGGTACTCAATGGCAAACCTGTGGGCCTCGTCCTGAATCCTGGTAATAAGCCGGAAACCTTCCGAGTGCCTGTCAATGGGAACTTCCACATTGTTATAGTATAACCCTCTGGTCCGATGATTATCATCCTTTACCATGCCGCACACCGGGATCTCAAGTCCCAGCCCGGAAAGAACTTCCAGGGCGATGTTCACCTGCCCTCTGCCGCCGTCCATCATCAAAAGGTCCGGAAACCTGGTAAAACTTCCCAGCTCCTCGTCCATGCCCTCCAGCCTAAGCTGTCTCGCCTCGTTCATCCCGTGGGTAAACCGCCGGGTCAGCACTTCCTTCATGGAAGCGTAATCATTTGGCCCTTTCACGGTCTGGATCTTAAACTTCCGATAATCGCTGCGCTTGGGCTTGCCGTCCTCATACACGATCATAGAGCCCACGGACTCCAGACCGCTGGTGTTGGAGATATCATAGGCCTCCACTCTCCTTATATGGTCCAGCCCTATGAGACTTCCGATCTGATTCATAGCCCCTATGGTCCGAAGCTCCTCCCGCTTGATCTTCTCCTTGTCCTGAGACAGCACCAGAGCCGCGTTTTTCTCTGCCAGCTCCACCAGCCGTTCCTTCTGCCCCTTCTGGGGCACTACGATCTTTACCTTCTGCCCCCGCTTGGCGCCCAGCCACCTGATTATGACCTCGCTGTCCTCCGGCTCCGCCTGCATCCACAGCTCCCTGGGCACAAAAGGCGTCCCGGAATAGAACTGCTTCACAAAGCTGGTGAGTATCTGCCTGTCGTCCTCCTCGGCCCCCACGGCCACATGAAAATGATCCCGGCCGATGATCTTTCCCTCCCGCACAAAAAAGACCTGCACCACCGCGTCCGTGTCGTCCTTTGCCATGGCAATGATATCCCGGTCCTCCATGGCGCTGCTGGTGATCTTCTGTTTCTGGGCCACCTTCTTCACGCTGCCCAGAAGCTCCCGGTACTCAACGGCCTTCTCAAAGTCCATCCTCTCGGAGGCCTCCCCCATTTTCTGCTCCAGCATCTTTAAAAGCTTTCCGTAATGGCCGTTTAAAAATTCCAGAGCCTCGCCGATGGACTTGGCGTACTCCTCCTTCTCAATATATCCCTGGCAGGGGGCGCTGCACTGCTTGATGTGGTAGTTCAGGCAAGGCCGCTCCTTCCCCGTATCCCTTGGCAGATTGCGGTTGCAGGTGCGTATCTGGTACAGCTTGTGGATCAGGTCCACCGTGTCATTGACCGCCCCCACGCTGGTGTAGGGTCCGAAATACTTGTTTTTATCCTTTTTCATGGTCCTGGACATCATAACCCTGGGAAAATCCTCGGATACCGTAACCTTGATATAGGGGTAGGCCTTGTCATCCTTCAGCATAGTATTGTACCTGGGCCTGTGCTCCTTAATAAGGTTACACTCCAGCACCAGAGCCTCCAGCTCCGAGTCTGTGATAATGTACTCGAACCTGGCGATCCTTGAAACCATCTGCTCGATCTTGGCCGTCTTGCCCCTGCTGCTCTGAAAATACTGCCTCACCCGATTTTTCAGGCTGATGGCCTTGCCCACATAGATGATCTCATCTCTGGCATCGTGCATAATGTAGACTCCCGGCTGTCCCGGAAGTTTTTTCAGCTCTTCTTGAATGTTAAACGAAGATTCCTGGTCCATCTGCCTCTCCCCTTTTCCATGACCTCAGCGGAGCCGCTTGTTGTCAAATTTTTTCCGCATCTCCAGATACTGCCGTACAGACCGGACCTGTTCCCTGATATCCCCTGTGGTCTCCGGCAGATCCAGAGCCTCCCGCAGGATATCTACATCCTCCTGACTCACCTTGTCCTCCATCGCTGACAAGATCTCCAGCTTCACGCCGAAATCCCTGGTCTCCACAAACGACAAGAGCAGGGGATTTGGCGCCTGCCCGCCATCCTCTGCCTCTTCCTTCCCTGTCTTACATGTGCCGCAGCCATCCCCGGGCGCTGTCTCTTCCTGCGCCAGCCTGGAGACGTCCACCCGCTCAAACCGCATCTTCTGCTTCACATCCGGGTACTTTTCCCTGTCCACCTCTCCCGTAAAACTGGCAAGGGGTCTGGCATAAATCCCGTAAGTCCCATAGAGAGCCTGGTAAATGACCAGTTCCTCCTCTGTCTCCGTATGGCGCGCCACTGCTATAACCTGATACAGTTTATTCTTAAAATGCCGATATATCTCCCCTGATCTTGGGGTATGCTCCATTTTCTTTTCCTCATTTCTTCCGACCAAATGCCGGTAACCTTTTATATGATTCTTGTCAAAACCTATGACAGCCCGGTACAGCTTTAAGCGGCCTGTCTTCGAAAGCTTCTCTTCTGCCCCCCGAAACATCCCTTTCTTCCAACCTTTAAGCCCATATCAAAACACCCCACCGGAGTACCCGGACGGGAATCTTCTGTCTCCTGTGGGGAACTTGCCGCTTTTCCCACATCCTGCACTACCACGCCGGACTCTCTGGCCTGCTCCTCCTTTGCCTCCTCGGCGCTTTTCAGCCCGCCCCAGTGGTAACGGCATGCCGCGCTCCACAGCATCCACTCATCGTAACCTGCGTCATAAACCGCCTGGATCTGCTGCCGGATCTCCTCATCCCCGTAATGGATATGGTGATCCAGATAGGAAGCCGTAAAGTCCTGAAGCCAGGGCCGCACCTTGGCCTGAGATCTCTCTTCCTCTTTATGGCTGTCAAGGACCTCCCTGGACCCTTTCAGAGCCGCCAGGATCGTATTGTAAGGCTCCATATCCGGGTGGGCGATGCCAAAATTGCCGTCCCCGTAATGGGAGGGATAGATCATAGGGCAGATGTAGTCCAGATGATTGGCCATGTCCCCGTAGGACTGTCCCACAGAGTCCGAATCCACACCGCTCTCAATAATGGCCCCGAACACGTCCGCCGCCACATACACGCCTTCTTCCTCCAGTTTCTCGTGGGCATAGTCAATAAACTCCGTGATAATATCCGTTCTGCTGCGGCCCTTCATGTCCTCCTCGTCATAGACCACTCGGTTGATGCCCTTTTCCGTGGAGAACCGGATATAATCAAACTGCACCTCGTCAAATCCCGCTGCGTGAGCTCCGATGCCAACCTCCACCAGGTAATCCCAGATCTCCTGCTTATAGGGGTTCACCCAGGCCAGCCCCTTGCTGTCCCGGTAAATACTGCCGTCCCCAAGCTTTAATGCCAGCTCCGGCTTCTTCTCCGGCAGATAGGGGTCCCTGAACGCCACCACCCGGGCAATGGTATAAATATTATGCTCCTTTAAGGTCTTTACTAACCCCTCGATATCCGGAATAAATTTCTTCACGGCGTCGATCTCATTGACCATAGGGGTGTCCATGGGAAAGGTGATTCTGCCGTTGTCATCCTTCACGTCAATGACCACCGCGTTGATCTCCGTCTCGTCGATCTGGCGGATGATCTCATCCATCATGGCTTTGGTCCCCGCCACATAGGCGGAAATATAGATTCCCTTTACCTTCACCGGCGCGTGCCGGGACCTGGGGCCTTTTGTGGTCACTTCGATCTCGATCTTCGGCGTCTGGTCTTCCTCTTTTTTTGTCTCCGATTCTTCCTGCCCTCTGGTCACCACCACCGGCGCCGGAACCGTAACCGGCTCCTCCTTCCGCTCATATCGGCTGCATCCGCCCGCCAAGGCCACGCAGATCAATAACAGGCTCAGTTTCGTCTTCATAGCATTTTCCTCTGTCGTCCGTATTTCTTAGATGTCTTGACTCCCATCATCTTATCACATCTTTGGGTTTTTGAGAAGGCCCTCCAGGATGTCGATCACCTGGCTGGGATGGTCCACAAGGTACTTAGGCTTAAAGGCTTCCAATTCCGCCCGGTCGCGAAATCCCCAGGTCACCCCCACGGTATCCATGCCCGCCGCGATTCCTGTCCTCATGTCCGTGTTGGTGTCCCCGAAATACAGGCACTCCTCCCGCCGCGCGTCCAGGGTCCTTGCCGTGTACAGTGCCCCGGCCGGGTCCGGCTTTCTCTTAAGCCCCTCATGCTCGCCGGTGATCAGGTCAAAATACCCGGCCCCGTACACCATCTCGATATTTTTCACAGCCTGAGCATGAGCCTTGTTGGTCAGCACCGCGATCTTGATCCCCCGGCCTTTTAAGTATTCCAAAAGCTCTCTCATGCCGTCGTAGGCCTCGATCCGGTACAGGCAGTTCTCCCGAAATACCTCCCGATACACAGCCAAAGCCCTCTCTAACCGCTCCAAATCAAGATCCCCGCTGTAAACAAGGGCTCTCTCCACGAATTTTTCATATCCGTCCCCTACAAAGACCTTGGTGTGAGCCTCGTCCACAGGGCCATAGCCCATCCTCTCTAGCGTCAGATTAATGGTCCTGTTCAATGCGTAAATACTGTTTATCAGCGTTCCGTCCAGATCAAAAATACAGCATTTGTACATTCCGGCTTCCTCCTTACTGTCCGCCGTCCATTGGGGACGGCCAATTTCTACTCCCCCCATATTACCATAATTGACGCCATTTCTCAACCATGGTACAATGATTCAGACGAAAAAACCGCAAAAAATACGAATTTTAACAGATTGGAGACACATTATGTTAACAATAGGCTGCCATCTCTCCTCTTCCAAAGGCTATCTGGCCATGGGAAAGGACGCCGTAACCATAGACGCCAACACCTTCCAGTTCTTCACCCGCAGCCCCAGAGGGACCAAAGCAAAGGCCCTAAACCTTCAGGACATAACAAAGTTCCAGGCCTATGCCCGGGATCACGGCATAGAAAAGATCTTGGCCCACGCGCCCTATATCCTAAACGCCGCCTCTGCGGATCCGCATCTCCGTCAACTGGCGATGGATATCATGGCCGACGACCTTGACCGGCTGGAACACACTCCCGGAAACTGCTATAATTTCCACCCCGGAAGCCATGTGGGGCAGGGGACCGAGGCCGGCGTCGCCCACATCGCCCATGCGCTGAACCAGATCCTGAACCCCCGGATGCGCACCACGGTGCTCCTTGAGACCATGGCGGGAAAAGGCAGCGAGATCGGCAGGGAATTTGAAGAGCTACGGGAGATCTTAGACCGGGTAACCCTCTCGGACCACATGGGTGTATGCCTGGACACCTGCCATGTGTGGGACGGTGGGTATGATATTGTAAATCATCTGGACCAGGTGCTGAACCATTTTGACACGGTCATCGGCCTTAAGCGACTGAAAGCCGTCCACCTCAATGACAGCCAGAACCCTCTCGGCGCCCACAAGGACCGCCATGCCAGGATCGGGGAAGGCTGCATCGGCCTGGACGCCATGGTCCGCATCATCAACCATCCCGCCCTCAAAGATCTGCCCTTTTACCTGGAAACCCCCAATGAGCTGGAAGGCTACGGCAAAGAGATCCAACTTCTCCGCCAGGCTTTTGAGAGGGGATGAAAACCGCCTTTCATCCCCTCCCTGGGCCTTATGCCATAAAAACCGTCTTCGCCCCCACATTCTCCCCAAACGCCCTGTCATGTTCCACACACAGAAGGGTGGGCTTCCATCTGCGTATCAGCTCCTCGATCTGCATTCTGGAATAGATGTCAATGTAGTTGAGAGGTTCATCCCACACATACAGGTGGGCTCTCTGACACAGGCTGCCTCCTAGAAGCACCTTTTTCTTCTGTCCCTCGCTGTAGGATTCCAGCGGTCTGTCAAACAGCTCCCTGGAAAAATCCATCTTTCGAAGAAGCGCTTTCATCAAGGTGATATCCGCGCCGATCTTTCTGGCATAGGCCTCCAGGGAATCTGACAGATGATCTGTGTTCTGGGGAATCCAGGAGATCTTAAGCCCGCTTCCCACCTGAAGGACGCCGCCCATTTTTACCGGCGTCCTTTGAAAGGGCTCCATCTCTCCGGATCCAGACATCCCGTCATCCTGCATTCCACCGCCCGACGCCTCGTCCAAAATACTTCTCATAATACTGGATTTCCCGCACCCGTTAGCGCCGCTAAGGAGAAGGATATCCCCTCTCTCGATCTGAAAGCTTACAGGCCCGCACACTGCCTTCCCTCCATATCCCACAGTTAGCTCCCTGGCTGTCACCAGGACCTCCTTGTGGTAGGAAAGAGGCTCCAGCCGCAGATCTTCTGCCGTCTCCACGTTCTTCAAAAGACCGCTCTTTTCCTGGGTGGCCCGCTCCTGCCTTCTCTCCAGATTCTTGCGCCTCTGCTGCATTCTGCGGGACTTTTCCCCCACGTAATCCCGGCCTCTCTCATAGTTTACAGACTTTTTCCCGATCTTGGTGGACTCCACCTGATCCCCCCAGCTTTTCGTCTGGCTGGCCGCCTGCAAAAGCCGCCCGATCTCCTTTTTCAGCTGCTCCTGCCTGGCCATCTCAAAAGCGTCCTGCCGCTCCTTATTTTCATACCAAGCGGAAAAATTCCCTTTCTGCACCTGAATGTCCGTCTTGTTGATGGACACCATGTGGTCCACGCAGGAGTCGAGAAACGCCCGGTCATGGGACACCAGGATAAATCCCTTTTTCTGAGCCAAGTACTCCCCGAGAAGCCTTCTCCCCTCCAGATCCAGATGATTGGTAGGCTCGTCGATCAAAAGGAACCGGTTTTCCCTGGCAAAGAGAGCCGCCAAAAGCACCTTGGTCCTCTCCCCGTAAGACAGAGTGTTCAAAGACCGGTACAGCGCCTCCTCCTTCACACGGAGCTTTTTAAGTTCCCGCTTGATCTGCCAGAACTCCACATCCGGCATCAGCCCCAGGACAATCTCCAGAACATCCGCCCCCTCATCCGGAATCGCAAACGGAAAATAATCAAACTCCACACTGGCCGAAATATGGCCCTCATACTCATACATCCCCTGTAAAATCCGAAGAAAGGTGGTCTTCCCTCTCCCGTTCCTCCCCGTAAACCCCAGCTTCCAGTCCGTGTCGATCCGGAAAGACACATGCTCAAACACCGGGACATAATTGCCCTCATAGGTAAATGACAGATCTGATACCTGAATCAATGACATACACATTCCTCCTTTAAACCAAAAAAGACTGCAAGAATTGAACCTTCCATTCCGCAGCCACTTGGCAAAAGGAGAAAACTCCCCCATATTCGCACAAAAATAAGAGGCGGACAAGGTAACATTCCTGCAAAACAGGCATAAGAAATAAACGGGCCAATGCCCGGACTCCTTATGCGGTTACATTCGCAGGTTGTTACCTCATCCTCTCACCCCTCTCATTGATCTGCACGTATTTTAGCATGAAAACTGGGATGTGTCAATAGAGGGGAACAGATCTGATCATGTCGTAATAGTTGAGATACCCCTCATACTTTCCCCATATATTGAGATACTAACCATGTGAAAATCTATAACTACGCAGAAAAGAGGTAAAATCATGGTAACAGATAATCGGAAAGTAGTATTGATCGGCGCCGGGATGGTGGGGATGAGCTACGCTTACTCCCTTTTAAACCAAAACGCCTGTGACGAACTGGTTCTCATTGACTTGAACAAGAAACGGGCGGAAGGGGAAGCCATGGATCTAAACCACGGCCTGGCCTTCTCCGCCGCCAACATGAAGATCTATGCCGGAGAGTATGAGGACTGTAAAGACGCGGATATCGTGGTGATCTGCGCGGGCGTGGCCCAGAAGCCGGGGGAGACCAGGCTGGCTCTCTTAAAGCGCAATGCCAAAGTGTTCCGCTCCATCATAGAGCCTGTGACTGCCTCAGGCTTTGACGGAATCTTTCTGGTGGCAACAAACCCGGTGGATATTATGACAAAGATCACCTATGTGCTCTCCGGATTCAACCCCCGGAAGATCCTGGGTACCGGAACGGCCCTGGATACAGCCAGGCTTCGGTATCTTTTGGGGGAGTATCTGCGGGTAGACCCGAGAAATATCCACGCCTACGTCTTCGGAGAACACGGTGACAGTGAATTCGTGCCCTGGAGCCAGGCCCAATTAGCCACTAAATCCATTCTCCAGCTGTGTGACGAGAACCCTGAGGTCGAAAGGGAGCGGTTAAAAGAGATCGAAAGGGAAGTCCAGGGGGCCGCCTACAAGATCATCGAGGCCAAAAATGCCACCTACTACGGCATCGGCATGGCGCTCACCCGCATCACCAGGGCCATATTCGGCGATGAAAGCAGCGTCCTCACCGTGTCCGCCATGCTCAAAGGCGAGTATGGACAGACCGACGTATTCTCCGGCGTCCCCTGTATCATTAACAAAAACGGCGTCCAGAGAGTCCTGAAACTGGCCCTGTCCCAGGAAGAGCTTGGCCGGCTGGAACAGTCCTGCAACGTACTGAGAGACAGCTATGAAGAACTGGCCAGAGAGGGCGATAGGGAGGAAGTCTAGACTTCCTCCCTATCGCCCTGATCTGGGACCAATCTCAGACGCGCTGCAAATGAAAGAACAAAGCTCCGATAAGATTGGCGTCATTGCCGTACTTACAGGGTACGATCTCCGGCTTTCCAAAGGGCGTAAACGGGATCAGTTCAAACTGCCGGTCCACACACTGGCGGATCTTTTCCGCCACCTCCGGCCGGGCGCTGATCCCGCCGCCAATGGCAAACCGCTCCAGATCCAGCACAGACTGTATCCCATGGATTCCCGCAGCGGTGTAGCGTCCAAATTCCTCAAAGGCTTCAACAGCCTCCGCTTCCCCCGCGTCATAGGCTCTGAAAAATTCAAGTCCGTCTATGCCGTGTCCCCGCTCCGGCAATCCCTTTCTTTTGGCGTAGAGCCGCAAAAGCCCTGTTGTGGAGGTATAGCTGCTCCACATTGCCTTGGCATTCTCGCTGCCAATATCCGGAATCCCTTCCGACAGTTTCGCCAGATCCGCGGCAAAGCATGACAGCTCCCCTGCTCCAAATGTGCTTCCCATCCAGACTTTCTTGTTCAGCACGATTCCGCCGCCGATGCCTGTCCCCAAAACCAGCACGGCCCCGCTGTCAACATCTGACAGAGCCCCGCTCCATGCCTCCGCGCTGGCAGCACATTTGCCGTCATTGACCACTGTCACCGGCACATGAAGCCGCTCCTCAAAATACTGCCCCATAGGCGCGTCCTTGATAAACCGGAAGGCTCCCCCTGTGTAAGCGATTCCTTTCTTCGTGTCGATCCTGCCGGGCATGGACACCGCCGCCCCCTGGTACTGGCCTTCAAACTCTCTTCCGATCTCCTGGATCGTGTCCATAAGAGACTCCATGCTGTCCATGGGAGACTTTGCCCTTCCCTGTTTGAGAAACCCGCCGTCATCTCCCATAAGGGCGTATTTGATGTAGGTTCCTCCCAAGTCCAATGCAAGATATTGTTTCATGTATAACTCCTCCTTTCGATCATGACTCCTCACCGTTTTTAGACCATCCCGATCCCTGTCATCTGTCTGACGATTTTTGATGAAATATTTTCCTCTCCTATCGAACGATCATTCCCGCGATCAGAAGCAATTCATCCATATTGTGAACCACCTGCTCTGTGTTCAGAACCTTCACCTCAAATGCCCCGTCGCCAAAATCCATTAAATGGCACAGATTAATGGTCACATCCTGCTTCTCTCCGATCCTTAAGGTTCACTTGGCGCAGTTATCGCCGCATGCAGACGCGTTAAATATCTTTTCCGGCATTTTATAGATCGCGATCAGCGTCTTAACCCCTCCCGACAATTCTCTTGCAGAGATTCCTCCCAGAACAGGACTGTCAATAACTCTTGGCCCTATAACCTCTGACCGGTCTACATCCCTGATCATCTCTCTGGAAAGTTTATCTGTGATCCATTCATCCGTATAAGTATTTTAAAATAAATCATCGGATTGTAGATGGCTTCCGGCATATCACCATAAAAAATATTCAGCATATCCTATCTCCTCACAAAAACAGTACCTGTCATTCATTATAGCCCAAAATCGCCTCCAAAACAATTCTTTTCGTAACAGTTCAGATAACCCTTGAACTGTTACGCATCCGGCCATGAAAATCGCTTACACGTAGGCCGGATCCTGCTGCCATTACGTTTTCGTACGGTCAGCGCGGTAAACGCGCAGACCTACCTAAACTGTTGCTTCTTTTCAGCATGAAAAAAGCTGTCTCTCCATCCCGGATAAGACAGCCTTTCCCCAAATCTATTTATATCTCTCAGCCCCTCTGCCCCTCTTCATCATCCCCCTATGATCTCGGACAGTTTCACCTTTCGATTCTCAAACCGGGACTTTGCGCAGGCGTCGGCGGTGGCGATGGCGTTTTTGGCCGCCTCCCCGGTGAGCAGAGGTTTGAACTCCTCATCCGGCTGGGCCCCGTGCATGATCCCGTTAAAATATTCCATCTCGTCATACATGATGCCATGGAGCCACATAGGCGGCTTTTTGCCCGGCTTCCCGTACATGATGGCTCCGTCCATCTCCGTCCCGTGATAGATGCGGGTGCGGTCGTCGTCCTCCTCCTGGGACTTGTGGATCAGGAAATGCTCCTCCTTATCCCCTGTTTTCAGAGTGCCGCCGCAGTTAAACATATCCAGGCGGATAGCGCCCTCGGTTCCCTGGATCAGAACATAGTGCTCCGGCCAGTGGAAGGCAGAGCCGTACTCCAAAATAGCATACCGGTTGTCCGGATACTCCATAGTAATAAACAGCATATCGTCCTCATCTCCAAAGCCTTCCCCCTGGTGGGCCACATTGCCTCCTGCCATGGTCACCTTCTCCGGACAGCCGCCCATCAAAAACTGGATGCAGTCCAGCTCGTGGATGTGATGGTACAGATGGCCCCCTGATTTGGAGCGGATCTTCTTCCAGCTGATGGAGGGCTGCACATCCTCCCACCCGTTTCTGGCAGAATGGCAGTACAGCACCTTGCCGATCACGCCGTCATTGATCATCTTCTTCGCCGAGCGCACGCCCCTGAAGAAATTCATCACATGGCCTGCCATAAAGGTCACATGGCAGCGGTCGCAGGCCTCCACCATCTGGGCGCAGTCCTCATAGGAAAGGGCAATGGGCTTTTCACAGAATACATGGACCCCGTGTTCCGCCGCCTTGATCACCGGTTCCTTGTGGAGGTAGTTGGGCGAAGCCACGATGACCGCGTCCACGTCCTCCCTGCCATACAAAACGTCCAGATCCGTCTCCACGTCACAGCCCAGCTCCGCTGCCACGGCCTCCGCGTTTTCCGGGTCATACACAGCCACCACCTTAGCGCCTTTTTGCTCCTTCATGATGCGGGCCAGCTCCGCCCCAAAATACCCTGTTCCAACTACCGCGTATCCAATTGTTTTCATCACTGTTCTCCTTTATTTTTCGGTTTATTGCTATTTCCCCTTGTGTCCCTCCCTGAGAACTCATAAATCCTGTAAAGCATCCCCTGTCATCAGCTGCCAACGATCTCCCTTAAACTTACCTTCCGGCTCTCCTTCAGGGACAGGGTACACGCGTCCGCCGTGGCGATGGAATTTCTGGCCGCCTCCCCGGTGAGCAGAGGCAGAAACTCCTCAGTCACCTCTCCTCCGTGGAGCACCTTATTTAAAAACTCCATCTCCTCGTCCATAATGCCCTGGAGCCACAAGAAAGGCTTTCTCCCCGGCCTGCCGAACTGATTGCCATTGTCCGCCTGGGTCTCCTGATAGATCCTGGTCCTGTCGTCGTCCTCCTCTTTTGTCCGGTGTACCAGGAAATGTTCCTCCTTATCCTCTGTCTTCAGGGTCATGCCGCAGTTGCACATATCGATCTTTATGGCTCCCTTGGTCCCCTGGATCAGAAGATAATGTTCCTGCCACCGAAAGGCGGATCCATACTCCAGCAGGGCGTACCGGTTTCCCGGATACTCCATGGTGATAAACAACATATCATCCTCATCCCCGTAAGCGTCCTCCTGGTGGGCCACATTGCCCCCTGCCATGGTCACTTTCTCCGGACATCCGCCCATGAGAAACTGCACGCAGTCCAACTCGTGGATATGATGGTAGAGATGGCCTCCTGATTTGGACCGGGTCTTTTTCCATGTCTCGGACGCCCCGGTTCCCTCCCAGGCGTTGCGGGCTCCGTGGCAGTAGAGAATATCCCCGATCACTCCCTGGCCGATCAGCTCCTTCGCCTTTCGCACTCCCCTGAAAAAGTTCATCACATGTCCTGCCATAAAGATCACCTTATGCTCCTGGCAGGTTTGCGTCATCTCCTGACAGTCCCCGTAAGAAAGGGCAATGGGCTTTTCACAGAACACGTGAAGACCGTGTTTTGCAGCCGCGATCACCGGCTCCTTGTGCAGATAATTGGGAGTTGCCACAATAACTGCCTGAATGTCCTTTCTGGACACCAGAGCCTCCAGGCTCTCCGATGCCTCGCAGCACAGCTCCTCTGCCACCGCAGCCCCGTTTTCCGGGTCATAGACCGCCCGGATCTTTGCCCCCGGCTTTGTATTCATGATCCGCGCCAACTCCGCGCCAAAATAACCGGAACCAACGACTCCATATCCTATCACTTCCATATTTCCACCTCGTTTTCTCTCATAAAACGTTTACATAGTTTGCGCATTACGATTTCACAGCCCCATCTGCCATGCCTCCCGCGATCTTGTTCTGGATCAGGCAGAAGAAGATCACCGACGGCAGCACCACCAGAGCCGACGCTGCCATCATGTCGCCCCAGTCTAAGATCTCCGCGCCGTCCAGGGACCGCAGGGCCACAGCCACAGTCATCTTGCTGGTATTGTTCATCAAGATCAGGGCGTACAAAAACTCGTTCCATGTATTGATAAACGTGTAGATGGCCGTGGCCACCACCCCGGGAGCCACCAGGGGAAGCACCACCTGAACAAAGGTCTGCATCTTGTTGGCCCCGTCGATCCTGGCCGCCTCCTCGATCTCCACAGGCACGGTCCTGAAAAATCCGGTAAGGAGCCACACCGCGTATGGCACGGAAAAGGACAGGTACACGATCACAAGTCCGATCCTGGTATTAATAAGCCCCAGCTTGCCCATGACCACCGAATAGGGGATGGCCAGAAGGATAGGCGGGAATATGTAGGTAGTCACCAACACTTTTGACATGGCGGACCCCAGCTTCTTAAAAAACCGCACAATACCGTAAGCTGCCAGGGAGGCCACCGTAATGGCGATCACCGTGGTCACCAGGGAAATGATCACGCTGTTTTTAATATTGCCGAAAAATTTCAGGTCATTGATCACGTGGGTATAATAATCAAGGGTCCATGTCCTGGGCCAGAAGGCTGTGGGATTGCCGGTCAGCTCCCCTTTCCCTTTTACTGACGAGATCAGGATCCACACCAGCGGAAAAATAGAAACAAAGGTGAGCAGTATCAAATACACATGGCTGATCACAGAGCCTGCCCTTATTTTTTTCATCTGCCTTCTTTTCATTTGCCTTCCTCCTTCTCCCACTTATTGATCACCGCAAAATAGATACCGCATATGGCCATCAGGAACAAAAACAGCAGAACCGTCACCGCCGAGGAGCGGCCAATCAGCTTGGTGCTCCAGCCCATATTGTACGCGTACAGCGGAATGGTCTGGGTAGATCCCGCAGGCCCTCCTCCCGTGATCAGATAGATCAGATCAAAGTTGTTAAAGATCCACACCGTCCTAAGAACCACCAAAAGTCCTACCACCATCTTAATATGAGGCACTGTCACATAATAGAAAGACTGCCACGGCCTCGCTCCGTCGATCTGTGCCGCCTCGTACTGATCCCTTGGCACAGTCTCCAGTGCAGAGAGCACATTTACCATGATCATAGGCGCGCCGAACCATATATTGATCATCACCAGGGTGAGAAACGCCATGGTGCCGCTGGTGAGAAACTGAGGCGCAGTCTCACAGAGTCCAAGCTTCACAAGCACATTGGGCAAAAATCCGTATACTCCGTTGAGGATCCATTTCCATGAAAACGCGATGACAATGGAGGGAAACGCCCACGGAATGATCAGCAGCGTCTTATAAATGCCCTTGCAGACCTTGATCCGCTTCAATGCCAGCGCGGCTGTAAATCCAACCACGATCTGTCCGATCAGGGATAAAACCGTCCACTTCAGGGAGTGGAAAAACGAAAGCCAGAACCCGCTGTCCTTAAGCACCTCCGCGTAATTCTTAAAGCCGATAAATTTATACGCAGGCTTGATGAGGTTTTTGTTGGTAAAGCTGTACACAACGCTGGAACAGATGGGATAAATGAACAGCGCGATCACAATCACAATGGCGGGCAGCACAAACAACCATCTGGTATAACTTTTCTTTCCCAAATTTTTTCTTCCTTTTTTCGTAAATCGGGCAAAAATATAGCAGGATAGCCCGAGACTATCCTGCTTGGCGCATTTTCTTAAAAAATGCCCGGGCAGCTGCCTACTCAGCCGTTTCAAACAACGCGTTTAATTTGTCCTCAGCCGTCTTTGCCGCAGTCTCAACGTCCGTTCCATTGGTGATGATGTCCTGGAACATCTCCTCGATCACATGGTTATTCTGCATAATTCCCGCCTGCACATTGGGCCCATGCTCATAACCAAAGGCGGTGCCAATGTCAGCGGCAGCTGTCAGCACTTCCTCTGCATGAGTAAACTGTTTAATGGTTTCATCGTCTTTGTAGGCATCTGTGTCCGCGATCCCCTTGATGGCGGGAAGCATGCCTACCGGCGTGGCGTGAAGGAATTCCACATATGTCTCCTCGTCATACAGTGTCTTCATAAATGCCTTGCAGATCTCCGGATGCTTGGATGCCTTCCACACCACCATGGGAGTGTTGGTGGTCATGATTCCCTGGGTCTCGCTGCCCGCGTCGATCTTTGGAACCGGGTAGCAGTCCACGTACTGGAGCAGATCCGGCGAGTTGGCCGCAACCCCTGAGATCTGGAACCCGGAGTTAAAGTCAAAGGCGGTCTTACCCTGGTAATAGAGAGTGGCCTGATCCAGCACGTCAAAGTTGATGGAATCCTTGGGCGAGCAGTCATTGTACACCTTCACCCAGTAATTGATGCCCTCAATGGCAAGGTCGCTGGTAAGGTCTGCCTTTAAGTCGTCAGTCAGCAGGCTTCCGCCGCCGCTCCTCACATAGAAGTCCAGGAAAAAGGTGGCCTGGAAATCATTGGTCCCGCAGGGGAAGGACAAGCCGTACACCCCATCCTTTGTGAGAGCCTTGGCCGTCTCGTAAAGCTCATCCCAGGTCCCCGGCACTTCCAGTCCGTTCTGCTCTAAAAGGTCCTTCCGGATCCACATCACATGGGCGTGGCGGTAAAGGGGTACGGAATAATTGTTGCCGTCCATGGATCCCTCCGCAATAGCCGTCTCAGCAAACTTGTCCCTGCCAATGTCGTCGATCAGGTCATTGATAGGCGTCAAGGCGTCAGCATTGATCATTTCCGCAACCTGGGCCGGCAGGGCTGTGCTCATATCCGGCACATTGCCCGACGCGAGACCAGTGGTCCATTTGGTATAAAAGTCATTCCAGGAAAATGTCTCGATGGTGATCTTTACGTCCGGATTTTCCGCCATAAATTTGTCCGCCGCCTTCTGGATCGTCTCCAGCCTTGGCCCTTGGGTAAAGGAATGCCAGAAAGTGATCTCCCCGGAAAGTTCCCCCGCGTCCGCCCCTGCCTGTCCTGTCGTCCCGTTTCCTGACGCCTGTGAGGACGGGGACGCGTCTCCCCCGGAGCCCCCGCAGCCGGCCAGTGCCGCAGCCGCGATCGCCGCTGCAAGAATAAGGCTTGTGTAACGTTTTCTCATTTTTCTTCTCCTTTTCTTTGTTGGTCAATTTGCTGTTTCTAATGGTATTATATTCATTTTCTTTATGCATTTCAACATGCTGGACAACTTATAATAGCACAAAACAACCATTAATTTATTTTTTTGTCATGTTTGGTTTTATCCCTTCCTAACACGAATAAATCGGATCTTTAAGTTCGTCATATACGAACATAAAAACCCGAATACCCTAATCTGCGGAAGAACGGAATCTTGATATTGCTTTCCATTACAGGGGGATAAATCCTTTCGGGTTCGCAACACCATCGCTCTAACATCACTCAACAATATACTGAGGCCATAAAAAAATACACCAATTTCATTATTTTGCACAAGAAATCGTTCCTACAGGCTTAATTTCAATAAGGCAGAAGCCGCCAAAAAAGGCCCCGGCATTGTACTGCCGGAACCTTAATCGTTCTATGAACATTTTATCAGCATTCCATCCGTGATCAGCCATCATCCCCCACTGGCCCCAGGGACTTAGACAATTTCCCGGCTAATCCTGATAACGCCTCACTCCTGGGACCTTTTCCTGTACTGATTCGGCGTCATTCCAAACGCCTGCCGAAACACCCGTATAAAATGATTGGAGTCCTCAAACCCCACGTCATGGGCAATGCAGTTTACCGGGTCGTTGGACACCAAAAGAAGCCTGGCAGCCATGGTCAGGCGCACCTGCCGGATAAACTCCGTGGCCGTCTTCCCGGTGGCTCCTTTAAACAGGCGGCGGAATGTGGTGGCCGCCACCTCCGCCATATCGCAAAGCTTTTCCGAAGTGTACTCCTCCGTGGGATTAAGCATGATGTAATCGATCACCGTCTGTATCCTGGGATCTGTCTGGACCGCAGAGCTCTTCACCCTCCTGCGGATCTGTTCCAGATTGTACTCCAGACTGTTGATCTCCGCCTTCACATCCCCCGGCTCATCAAAATTCAGGATGTCGATCAGGCTGGCAATCAGGCTGTCCAGAGCCCCCCGCACATGGAACACCTTGGACTTCTTGTCCGTGCGCACCCACTTGTAGATACCGCCAAAATAGGCTTCGATCTCCTCCCCCACATCCATCACCAGGGGAAAATGATAGTATTCCCTTAAAAAATTGGCCCCCTCATAGAACACGGATGTAGTAAAACGGATGCTGTAAAAGGAAAAATTATCCTCCAACGCCCGACAGGCCAGACGGCAACTCTCCGGTATATAGGCAACCTGTCCTTTTCTCACCATCACGATCTCATCATCCACCATAAACTCCGCGCTGCCGTCAATAATATACCGCAACATATTGTAGGGAATCGCGCTCTCCGGATAGATCCATGTTCTTCCAAAGGTATACTTGTCAATGTAGAGAAAGTTGAAGCGGATCTTATTCATAAATGAGGACGACGACTGCATGGCTGGTACTCCTTTCTGGACTTATACAGAAGATTCGCTGTTTATCATTGACTCTGTTTTATAAAACTGTATTTCTGTTATCCTGCCGCCTTGAGTTCCATGTATTTCTTATAGTACATAATGAAGCGCTGATATACAGGATGACAGAAAAAGCAGGTTTCATTTGATTACCTCCCGATGGTATGGTTTCTATTACATCATTATTATTTCTCTGACTCCAAAAACCCTGGTCTGTTGTAACCTGCTTTGATACCTTTATTATAGGGCAAAAACCGTCAAATTACAATAAGAGCAGGGTAATGAACGATTTTATTCATTCCAATACAATCTCTTTCCCGCCAATAGACAATCAAAGTGTGACCCTGTAGGTGTTCCGGTACGGCCTCCTGGCTGATTGAAAGAATGTTGTGCTTCTCACTTAACACCTTAATCATGTCAGAGGCCGCTATTGGGTCCCCCTCTATGCGCTCCAAACTTTCATTGTCACTGTGCAATCTGTGCATCTCGTCCAAATCCTCTCTTTACAGAAGGCAGCAGGAATGGTATACTTCCTGCATAGCCCTTACTTATCAGGTTAACGGGTTACTGGCCCCTATCAGAGATTACCGCTCTGGTAAGGGCATCTTCTTTATATCGAAAAGTTTACCAACGTTCCCAAGGTTTCCTTGTGCCCATACCCTCCGATAATGTCCAGCAGTTTAGCCTTTACCTCAACTCCGGTATCAATCACCTTGGAAAGTTCCCTAGCTAACCCCTCTGGTACGTATCCAATGATTGTCTTTTTGGAAATGGGATGGATATGAACCACGATCCGTATTGCGTTGCTGTCAAACTGATTTCCAGGCTCCTTTTCCAGTGTGACGCTTAAATCATCCGGCCTGAACTGTTTGAGGAATCCCAGGCACTCCTGGCGGTTCCCAAAGCTTGTCCCTCTGGCCCTGACGATCATGGGAAATTTCACTCTCTGCCATGCTTTTTTGAAAGCATCTGACAGGGAATAGCCGGACTTTTTTATTTCATTAGCCATGGTGCAAACAGCTTTTCCCATGTTGGTTATCTGCTTCATTCTGTTTTGCTCCTTTCTGTTGATAATATAAGTATGCACAAAATCTTGTGCATAGTCTATTTGCATTATGCACAAGATTAAGTGAATATTTTTATTGTACACTTGTTTTTGTGCATGTGTTGTGATATATTATGTATAGTGGGGAAGATGCCTGCTTTTTAACATCCCCTTCGCTGGAAAGGAGTATTACAATATGGCTATCAGCTATCAAAAGCTATTCAAGCTATTAGATGAGAAAGGATGGACAACCTACAAAATACGCAAAGAAAAATTAATAGGACAAGGCACATTAACGGCTTTAAAAAATGGCACTGGTGGAATTGATAGTAAAACCATATCCCGACTATGTGAAGTCCTTAACTGTCAACCTGGAGACCTCATGGAATATATCCCCGATACAGAAAGCCCCCAACCACCAGAAACCGCATAACACATTCACCCAGAAAGGAGAATCCTATGTCAGAAGCATTAGCCCACGCAAACATTTACACCGAAGAGGATTATTACAACCTCCCGGAAAACGTCAGAGCCGAACTGATAGACGGTCAAATCTATTACATGGCGGCTCCCAGCAGGATACACCAACGAATCCTCGGCTTTTTGTTCAACACTATTTTTAATTATCTCCAAGCTAAGGACGGCCCTTGTGAGGTCTACCCAGCCCCCTTCGCTGTCAAACTGTTTTCCGAAGATGATAAAAACGTGGTGGAACCGGATATCAGTGTGATCTGCGATCCCAATAAGCTGACAGATCGGGGCTGCACTGGGGCTCCGGATTGGATTGTGGAGATTGTTTCTCCCAGCAATTCCAGCCATGACTACATCCGGAAATTGAACTTGTATGCTGATGCAGGAGTGAGGGAGTATTGGATTGTGAATCCTAAAGACCAATCAGTATGGGTATATTTTCTGGAACAAGATAACTTCAAAGCTACGGCCTACACTTTCAAAGACAAAATAAAGGTCAATATCTACGACGATTTATGGATTGATTTTAAGGCTCTAGGTCTGTAATCAGCTTTTCAAACGTTCCTCCGGAGTTCAGCCCTGGAGGGCTTTTTTCTTTAGGCAAAATATAAGCCCGCTGCCTTCCCGAAGCTCATCCAAAGGACATTCCCAAGTGTTGCCATTCTGGAAAAGCGCAGTCACATGCCAGAGGTATCGTATCACGCTTAATGGTGTTGCCACCTTGGAAAACACCTCACCACCAAATGGCTGGCAGTTAATCAGGCCCAACTGGGCCCCATTCCCCTGGAAGGCAGCAGGGCTCTTATGTAGAAAAATACTAAGTTTTGCTAAGTTTAAGAGACTTCTTTTCAGACACTATTACCTGCTACCGGGTCCCGTGCCACTAAGCCCCACAAGCTTATCTGCTTCATTCTGTTTGGCTCCTTTCTGTTGATGGCATAAGTATACTATATTTGCGCAATTATTTTTGTGTATTTTATATATTTACATCGGTTTTCAAACTTTTGGCATTGCTAATATTTCCTTTAACTTCTTTTTTTATTGCCAAATCAGGCTGAAGCTACAATAGGCCAAGTAAAATCTTCCTTTGAACTTCCGTCCGAAATCAGGGTTAATCCATCCTGTTTTTGTCTCCTTTTCTAACGATTCCGGGAAGCTCTTTTTTGCCGGCCTTTAAGACTGATCTTCTTCCGGTTCAGCCGCCATCTCCTTTAAAATACCGGTGATGGTCCTCATGGTCCGGATGGTTCTCTCCAGCTCCTCCTCGCCTATCTCCTCCAGTATCCGCTTGTAGGAGTTCTCCATCCTCTCCCGTTCGTCCCGCATCAGCTCCACCGCCTTGCTGGTCAGCTTCACATAGGTCTTTCCCGCCTCGCTGTCTGTCTTCCATGACACATAACCTTTGTTCCTCAGGTTCTCCACCGCCTTTGAAATCTGGGGAATGGGCATGTTCATGGTATCTGCCAGCACAGACAGATATACCCGCTTTCCTTGTTTGCTCCGGGTTTCACAGTGCTTTATATGATAGAGAAACAGATAATCCGCCCTCCCAATGGTATAGAAGATCCGATCCACATTAAAATTATCCAGAAAAAACTGTTCTTCTTTATGATTTAACAAGGACTCCATCATTGGTCTTTAGCCCTCCTCTCACTTCTCTGTGGATACTCCATCCCCTTCACCAGGCTCTTGTACGCAGGCCGGATAATCTTATTGGCTGAAACAATCTCCTCAATCCGGTGAGCGCTCCATCCTGCAATCCTGGCCACCGCAAATAAGGGAGTGTATAGTTCGTTTGGAATTCCCAGCATGTCATAGACAAACCCGCTGTAAAAATCCACATTGGGGCTGACTCCCTTAAAAATCTTCCTCTCCCTGGCAATGATCTTGGGCGCGGCTTTTTCTATATTATTATAGAGAACCAGGTCATGCTCCCTCCCCTTTGCCACTGCCAGTTTCTCCACAAAGCCTTTAAAAATCACTTCCCTGGGATCAGACAGGGAATATACTGCATGTCCCATTCCATAGATCAGCCCTTTTCGGTCAAACGCTTCTCCGTGAAGGATTTTCTGCAGATACTGTTCAATCTCTTCCTCGTCTTCATAATCCTGTATATGATCCTTGATGTCCTCCATCATGTGCATAACCATAATGTTGGCTCCGCCATGCCGTTTCCCTTTTAAAGAACACAGGGCCGCGGCAATGGCAGAGTACGTATCCGATCCGGAGGAGGTCACCACTCTTGTGGTGAAGGTAGAGTTGTTTCCCCCTCCATGCTCTGCATGAAGCAACAGGGCCACGTCCAAAACCCTTGCCTCCAGCTCCGTATATTGCATATCCGGCCGCATCATGCGCAGGAAATTCTCCGCGATGGAAAGGGCTGTGTCCGGCCGGTGAATATACATGCTGCCGTCCTTTTCATAATGATTATACGCATGGTATCCGTAGACTGCCAGCATAGGGAATATGCTGATTAGCTGGATACACTGCCTGAGTACATTCTCCACGCTTAAATCAGCCGTCTGTTTATCATAAGATGCAAGGGTAAGGACGCTTCTGGTCATAGAATTCATGACATCGTAGCTGGGAGCCTTCATAATAACATCCCTGGTAAAATTGGTAGGCATGTCACAGCTCTCTGCCAGCACGTCGCAGAATTCCTTTAGCTGGGGCTGGGTAGGCAGTTCACCGAACAGAAGCAGATAGGCAGCCTCCTCGAACGCAAATCTCTGTCCACTGCTGCCGCTTATCAGATCCCGCACATCATATCCTCTGTAAAGAAGCTTTCCGTCACAGGGCCTCTTCTCTCCATCCTTGTATTCAAAGGCCTTCACCTCCGAAATATTGGTAAGCCCCGTAAGGACTCCGTTCCCGTTCTCATCCCGCAGCCCGGCTTTCACCCCAAGCTCCTGAAATAAGTCTTTGCTGATCCTGTCATTCTCAGCACACATTTTCCCCTGTTCCTGAAAATACCCTTCTCTGTTTTGTAAATAGCTCATCCTCTTTGCATCTCCTTTCCAATGTTCTTCTATTTTTCTGATTGGTTCTCAAACCACCTCCTTAAAGCCTTCCTGATTAATAACAGAAAAGTGCGTAGTTCCCTGGGGATACGCACTTTGTCTCCTCTGTTCATAGAAAAGAATC
>CAJUPQ010000034.1 GCA_910588505.1 uncultured Hungatella sp. | reverse complement strand
GCATTGGTAGATTTTGCTGTGGAGTGGATAGGAGAAAACCGAAAATGACGGGAGGCAGAAAAGAATTTCAAAAAGAATTGCTCCAGATTGCTATTCCCGTAACATTACAGTGTTTGATGCAGTCTTCTTTTTCTGTGATAGACCAGATTATGACAGGACAGCTTGGAAGCATCAGTATTGCAGGCATTGGGTTAGGAGGAAAGTTTGCGTCAATTTACTCGGTTGTAATCGCTGCCGTAGCATCTGTGGCAGGCATTATGATAGCACAATATATAGGGAAAGAAGATACAAAAGAAGTAGGACGAAGCGTTTACACAAATTTAATAGTATCTTTAATATTAGTAGCGATTTTTACTTTATTAAGTATGATTACGCCAGTTCGGATTTTAGGGTTATACACAAATGATGCTGTTACGGTACAGGAAGGAGTGGAGTATCTGAGGATATATGCGATCAGCTTTTTGCCCGTGGCAGTCACGTCAATTCTTTCCGCATATCTTAGGTGCGTACAGGCAGCAAAGATACCACTATATGCGGGTATTTTTGCCAGTGTAGCCAATACTGCTTTAAATTATGTGCTTATATTTGGCAATGCAGGATTTCCGGCGATGGGCGTCAAAGGGGCTGCATGGGCATCAGTAATTGCTCAGTTATCAGGCTGTATCATTACAGTTATATTATTTTTTCATTTGTACCGGAAACACTCATGGAAAATTCCATTTGTAATCAGGACAGACAAGGTGCATATAAAACAGTATATGGCTATTTTAATGCCGCTGCTTGTATGCGAATTCTTCTGGAGCCTTGGAGAAAACGTCTATGCGTCTATTTATGGTCATCTGGGAACAAAAGCTTTCGCTGCCATGACGTTGACCAATCCTTTGCAGGCATTGGTAATGGGAGCATTAAGCGGCGTATCACAGGCAGCCGGAGTGATGATTGGCAAAAGGCTGGGGGCTGATGATACAGGGAGCGCTTATGAGGATTCCAAAAGATTGATGTATACAGGGCTTGTCTGTTCCATTCTGCTGTCAGCGATTGTAGTAGTGTCTCATAAATATTATGTATTGATTTTTAGAGTAGAAGATGATGTAAGACAGATAACAGGGTATCTGCTTATAGCATACGCTTTTGTTGCCCCGATAAAAGTACAGAATATGATTTTAGGCGGAATTTTAAGGAGTGGGGGCAGGACAACCTATGTAATGGTAGTTGATTTGATTGGTACATGGATATTTGGTGTGCCTCTTGGGCTGTTTTCTGCTTTTGTGCTACGTTTTCCTATTACAGCAGTCTATTTTGTGCTGTCTATGGAGGAGTGTGTGCGTGTGGTTGTTTCATTGGCAATATTCAGAAAGAAGAGCTGGATGCAGAAGCTGTGATGATGAGATAGGAGGTTTCTATCATGGACAAAAGCTATAATAAAACACTTTATGCATGTTTTATCGGTTATATTGTACAGGCGATTGTAGATTACGCTGCTCATTACATTTAATTTTGGATTACAGTTGTTGGTGGATGTTTTGTCGGTTACTTTTGTTGACAGGATAGGTTATAGGGTATCAATGATTATTGCACATCTCTGCGCAGTGACAGGATTTGTTTTTCTGACTATTCTGCCTGATATATGTAGAAGTGCTTTTACAGGTCTGTTGATTGCGGTTGCCGTATATGCGGTGGGTGGCGGATTGTTAGAGGTATTGGTAAGTCCTATAGTAGAAGCCTGCCCTACCAAAAATAAAGAGAAAGCCATGAGTCTGCTGCATTCTTTTTACTGTTGGGGGCATGTAGCGGTAGTGCTTGTGTCAACATTTTTTTTCAAATGTTTGGAATCCAATACTGGAAGATTATGGCTTGTATATGGGCAGTTGTTCCTTTCGTCAATATGATTTTCTTTACAAAAGTCCCTATTGCTTCTTTGATGAATGAAGGAGAAAAAGGATTAACGGTCAAACAGCTTTTTCACAATAAGATATTTTGGGTGCTAATGGTAATGATGATATGTGCCGGAGCAAGCGAACAGGCAGTGAGCCAATGGGCATCTACATTTGCGGAAACAGGGTTGGGGGTAAGCAAGACAATTGGAGATTTAGCAGGACCGATGCTGTTTGCGCTTTTAATGGGCAGTGCCAGAGCTTTTTATGGGAAATATGGGGAACAAATTGACTTGGAACACTTTATGACAGGCAGTTGCATTTTGTGCATCATTGCATATTTTTGTATTTCTCTTGTGCCAAGCCCGATAGTTGGTTTTATTGGCTGTGCGCTATGCGGATTATCAGTTGGTATTATGTGGCCAGGGGTTTTTAGTAAAGCAGCGGCTTATGTTGCCAAAGGTGGTACAGCAATGTTTGCATTACTGGCATTGGCGGGCGATATTGGATGTTCAGGAGGACCTACAGTAGTTGGCATGGTTTCAAGTGTTTTAGACAATAATCTTAAAATAGGCATTCTGTCAGGGGTAATATTTCCGGTATTGTTACTGACAGGAATGACTGATGATGAAAATGAAACGAAATCACAAAAATATCAGACAGACAAAAACTTTAAATTTAATGACACATTGCACACTTCAAGGTGTACCGCAAGGGAGAACAAAACTTACCTGCGGTACACCTTTTTTATTGGTGCGAAATTTGTCTGTTTTTAGATTTTATTGCGGCATCACTCTTGCAATTTGTAAAGAGAATTTGACTGGTATGTTTTTGAGTTATTGCATCATGTAGGGCTGTTTTGACAACATGGTTTTTGAGTATCCCCAATTTTATTCATCAACTTTTTTACTTCCTCAACATCGGCTTTATACACGTTGCCCGTTGTGTTTATTGGATTTGCAATCTGCTCCAGTATGTATTGCTCATCGTTACTTAGAAATATTTTCAGTTCATTTTTTTGCTCACGTTTTGCCATTTTTGATGCACTCTCCTTATCAGGTTTTTAAGAGGATTTTACAAAAATAAATGCCCTCATACATGGGGCATTCGTGCAAAAAAATCAAAAACTCCGGCAGGGAGTTTTGTGATTTTTTGAGTGAAAAGGAGGTCAGGGGGATATGCCCTCTGCAAGCAGATAATACAATCTTGACCCTTTGGACAAGGGAAGCCTCTTCCTTTTCTGCGGCACAAAACGGGACCGTATCAAATGCCTTTTTTTGAAGAAGATGGGTTTACATTAGGCTATAAACGTTTATCACAGGGATACTTCAAATGGCCAAGGAACGCAGAAGAAGCCAGGAATCTGACATGGGAAGAATACGACAGGCTAATGGACGGATTCGAAATTGAAAGTTCCATAAAAGGGATTTAGGCCAGGTACTTTCCTATTGGTTCCTCCAGATGTATGACAGGTATGTTTTTAAACGAAAAAGGCTTTTAATCCCCCATCTGAGATGGGGAGAATAGAATAAGCCGTGGTTTTGCCTAAAGTACTAAAAACTCCTATGCTATAATGATATTGGTTTCGCAGGCCGTATCAAAGCATAGGAGGTATCCAAATGGATAATAAGAGTATAGCACATACCAGATGGAATTGCACGTATCATATTGTATTTATCCCAAAGTACAGAAGGGAAAGCTTCTTTTATCAGAATGCAGGAGTCATTATTCAGATAAGGGATAACTCTCTCATGGTAGCGGCTCCTCAGGCGGCGATAAACGAGGGTTGAGTAATCGTATAGTGGTATGAGAGTGTAACGTCTCCAGATATAATATGAGATAAATTTTGAGAGATATCTGACAGTAACAGGTTGGGTATTTCTTTTTGATGGATGAAATAATAGGATTTTAACGAATATCTATTTATTGTGGGTGTTACTTATATCAATGGTGCTCAAAAAACAAGAGTGTTACCGTAAGCAAATTTTAAGAAAATCCATCTTGCAATCCCCCGCCCTTTGTGGTGAAATAGACAGGAGAGAAAAGGGAAGAGAAATCGGCGTTGGGGGGAGATGATTGGCCCAGACCGCCGGGAGAGGATGAGGAGGAGCGCAAATTTATGGCATTGTACGATTACATGGGAGCCCTGAAGCGGGGGCGGAGGCAGTATCAGGAGGCCCTGAATAAAGGAGAGTATCCATATCTTCCTGTGTTGGACAATATTTTGTCCTATACGCAGATCGTATCGGAAGTCAGCCTGGGACTTATGGATATTCCTCTGGATAAGATCATCGGAACAAAGACCGAGGGCCGGACCAATGCTTTTGCCGGCAATTTTATGCCGCTTTTAACAGAGGAGTCGGAGTTTGGGGCAAAGTGGGCCTCTCTGTATGACCATCAGATCGACGACGGCATCCGGGATCCGATCGTGGCCTATGAATTTATGAACCGTTTCTATGTCCAGGAGGGCAATAAGCGGGTCAGCGTCATGAAATATGTGGGGGCGTACAGCATTGCGGGGTATGTGACCCGGCTGATCCCCAAGCGGACGGAGGAGAAGGAGAATAAACTGTACTACGAGTTTCTTGATTTTTACCAGGTGTCCTTTAACTGCGACGTGTGGTTCAGCAAGGAAGGAAGTTACAAGAAGCTTTTGAAGCTTATGGATAAAAAGCCGGATCAGGTGTGGGATAAAGAAGAGCAGGCTGTGTTTAAATCCGTCTACAGCAGGTTTGCTAAAACCTTTACCCAGAAGGGAGGGGATAAGCTGCCGCTGACGGCATCGGACGCGTTTCTGATCTATATCAATGTGTACGGATATGAAAAGATGAAGGATCAGACGGAGATCGGGATCGGCAAGGCGCTTGACCGGATCTGGAAGGAGATCGAGCTGGCGGCAGGAGGGAATCAGGTGGAGTTGGTGGAGAGTCCGGAGGCTGTGGAGGCCCCGTCCCACAAGCCGTCCCTGTTAAACTGGCTGCGCCCGGCAGAGACCATAGAGCCGGAGATGTTAAAGATTGCGTTTATCTATAATAAGACAGCCAAGACTTCCCCATGGACCTACGCCCATGAGCTGGGGCGGATGTATCTGGAGCAGGCCTTTGACGGCAGGTTAAAGACCATGGCCATTGACAATGTGACTACGGAGCCGGAGATCGAGAACGCTATTGAGCTGTCGGTTGCGTCAGGGTGTAACATTATCTTCACCACAGCGCCTCAGATGGCCAATCAGAGCGTGCGGTCCGCGATCCTGCACCCGGAGGTGCGGTTTTATAACTGTTCCATCAAGATGTCCTACTCCTCCATCTGCACCTACTATGGGAGGATGTATGAGGCGAAGTTTCTTTTGGGGGCCATCGCGGCGGCTATGACCAGGTCGGATAAGCTGGGGTATGTGGCGGATTATCCCATCTACGGCACTGTGGCAAATATCAACGCCTTTGCCCTGGGAGCCAGGATGATCAACCCCTACGTGAAGGTGTATCTGGAGTGGTCCAGGATCAAGGACGCCGACGCGGGAAACCGGCTGAGCAGGGAGGGGATTACGTATATTTCCGGCGAGGAGATGATCACACCCCAGAAGGAATCCAGGGAGTACGGGCTGTATGTAAAGAATCCGGATGGGACATTGGAGAATTTGGCTACGCCCATCTGGCACTGGGGCAAATTTTATGAGAGGATCGTCAGGTCCATCTGCCGGGGCGCCGGGGAGCCGCAGTCCATGAAAGGAAAGAAGGCGGTGAACTACTGGTGGGGTATGTCGGCGGAGGTGATCGACGTTATCTACTCCCAGAAGATGCCTCACGGGATCCACAGGCTTATTGACTTTTTGAAGAATTCTGTGCGGGCCGGCAGTTTCCATCCCTTTGACGGCCTTATCTACTCCCAGAACGGGAAGATCCAGTGCAGGGAGGGAGGGAGCCTGACCGCGGAGGAGATCATTTCCATGGACTGGCTTGCGGAGAACGTGGTGGGCGTGATCCCGGAGTTTAAGGACCTTACCCAGGAGGCACAGACGCTGGTTCGGCTCCAGGGCGTTAAGGAGGACGAGCGGAAGGACGCGGAGGAATGATCGGATGAAGATTCTGGTACTGGCGGATCAAAGGTCAAAAGCGCTGTACGATTATTATGAACCGGCTAAGCTGGAGGGGGTGGAGCTGGTCATCTCCTGCGGGGATCTGGATCCGGGGTATCTAAGCTTTTTTGCCACCCTCTGCCATGCCCCGCTTCTCTATGTCAGAGGGAATCATGACGGGGTGTACGCGGATCAGCCGCCGGAGGGGTGTATCTGCATAGAGGATGATATTTATGTCCATAATGGAGTCAGGATCATGGGGCTGGGCGGTTCCATGGAGTACATCCCTAAGGCGGACAACCAGTATACGGAGAGGGCTATGGCCAAACGGATACGGAAGATGAGATGGAAGCTGTGGAAGCACAAGGGATTTGATATCCTGGTGACCCACGCCCCGGCATATCAGTTTCACGACATGGAGGATCTGCCCCACCGGGGATTTGCCTGCTTTCGGGGGCTGATGGAGAAGTACAGGCCAAAGCTGTTTGTCCACGGCCATGTCCATGCCAATTATGGCGGGGCGTTTAAGCGGACAGACAGGTTTGGGGATACTCTGGTGGTCAATGGGTTCGAATACTGGATGGTGGAATACCCGGAGAAGGAGTCCGTACAGCCTTGCCTAAATGCTGGTGAGTAGATCACTTTTAAGCAATGCTGTATTAAGAGAAATGATTTAGATCGTGAAATCAAAGGAAAGAGAGGGCGGATGAAGATGAGAGGAAAGATAGGGGCCATGGCGGCTCTGGTGTTTTTGGGATGTGTCTGGGCCATGCCCGCTTACGGCGCGGAAGGAGACACCTATGTAGCAGGGACATACTTAAATGGAATCAATGTCAGCGGGCAGACTGTGGACAGGGCGAAAGGCGTCCTGGAGGATCCGGACAGCTACAGCCTGGAGATCGTGAAAAAGGACGGGACGAAAGATGTGATAAAGGGCAGCGAGATCGGGTACCGGGCGTCTGTGACCGGAGATCTTGGAGCTGTTCTTGCCCAGCAGAACGATGGAGGCAGGGCTGCCGGTCCGGCGGTGAAGCATCAGTTTACTGTGGCAGTCAGTACATCCTTTGACGCTGCTGCCCTGGAGGCCAGGATTCAGGGACTTTCCTGTATAAGCGGGGAGGGGATCAGGCGGACGGAGAATGCCCATGTTTCCGCCTATGAGGAGGGGAAGCCGTTTACTGTCGTAAAGGAAGTCCAGGGCAATGATGTGGATCCGGAAAAGACGAAGGAAGTGATCCTGGCGGCGGTTTCGGCCGGGCAGGGGAGCGTCAGCTTAGAGGAACAGGGGTGTTACCGGCAGGTAACCGTTAGTTCCACGGACGCCCATTTGAAGGATCTGTGCGATACCATGAACCGGTGCAGGGATATGGCCATAACGTACAAATTCGGTGAGGCGGAGGAGGTTCTGGCCGGGCAAGAGATCACCTCGTGGCTCACCGGCACTGTGGACGGGGAGATTCAGGTGGCTCAGGAGAAAGCGGCGGGCTTTGTGAAGGCCCTTGCCGACAAGTATGACACGTCGGGAAAGCCCAGGGTGTTTCAGACCGTTTCCGGCAGGGAGGTGGAGCTGAACGGACCTTTTGGGTGGAGGCTTGACCAGGCTCAGGAGACAGCGGCTCTCGTCGGAATGATACGCACAGGGCAGAGTCAGATAAGAGAGCCCCAGTACGCCATGACCGGGGCGGACAGGGTCAGCGACTGGGGCAGTACCTACGCGGAGGTGGATTTAAGCGGCCAGCATGTGTACATGATAAAGGACGGAAACGTGGTGTGGGACGCTCCCTGCGTTACCGGAGACGTGGCAAAGGGGTACGCCACCCCTGCGGGTATCTACAGCCTGACTTACAAGGAGACTGACAGAATCCTGCGGGGGAAGAAAAAGGCGGACGGAAGTTATGAGTATGAAAGCCATGTGGACTACTGGATGCCCTTTAACGGCGGGATCGGGTTTCACGACGCAAACTGGCGGAGTAAGTTTGGGGGGACCATCTACCTGTATGGCGGAAGCCACGGCTGCATCAACCTGCCGCCGGACAGGGCAAAGCTTTTGTATGACTATGTGTACAAAGGGATGCCGGTGATCTGTTATCAATAGATTGGGTAAGTATACTTGAGAGGAGAACTGAAATAAGATGGGAAAAGATATGAAGGCTTTGGAGAAAAAACTGGAAGGGACCATGGCGAATTTAAGAAGTATGTGATGTTTCGTCACCAGGAGGAGGAGCAGGCTGCAGATCCCGCTCCGGCAGGACCGACGACAGAGGAATTGCTGGCGGAGATCAGGGATCTTCTGAAAGAGAAGGGAACAAACCAAGCTTAGCTGTTGTTTTTTAAAAAAAGAGAGGATCCAGACTTTTGGCGGGATCCTCTCTTTTTTGCTGAGGTTTTATTGATTTGTTACTCTTTGTCGTGGATTTCACTGTGCAACTGCTGCAAAGATTTCACTTCCCCCTGGCCACAGGTCTTCACATAGTGGATACCGCTGGCCGTGGCCCGGGCGGCTGCCATGGTGGTCATGTAGGGAATCTTGGCCTTGATGGCAGCTTTTCTTAAGTAGCTGTCGTCGTGGCGGCTGTCCTTGCCGGCAGGGGAGTTGATGATCAGCTGAATCTGGCCGTTGGTGATCATATCCAGGATATTGGGGCGGCCTTCGTACAGCTTTTTCACCTTTTCAGCGGGAATGCCTGCCTGACAGATTAGGTCGTAAGTGCGGCCTGTGGCAACAATGGTAAAGCCGTCCTCCGCAAAGCTTCTGGCGATGTCCGTCACCTCCGGTTTGTCCTTGGCGTTGACGGATATAAGCACCGTGCCCTCAAGGGGCAGCCTGGACTGGGTGGCTTCCTGGGCCTTGTAGAAGGCCTCTCCGAAGGAGCGGGAAAGTCCCAGCACCTCGCCGGTGGAGCGCATCTCCGGTCCAAGAAGGGGGTCCACTTCCTGGAACATGTTAAAGGGAAACACCGCTTCCTTGACTCCGTAGTTGGGAATCTCCTGTTCCTTTAAGGCCGGAATCGGGGACGGTTTCCCGGTAAGCTCACAGGTGATGATCTCCGTGGCCAGGGGAACCATGCGGATGTTGCACACCTTGGATACCAGAGGTACGGTGCGGGATGCCCTGGGATTGGCCTCCAGCACATAGACTTTGCCGTTTTCGATGGCGTATTGCATGTTCATCAGGCCCTGGACATGCATCTCCTCCGCGATCTTCCGGGTGTACTCCTTGATGGTCTTCACATTCTCCAGGGAAATGTGTACGGAGGGGATGATGCAGGCGGAGTCTCCGGAGTGGACGCCGGCCAGCTCAATGTGCTCCATGACCGCAGGCACAAAGGCGTGGGTTCCGTCGCTGATGGCGTCGGCCTCACATTCCATGGCGTGGTTTAGGAACCGGTCAATGAGGATGGGGCGGTCAGGGGTGACGCCCACCGCGGCGTTCATGTATTCAGTCATGGTCTGGTCGTCGTAGACTACCTCCATGCCCCGGCCTCCCAGTACGTAGGAGGGGCGGACCATAACCGGGTAACCGATGCGCCCCGCGATGGCGATGGCTTCCTCCACTGTGGTGGCCATGCCTGACTCGGGCATGGGGATGTCCAGTTTCTCCATCATGTCTCTAAACAGATCCCGATCCTCGGCCAGGTCGATGACCGACGGGGAGGTACCCAGGATCTTTACGCCGTTTTTCTCCAGGTCAGCGGCCAGGTTTAAGGGAGTCTGGCCGCCGAACTGGGCGATGACGCCTGCAGGCTTCTCCTTGTTGTAGATGCTTAACACGTCCTCCAGAGTCAGAGGCTCAAAGTACAGCTTGTCGGAGGTGTCGTAGTCTGTGGACACGGTCTCCGGGTTGCAGTTGACGATAATGGTCTCGAATCCCATTTTCTTTAGGGCAAGGGACGCGTGAACGCAGCAGTAGTCGAACTCAATGCCCTGGCCGATGCGGTTGGGGCCGCCGCCCAGGATCATGATCTTGGGCTTGCCTGTATTTACCGGGTTTTTGTCAGGGGCATTGTAGGTGGAGTAGTAGTAAGCGCTGTTTTCGGTGCTGCTTACGTGGACTCCCTCCCAGGCCTCCTCCACGCCAATGGCGATACGGCGGTTTCGGATGTCCTCCTCTGGGATCTCCAGAATCTGGCTTAAATATTTGTCGGAGAATCCGTCTTTTTTGGCCTTTGTCAGGAGGGCGTCAGACGGCATGTGTCCTTTGTCTTTCAGAAGGGTTTCTTCCTCCTCCACCAGCTCTTTCATCTGTTCAATGAACCAGGCTTTTACTTTGGTGATGTCGTAGATCTCCTCCACCGTGGCTCCTTTGCGGAGGGCCTCATACATGATGAAATGGCGCTCGCTGGAGGGGGTGATGAGCATCTTTAACAGTTGGTCTTTGCTTTTTAAGTCAAAGTCTTTGGCGTGGCCCAAGCCGTAGCGGCCTGTTTCCAGGCTGCGGATGGCTTTCTGGAAGGCCTCCTTGTAATTCTTGCCGATGCTCATGACCTCGCCTACGGCCCGCATTTGGGTTCCCAGTTTGTCCTCCACGCCCTTGAATTTTTCAAATGCCCAGCGGGCAAATTTGATGACCACGTAGTCGCCGTCCGGGACATATTTGTCCAGAGTTCCGTACTTGCCGCAGGGGATGTCCTTTAGAGTCAGGCCTGTGGCCAGCATGGCGGATACCAGGGCAATGGGGAAGCCGGTGGCTTTGGATGCCAGGGCGGATGAGCGGGAGGTGCGGGGGTTGATCTCGATGACCACAATGCGGTCGCTGACCGGGTCGTGGGCAAACTGCACGTTGGTGCCGCCGATGACCTGGACCGACTCTACGATCTTGTAGGCCTGTTCCTGAAGCCGCTTCTGGCATTCCTTTGAGATGGTCAGCATGGGGGCCGCGCAGAAGGAGTCCCCGGTGTGTACCCCAAGAGGGTCGATATTTTCGATAAAGCAGACGGTTATCATGTTGCCTTCACAGTCACGGACCACTTCCAGCTCCAGCTCTTCCCAGCCCAAGATGGATTCCTCCACCAGGACCTGGCCTACCAAGCTGGCCTGAAGGCCTCTGGCGCAGACTGTTTTCAGCTCTTCCTTATTATATACCAGGCCGCCTCCCGCGCCGCCCATAGTGTAGGCGGGACGGAGCACTACCGGGTAGCCTAACTTGCCGGCGATCTTAAGGGCCTCCTCCACGGAGTAAGCCACTTCGCTGCGTGCCATCTCAATGCCAAGGCTGTTCATGGCTTTCTTAAATTCGATGCGGTCCTCACCCCGCTCGATGGCATCCACCTGAACGCCGATGACTTTTACGTTGTATTTATCTAAAATGCCTTCTTTGTACAGTTCCGCGCACAGGTTCAGGCCTGACTGACCGCCCAGGTTGGGGAGAAGGGCGTCGGGCCGTTCTTTGGCGATAATCTGCTCCAGACGTTCCACGTTGAGGGGTTCAATGTAAGTGACGTCAGCGGTTTCCGGGTCGGTCATGATGGTGGCCGGATTGGAATTTACCAGTACAATCTCGTAGCCCAGACTGCGTAAAGCCTTGCAGGCCTGGGTTCCGGAGTAGTCAAATTCACATGCCTGGCCGATGATAATGGGGCCGGAGCCGATGATGAGCACTTTGTGAATGTCGGTTCTTTTTGGCATTTTTTTATCCTCCTTGTTTTTTTCTCATTCTATTATATAGAAAA
This sequence comes from uncultured Hungatella sp., assembly GCA_910588505.1. Classification (GTDB taxonomy): domain Bacteria; phylum Bacillota; class Clostridia; order Lachnospirales; family Lachnospiraceae; genus UBA3402. Next base: position 24,178 of record CAJUPQ010000034.1, on the reverse strand, counting down.
ATGGAAAAGGTGCAAGGACTTTCTGAAAAAATTTGGGGGAAGCGGGGTTGACATGAGTATGATTTCGTACTATAATGTGGGGAGTCTGAAATCGTACTGGAGGTGGCTGTTTTGGAGGAACATAATGGGAAGGTGAAGGAGTTTAACGGGTTAAACCGGGAGATAGAGGGGCTGTATCACGTGGTGAGCAGGAAGGTGGGGCTGTCGGACGGCGCCTTTACGGTGCTGTACAATATCTGGGATATGGGGGAGGGGTGTCTGCAGAGGGATATCTGCAGCGCAGCCTGCGTCAGCAAGCAGACGGTCCACTCGGTGGTGAAGAAGCTGGAACAGGAGGGGGTCGTGTATCTGAAGCCCGGGAAGGGGCGGGAGATGGGGATTTTTCTCACTGAGGGGGGGAGAGCGCTGGTGGAGGAGAAGATCGTGCCTGTGGCAGCTATGGAGGAGGAGGCGTTCGGCCATCTGACGGAGGAGGAGTGGCGGGAGCATCTGCGGGTTATGAGGAAGTATCTGGAGTATTTCAGGACAAAAGTGAAGGAGTTGTGATACGTTATGAGCAGCATTTTGAAAAAAGGGAAGAGGGAGGAGATACGGCTGTCAGACCATTTTACGGCCACAAGGCTGATACGGTTTGTGATGCCTTCCATCGTTATGATGATCTTTACGTCCATCTACAGTGTGGTGGACGGCTTGTTTGTGTCCAATTTTGTGGGAAAGACGGCGTTTGCGGCCCTGAACCTGATCTATCCGCCGCTGGCTATGCTGGGCGGGCTGGGATTTATGATCGGAACCGGAGGAAGCGCCATTGTGGCTATGACTCTGGGGGAGGGTAAGAGGGATAAGGCCAATGAGTATTTCTCCTTTTTGCTCTATGTGACCATAGGTGTTGGGCTTGTGCTGACAGTGATCGGGTTTGTGGTTCTGCGGCCCATCGCGGTGCTTCTGGGCGCGGAGGGGGAGATGCTTAATAACTGTCTGGTGTACGGGTGGATCATCCTGGCGTTTCAGACGGCGTTTATGCTGCAGTTTGTGTTTCAGAGCTTTTTTGTGACAGCCGAAAAGCCGAAGCTGGGGCTTGCGGTGACCGTGGCGGCAGGTCTGACCAATGTGGCTCTGGATTATCTTTTGGTTGGGGTGTTTCGGCTGGGGCTTGCGGGGGCTGCGGCGGCTACGGGCATGAGCCAGGTGGTGGGAGGCGTGCTTCCCCTTCTGTATTTTGCCGGGAGGAACAACAGCCTTCTCCGGCTGACAAAGACTAAGTGGAATAAGTGGGTGCTTATAAAGACCTGCACCAACGGCTCCTCGGAGCTGATGAGCAATATTTCGGCGTCTGTGGTGAATATTCTGTACAATTATCAGCTGATGGTCCGGGCCGGGGAGAACGGGGTGGCGGCTTACGGGGTGATGATGTACATGAGCTTTGTGTTTTCCGCCATTTATCTGGGGTATGCCGTGGGCTGCGCGCCTGTGATCAGTTACCACTTCGGGGCGGGGAACCGGGGAGAGCTTAGGAATCTGTTTTGGAAGAGCATAAGGCTTAACGGGGCCGCGGGGATCGTGATGATCGTGACGGCCCAGCTGGCGGCCAACCCTCTTATGCGGATCTTCGTGGGGTATGACGGGGAGCTTTTTGCCATGACCAGGGACGGGTTTCGGCTGTACGCCATGGCCTTTTTGATCACAGGGCTGAATATCTTCGGGTCGGCGTTTTTTACGGCTCTGGGGAACGGAGGCGTGTCGGCAGTGATCTCGTTTTTGAGGACTTTGGTGTTTCAGGTTTTGTCGGTGACGGCGCTGCCTGTTTTTCTGGGGGTTAACGGGATCTGGCTGGCCGTGGTTGTGGCTGAGGTGCTGTCTCTGATGGTGACCGCAGGGTTTTTGGCGGGGAATGGGAAGAGGTATGGGTACGTGAATCTGTCTACAGAGAAAACGGGGGAGTGACATGGATCTGACATATGAAGTTTTGGAGTCAAAGGGTATTGATACGTCCATGATAAGGGCATGTAAAAGGATAAGGGATCTGGCTAAGCTGGACCGAATTAAATTGGATGAAAGCGGACACAGAAGCGGGCTGAATCAGCATTTGTTTGAATATATTGAATACTGCGGGTTAGATACATTGACATTTATTAAAAGGTATTTAACCAACTTACAGCCATATATGATACAGAGGAGAAAAGACCAGGAACCGTTTAAATCCTATATCTGCGTGATCGATAATTTGTACAGAGTATCTGTCTATATAAAGATCGATTCAAAGCAGTTTGAGGAGATCATTGTGTCATTTCATGAGGATAATAAGAGGGGAATTGCAAGGACGAACCGGATACAGCGATACATAGGTGATCAGCATGTGCCTGTATTTGCGGATTGTGTATTGAGCAGAACCGAAAATGAGAACCGGTATGTGGTGAAGGTGATGGCACAGCGGGGGATGTTAGAATTGCCCATAGAGATAGCGGGATTTAAGTGCAAAGATATTTTTGTGGTGAACAGAAGATCCATTGATCTAATATTTATATCTTATTGCAATGATTATATAAAGGATTTATATACGTCGGATCTGGATTTGGATTATGATAAGATCGAAGTGTTTTCTGTGCTGCAGCAGCTGTCGTTTACTTCATATGGCAGGGATACCTTTTCCAGTATATCTATACTGATAGACAGTTTGTGTGTGCAATCTGATTATATAAGCAGACAGGCAGCTGATTTTGCTCTTATAACATTTGTTCAGTCTTTGAAATTAACAGCGGAGCAGCAGGCGGATTTGAAGAGGCTGCTGGATACGAAATATATGGTATCGGATATAAAAAGGATTGATCTTATATTGAGACGTATTAAGGACAATCTGGCGTTGGCGTATAATGGGGAGGAACAGACGAAAGAGGGGCGGATGACTGACTAAGATGCAGAAACCGGGAAGAACTGGCGGGAACCCATATAGGCGTTTAAACGCATGTATGGTTCTGCCGCCCGTACTCCCTGGGCGTACACCCGAATGTCCTGTGAAAGATCTGAGCAAAGTAACTGCTGCTGTTGAACCCGCAGGCAGCGCTTACCTGGGTGACACTTAAGTGTGTGTGGGTCAGAAGGGAGCAGGCTTTGTGGAGGCGGTAGTCAGTCAGGTAGGAGAAGGGGGGCTGGCCCAGGGTTTCCTGAAAGCACCGGCTGCACTCCCTGGGGCTGATGAACGCGGAGTCTGCGATCTGTTTCAGGGTCAGCTTTTCATGGTAGTGGAAGGAGATAAATTCCATCATGGTTTTGATGCGGTCGCTGTGGGGCCGCTTTTTTTTGTCTCCGTGAAAGTCTTTTAGGTGGGAGAACAGGATCCGCCATACGCGGCTCATATATTCCCGGACTTCAAATTCATAGCCTTCCCGGGCAGATTCGTAGCAGGTGAAGGAGGCTTTCATCAGGCGGATGATCTCCGCATGGTCCGGGACGGCTGGGTCAAGGCGGTACAGCTCCATGTCCGGGTGCTCCAGAACAGGGGTGATGTACCGGGCGGTCAGGATGCTGTTTTCCTGGCCTCCCAGAAAGGAGGGGAGGAAAAGGTGCTCTTCCTGGATGCACACCTGGTTTTTGGGGCAGCAGGTCATGTGGAGGACGCCGGAGTTTAAGAAGCCGCCTTCCCCCTGGCGGAAGGTGTGCTGTCCGTCAGGCAGTATATAGTCCAGAGTTCCTTTCTGCAGGTAGAAAAGTTCCACTTCCTTGTGCCAGTGCCAGGGAAAGGCGCGGCCCGGCAGGGTGTGAAGGGTACACAAGTCTGTGGTGTAGGGAAATTCCGGCGTAATACAGCGCAGGGTCTCCTCCAGGGTGGAGGTGTTGATGCGGCTGTTGGAGGTGTGGATGTAGGGGGAGCTGTCGGCGGGACCGGGATTGGGGGCCTGTGGGCAGGCGCTACCGGGGGTGTCATGGGCAGAGCCGGGGCGGGAGGCGTCGGGGGAGATGGGTAAAAGGGGGGAGTGTGAGGCGGATGGCTGGTACGCAACTGGTTTCATAGGCGGTTGGACGCTCCTTTTTGGCCGTATTTTTATAGTTTAAGTCTGTTTTTTGATAGAAAATCCATGGAAAATGCAATATTATTATAGAGGTTTTAAAAGGAAAATACAAGAAAATGTTTTGATTAAGGGAAGAGAGGTAGGAAAAGGAGAGCTATGACATTGCTGCTTGGGATTATTTATGTTGCGTTTATCAGCCTGGGGCTTCCGGACGCCCTTTTGGGGGCGGCGTGGCCCAGCATTCAGGGGGAGCTGGGGGTTCCGGTGTCCTATGCGGGGATTATTTCCATTATCATATCGGGAGGAACCATTATTTCCAGCCTGCTCAGCGATACGCTGACCAAAAAGCTGGGGACGGGCAGGGTGACGGCAGTGAGCGTGGCCGTGACAGCGGGGGCTCTGTGGGGATTTTCGGTGTCGGATTCGTTATGGATGCTGTGCGTTATCGCTCTGCCCTACGGCCTTGGGGCCGGGGCGGTGGACGCGGCGCTGAACAATTATGTGGCCCTTCACTATGAGGCAAGGCATATGAGCTGGCTTCACTGTTTCTGGGGGATTGGGGCGTCCATAGGGCCTTACATCATGGGGGCCTGTCTGGTGGGAGGCCTGCCGTGGACAGGAGGCTACCAGATCATCTCGGTTCTGCAGATGGCGCTGACAGCGGTGCTGTTCGCCACGTTGTACCTGTGGAAGGGGAGCAGGGCAGAGGAGGAGGAGCAGGGGGAGAGAAGGAGCATGGGTCTTTTGGAGGTTTTCGGGCTTTCAGGGGCAAAGGAGGCCATGATTTCCTTTTTCTGCTACTGCGGTCTGGAGCAGACAACAGGGCTGTGGGCGGCCAGCTACATGGTGCTGAACCGGGGGATTTCGGCCAGCGCTGCGGCTAAGTGGGCTTCTCTGTTTTATCTGGGCATCACGGCCGGGCGGTTTGTCTGCGGGTTTATCACTATGAAGCTTAATGACAGGAATATGGTGCGGCTGGGCCAGGCGGTGGCTGTGGCAGGCATCGTCCTTTTGACGCTGCCCCTGGGCCAGGTTATGACCGGGGTTGGGCTTGTGATGGTGGGCGTGGGGTGCGCGCCTGTGTATCCGGCTCTGCTCCATGAGACGCCGGATAATTTCGGGGAGGATCTTTCCCAGGCTATCATGGGCATGCAGATGGCGTGCGCCTATGTGGGCACTATGGTGATGCCGTCTCTGTTTGGGATGATATCGGGAAGAGTGGGGATTTGGCTGTACCCGTTTTATCTTCTGGGGATTGTGGCGGTGATGGTTTTGATGGTGGAGAGGCTTAACGGATTGAAGAAGGCGCGATAAATGAGAAAAGGGGATGTTTAAAGATGATGAGAGTGATTGCCATGGATATGGACGGGACGCTGCTGAACAGCAAAAAGAGGATCAGTCCCAGGACAAGGGAGGCGCTGCTTGAGGCGGAGAGGGCGGGCGTTATTCTCATACTGGCATCAGGGCGGCCTACCAGCGGGCTTATGGAGTTTGCCAGGGAGCTTGAGATGGAGAAGCATCACGGGCTGCTGGTCTCCTACAACGGGTCCCAGGTGATGGACTGTGAGACAGGGAAGGTGCTGTTTAATCAGGCCCTGTCCGTGGAGGAGGGGAAGGCGGTGCTGGAGCACATGAAGAGGTTTGACCGGGTGCGGCCTATGATCGACAGGGGGAAGTACATGTACGTAAACAATGTGTATGACCAGTATATTACGGTAAAGGGGAAAGCGTTTAATGTGATGGAGTATGAGTCCAGAGGCGGGAATTTTAACCTGTGTGAGGAGAGGGATTTGGCTGCTTTCGTGGATTTCCCCCTGAACAAGATCCTGACCACGGCGGACCCGGAGTATCTTCAGGCACATTATAAAGAGATGATGGAGCCTTTTAAGGATACGCTAAGCTGCATGTTTACCGGCCCGTTTTATTTTGAGTTTACGGCTAAGGGGATTGACAAGGCGAAGGCTCTTAGGACGGTTCTGGAGCCTATGGGGTATAAGCGGGAGGAGATGGTGGCCTTCGGGGACGGACACAATGACGCTTCCATGCTGGATTACGCAGGCTATGGGGTGGCCATGGCCAATGCAGTGGAGGATCTTAAGGCTATGGCGGATGAGGTGACGGCTTCTTTGGATGAAGACGGGATCGCAGTGACGGTGGAGAGGATGCTGGAGGGCGGGGGTTATAGAAGGGTGTGAAAGTTACTGTTTATGGGGCTTTTTGATATATAATTGAGTGAGCAAAGGGGCGAGGGGAGTCGTGATGCCAGGGAGGGACAGGACATCTCTTCTCTCTCTGACTGGCTCCGCGACTCCCCGCCCCTTGCTCACTCAACAATACACCAATTCAGATCCCCCATGAATCATAACGTCTGAAAGGCACAAGCCGGAATTTTGCGGATTTTTATGGAATCGTTCAGGCTGGTATGATACAATATCTCCGAGGCGGCAATACGGTCCGCCATAAAAGGATGGAGAGATCAGCAGAGGAGGGTATTGGATGATGATAAAAGAGGGAATGAAGGCTCCGGAGTTTACGCTGCCGGACAAGGATGGAAACCAGGTATCTTTGGCGGATTTTCTTGGAAAAAAGGTGGTGGTGTATTTTTACCCCAGAGACAATACGTCCGGGTGTACGAAGCAGGCCTGTGCCTTTGCAGGGGCTTACAAGGAGTTTGAAGAGCTGGGAGCGGTGGTCATCGGTATCAGCAAGGACAGCGTGAAATCCCACCAGAATTTCGCGTCCAAGTATGAGCTGCCGTTTATTCTTCTTTCGGATCCGGAGTTAAAGGCGATTCAGGCCTACGATGTGTGGCAGGAGAAGAAGATGTACGGGAAGGTGTCCATGGGCGTGGTGCGCAGCAGCTTTATCATCGATGAAAAGGGTATGGTTGAAAAGGTGATGGAGAAGGTGAAGCCGGATACCAACGCGGCGGAGATCCTTGGGTATTTGAGGCAGGAGTAAAAGAGGTGAGAAAAGATGGGCTGATCTTGTCCCATCTTTTCTCACCTCTTTTGTCTTGGCAATGTGGGGAAGATTTACGGGCACAACCAGAAAAGAAAGAGGGTATATAAGGCGGGATACAGGGAAAACTAAGTCCAAAGGCAAAAAGACCAGCGAAAGATTGGACGGGGGATTTCGGTTATGAAAACAGACGGAAAAAAACTGGCAAAAGGAGTTTTAAGGGGCGTGAGCGTCCTGCTTCTGATTTTATTGATATGTGCGGTTATTTTGGCGGTTATGATCTTTGTGTGGGCAAAAAAGGTTATTGGCAACGCCCCGGACATCCATGTGCTCAGTTTTCGCCCTCAGGGCTTTGCCACCACCATCTATGACAGGAACGGGAATCCTGTGGAAAAGCTGGTGATGGAGGGAGCCAACCGGGAGGAGGCTTCCTATGAGGAGATTCCAAAGGACCTTGTCAACGCGTTTATTGCCATTGAGGATGAGCGGTTCTGGGAACATAACGGTATTGATGTAAAGTCTATTTTGCGGGCGGTCAAGGGGGTGGTCACCGGGGACGCGTCGGCAGGAGGCGGCAGCACCATCACCCAGCAGCTGATTAAAAATTCGGTTTTTAACGGGGGGATGGAGAAAACCTTTCGGGAGAAACTGGAGAGAAAGCTGCAGGAGCAGTACCTGGCCGTGGAGCTGACAAAAATATCGGATAAGGAAACCATTATCACGGATTACCTGAACACCATTAATCTGGGGGCCAATACTTTGGGGGTGAAGGTGGCGGCGCGGCGGTATTTTAATAAGGAACTGGGAGAATTGACCCTGTCAGAGTGTGCGGTCCTGGCAGGTATTACCCAGAATCCCTCCCGGCTTAATCCCCTGACAGGAGCCCAGGCCAATGGGGAGCGCAGGAAGCGGATCCTGGATAAAATGGAACAGCAGGGAATGATAACCTCTGGCCAGAAGGCGGAGGCTTTGGCAGACGACGTGTATGCCAGGATACAGGATATTGATGTGGAGACAAAGTCTCAGGCCACACCCTACACGTATTTTACGGATGAGGTTATCACCCAGGTTACAGAGGCCATGGCCAGACAGTTGGGGTATTCCGGGGAGCTTGCCAGGAAAATGATCTATTCCGGGGGCCTTTCCATCTATACCACCCAGGATCTGGGGTTACAGCAGATCGTGGATGAGGAGATCAATGATCCGGAAAATTATAACGAAGCCTATGTGGCAGGGGATTATCAGCTGACTGTGGAGCATGAGGACGGGACGGTTTCCAATTATTCGGAGGAGGATGTGGAGTTATTCCATAAGACCAAGGTTTCGGCGGATTTTGACGGGCTGTATCCCAATGAGGAGAGTCTTCGCAGGGATGTGGAGCTGTTTCGGGATTCTGTGACAGGGGAGAGGGATACCGTGCTGGGAGAACGGCTTTTGGCGGTTTTACAGCCCCAGGCCTCCTTTGTGCTGATGGACCAGTTTACCGGGGAGGTGCTGGCCATAAACGGCGGGCGGGGGGAGAAAACGGCCAGCCGCACCTTTAACCGGGCCACAGATTCTCTGCGCCAGCCAGGGTCTGTTTTTAAGGTGCTCACTGCCTTTGCCCCTGCTATTGACGGGGTAAATGCCACGCTGGCCACGGTGTATTATGATGAGCCTTATCAGGTGGGGAACAAGCAGTTTCGGAACTGGTACGGCCGTTATTATGGGTACTGCAATATCCGGGAGGCTATCGCGTATTCTATGAATATTGTGGCGGTGCGGTGCATGATGGAGACCGTGTCCCCTCAGCTTGGAGTGTGGTATGCCGGGAATATGGGGATAACCACCTTGTCGGAGAAGGATTACAACGCGTCCACAGCTCTTGGGGGGATTACGGACGGGGTGAACAGCCTGGAGCTGACGGCGGCGTTTGGGGCCATAGGAGCAGGAGGTGTGTACACCAGGCCTGTGTTTTTTACGAAAGTTCTGGACCACGACGGCAATGTGCTGCTGGAGAGCCAAAAAGAGAGCAGGCAGGTGTTGAAGCCGGAGACAGCCTTTCTTTTGACAGACGCCATGAGGGATGTGGTGGCGGGGCGCAGTAAATTTGCGGATACGCCTGTGAGTCCTACGGGAAGGAGGGCGGCTCTTAAGGGAATGTCGGCCGCGGGAAAAAGCGGGACTACTACGGATAACAAGGATCTGTGGTTTGTAGGGTTTACACCCTACTACACAGCGGGGATCTGGAGCGGCAACGATGGGAACCAGCCGGTGACTGGGGGAACGTCTTATCACAAGGATATTTGGAAAAGGATTATGGACAGGGTACATGAAGGGAGAGACGATACCGGATTTAGGGTACCAGAGGGTATGAAACGGTATCAGATATGCAGAAAGTCGGGAAAACAGGCCGTAACCGGTGTGTGTGATCTGGACCCAAGAGGCAACGCGGTGTACGGCGAGTATTTCGCGCCGGGAACAGCGCCGGTTTCGGTTTGTGATGTCCATGCAAAGGTACTTGTGTGTCTGGAATCCCAGGGGACTGCCACAGAGTTCTGTCCGGAGACAGAGGAGCGGGTGTTTATGGTTTTGCCGGAAGGCGCGGGACAGACGGAAGATTCCCTTCATGTGGCGCCAGAGATCTGCCCTCTGCATCCGGACGCGGAGTCGGTAGATCCGACTTTGGAGGGCGACGAGGCGTTGTGGGAATCCTGGGAGGACTGGATGGAGGAGAGCAGCCAGTGGGAGAGCAGGCCGGACTGGGGGAACTGGCCGTGGCAGGGAGTGTATCCGTGGTGGGGGCGGCCCCAGGAGAAGCCGTCCCAGGAGGAGAGCAGAGAGCCGGAGATAAGGCCATCCCTGGAGGGAAGCGGAGGGCAGGAGACCGGGCCGTCCCTGGAGGGGAGCGGAAATCATGGAGATGAGCAGGGGAGCTCAGGAGCGCAGGAGAGTGGGAGCGGAAGCAGCCAGGGAGGCGGAGGCAGCCAGGGAAGTGGAGGCGGAAGCAGCCAGGGAAGCGGAGGCAGCCAGGGAGGCGGAGGCAGCCAGGGAAATGGAGGCGGTCAGGGAGGCAGGCCGCCTCTTGGCGGAGATGGAGGTCCGGAAACAGCACCTTCCCAGGATAATCTGTTCTGGTGGGATTCCGAAAGAGAAGACAGAGATGAGCAGGAGAGTATTCCTATTCCGGATATTTCCATACCTATTCCATGGTGGTGAGCAGGAGGCGGGATATTCGGAGAGAGATTCTTTTAAACTCTCTTTTCCTGTGTTATACTTTTCATATAAGTAAGAAATGAAGCAACACAGAAAAAGGAGGACAGCCATGACCCAGGATGTATTTCTGTTTTTCCATAAAAGCCCACAGTCCTTACCTCTCTACGAGCGTTTGGAAGAGAAAATCTTGTCAGAGATTGAGAATGTGACTGTGAAGGTGCAGAAAACCCAGATTTCATTTTCCAACAAGCGTAATTTTGCGTTTGCCTCCCTGCTCCCTGTGAGAAAGGCCAAGGAGCGGCCAGAGGCGTATCTGACGGTGACGTTCGGGTTAAGTTATCCTGTGGATTCGCCCCGCGTTGACGCGGCCACGGAGGCTTATCCCAATCGGTGGACTCATCATGTGATGGTGGGGGCATTGGAGGAGCTTGACGAGGAGCTGATGAGGTGGGTGAAAGCGGCGGCTGAATTTTCCGCAGGGAAGCGGTAGGAGAGAACAGGGGAGGGACGAAATCAGCCGCGGTATTTTGAGAGACCGTATCGGATTTGAGGAATGTGGGAAAATCCGCAAGAATCATTAAAACAATCCTCCTTAATTTTGGTATGCTACACAGGCATCTATGGTATGCGGAGGGAGGAATTATATGGAGATACAGTCAGTTGCCATCACAAAACAGGCTATTGATTTCATAGAAAGGAATCTTGACCAGAAACTGGATCTGGATGGGATTGCGGCCGCGGTCCATTACTCCAAATATCATCTGCACAGAATCTTTGGGGATACGGTGGGGATGACCATCCACGACTATGCCCGGCGGAGACAGTTGACGGAGGCGGCAAAGCTTCTTGCGTTTTCGGACAGGCCTATTTTGGATGTTGCCATGGTCTGCGGGTATGAGAGCCAGCAGGCGTTTACCGCCACATTTAAAGCGATGTACAAGCAGACGCCGGCCAGGTACAGGCAGACGCGGGGATTTTATCCGCTGCAGCTTAGGTTTACCCTGCAAGAGGGTGCGGATGGCGCGGGAATAAAAAAATCGGACATCGTTTTTGCCGGAAAGCAGGATATACCGGCGTGGATGGAGCTTACGCGGCTGGTTATTGACGGTTATCCCTGTATGGATGAGGAGGAGTACCTTCAAAAACTGAAAAGGTATGTAGACCAGAGGCGGGCGTTGATGGTGAAACATGGACATGGGGCTGTAGGGGTGATGGCGTTTTCTCATGACACAGGGGGTATTGAATTTTTCGGAATCCATCCTCAGTACCGCAGGACAAATCTTGCAAAGGTATTTTTGAATAAACTGGCGGAGGATATTCTGCCAGAACGGGAGATCGTCATCACTACATACCGGGAGGGCGACCGGGCGGATACGGGACATCGGGATATTATCAAAGGGCTGGGATTTGGTGAGAGGGAGCTGCTGACGGAATTTGGCTACCCTACCCAGCGTTTTGTATTTTCCCCTGTCAGGAAAAGCACAGGGGAGGTAAAGACAGATGAATCGTGAAGAAAATGTTCTTGGAAATGACTTTAGCACAGGGGGACTTTTGGTATTTGCCCTTCCGACCATGGTGATGATGGTATTTTTAGGGTTGTATACCATGGTTGACACGGTGTTTGTGTCCCGGTTTGTCAGCACGGACGCTCTTGGAGCCATCAATATTGTTACGCCGGTCATCAATCTGGTGGTGGGGCTTGGGACTATGCTGGCTGCCGGGGGCAATGCCATAATCTCCCGGACGATGGGCGAGGGAGATTGTGGCAGGGCAAGGGAGTCTTTTACGATGCTGGTTTTTTGCGGCGGGGCGGCAGGGACGGTGCTGGCGGCGCTGGGCTTTGTGATGACAGATGAGATTTTGGAGGTCCTTGGAGCCGGAGGCGGGCTTTTTGAATATGCTAAAGAGTATCTTCGCATCCTGCTTGTGTTTTTTCCGGCCTATATGCTGCAGACGATGTTTGCCAATCTGTTCGTCACAGCCGGGCATCCCGGTCTTGGCTCTTTTTTGTCTGTCGGTTCCGGGATCTTGAACCTTGTTCTGGATTATGTGTTTATTGTGGTTTTGGATATGGGGATACAGGGAGCGGCGTTGGGGACCGGCTTTGGATACCTGATGCCCACAGCGGCAGGGCTGTGGTTTTTTGGAACACAGCGGCGGGAAACCCTTCATTTTTGCAGAATATCGTGGGATATAAGGGTTTTGGCAGAAAGCTGCGCAAACGGCAGCTCGGAAATGGTCAGCCAGCTTGCCATGGCAGTGACGTGTTTTCTGTTTAACCGAAATATGATGAGGCTGGCAGGGGAGGACGGCGTTGCCGCCATCACCATTATAAACTATTCCCAGTTTCTGCTGAATACGCTGTTTATGGGCTTTTCCATGGGCGTGGCTCCTGTTCTGGGCTATCACTTTGGAAGGGGAGATGGGGAGAGGTTAAAGCGCATTCTGCGCTCCTGCCTTAAGGTGATCCTGTGGACTTGCGCGGGAGTTTTTTTGACTGCGTATTTTGGCGGAGGCAGGGTGGTGAATCTGTTTGCCCGGGAGGGCGGCAGGGTGTATGTTCTTGCGGCGGAAGGATTTCGATTATTTTCTGTAAGTTTTTTGTTTTGCGGGGTGAATATTTTTGCCTCCTCCATGTTTACGGCCCTGTCAAATGGGAAGGTTTCCGCGTTTTTGTCGTTTCTCAGGACGTTTGCTTTTTTGACTGTGGGAATCATAGCGCTGCCTAGGCTGTGGGGAATCCGGGGCATCTGGCTTGCGGTTCCCCTGGCGGAAGGGGCGGCGTTTCTGGTCTCGGTACGGTTTCTTAAGAAGGAAATTGTTTAAAGGTGCTTTTATGAAGGGGAGAAGTGTGGTATAATAAGGAAGCATGCCAAGGCATGCCTTGTATGCGGCCTGCGGTTGGAGCGAAATGATAGACAGGACGCGGCATAATACCAAGGCAGCCATCCGGGCATGGTCCGGAGGATGAGAAGATGAGGGGGAATGGTTATGGATACGGCAGCCCTGTTGGAGGAGCTTCGAGCCAGAGTCCGCGGGGATCTGGCGTTGCGGGAACGGTTTATGGAGACCAGAACGAGCGCTGATCCTGTAGCCGCCTTTTGTTTTCTGTGCCGGGAGTTGGGATATGAGATTTATGAGATGGATATGATCAGTGTGGGCGAGGATTTTTACGCGGCCATGAAGCGCAGCACCAATGGCGGCGGGGAGAACTCGCCTAAACTTCATATGGAAGACGATTTTTACGAACTATTTTTTGTGGGATTATAAAATTTTTGGAAAATGCTTCGCATTTTGTCATAAAAATTTAAATAGTAAAACACTTACAGGTCGTGTATAATGGTTGGTATGATAGATTGAGATAAGTGCAAGATTGCATGGAGGAATAAATATATGAGGAAAAAATGGTTGATTTTCGTAGCGGCAATGACAACATTGAGCATTACGGCCTGCGGCAGCGGCGACGGAATCGTGATTAATGGGACGACTGCGGCGGAAGCGGAAAGCGACCAGTTGGAGGAAGAAGGAAGCGCGGCAGAGAGCCAGAATACTTCCGGAACCAGGATCGAGATCGTCACAGGGGAGACCACAGCCCCGGTTTCCATGGAGGAGACGGCGGCTCCGTCTACAGAAGGGTGGACCGAAGCTGCCCAGACCCAGCCGGCGACCACAGCCGCGCCCCAGACTACCAGCGCGACCACCACGGCAGCGGAGACTACGGCAGCTAAGAAATATAAGGTTACAGACGTAAAGAAGACCATGTATGCTACGGCGTCGGTCCGGGTGCGTTCCAGCTACTCCACCGGCTCTGATGTGCTGGCGGCTTTGGCGGACGGGGAGAAAGTGGAGGTGACAGGCCAGGCGGAGAACGGATGGATGCGGGTCAGCTACAAGGGAAATGTAGGTTATGTGTCAGGAAGCTATCTGTCGGAGACGCCGCCTGCTACAAAGAGCAGTAACACAACAACTTCCGCGGGTCAGGGGACCAGCCAGACAAAGCCGTCCACAAATAACCAGTCAAAGCCATCGACCACCACCGGAACCGGCACCACGCCCGGGGGAACTACAGGACCCACAGCGGGCAATAATTCTGGCGGCACCCAGGGGCCGTCAGCCGGCACAAACTCCGGCACCGGCACGACTCCGGGCGGTACCGGCGGACCTTCGGCGGGGAATAATTCGGGCAGCGTAAATCCTGGCGGCACTTCCTCCGGCGGCAGTTCCGTGTCAGGCACAGTAACCTCCCTGGACCCGTCCGGAGTGACCATCCAGTCCAGCAACGGGACTTCCTATCAGTTTGTATGGGGAAGTAATACTCCGGACCTGACCACAGGAGACCAAGTCCACATTTCCTATGAGAATACAAGCTCAGGGGAGAAGAAGATAACCAGTGTTTCGAAATAAGATTTGTAAAATGAAAAAGTGAGGTGTTGAGAATGAAGATTATTTACGCAATCGTAAGCTCTGATGACGGCAACCGCGTTACGGAGGTTCTCAATGAGCATCAGTACATGGTGACAAAACTGGCGACCACCGGCGGTTTTTTGAAAAAGGGCAACTGCACGCTTATGATCGGTACGGAGGCGGAGAAGGTGGACCATGCCATTGAGCTTATCAAGGAGACCTGCGGCAAGCGGCAGAAGATTACATGTAATGTTCCGGCTCCCAATATCTCTTCCATTTCCGCCGGGTATATGATGATGCCTATGACCGTAGAACTGGGCGGGGCAACTATCTTTGTGACGGATGTGGAGCGGTTTGAGAAGATCTGAGACAGAAATTGATATATTGTTGAGTGAGCAAAGGCGGAGTTAGTCGTGGAGCCAGGGAGGGACGGGACATCTCTCCTTCTCTGTCTGGCTCTGCGACTACCCCCGCCCCATTGCTCACTAAACAATATATCAATATGGCGAAAGTAAGAATGCGCTCCTTTCGAGGTTTCTATGAACGGATGCAAAGAAGTTTTACAATTAACTGAAATTAATGGAGATAAATCCATAAAGTGCAGAAATAATTTCAATAATTCAAATTAATAGTCTCAATTTATACAAATTCAAAGTATAATAAAATTATTTTGAAAAAATACAAAAAAAGTGTTGACAAATCAGGAGAGATTGACTATAATAAAGACATCAAAAAGAAACAAAAAGTTAGAGACAATATCCCACAGATATTCAAGAACTGACAAATCTGAAAGAAGGAGGTACGGACCACCAAAAACTTAACATTTGTTTCATTTATCTTAGGAAGATGTTGATCGGGAGAAGATAGATGAGACCAGGACCCCCTTACACTATACCAGTACATGAGCAGGCCCGGTACATAAAGGCTGTGGATTCCGATTCTGAGATGTTAAGAGGAAACGTTGTTTGGCAGTATGACGAGAAAGTATTGCCGGTGCGACAGGGATTTTCCGGAGGATAACGTAGGAGTAGCGAGAAGGAAGAGGGATATTCGCGGAAAGGGAAGCAGGGTATAGGAAAGGTACACAATTAAATATAGAAATCTCAGGAGCAAGGTCAAAAGAGACGGATTGATTCTTGAGAAATCCAAGACAAGAGAGGTATAGTCCAATGGATGAGATAGTATGAGAAGCAAGTATCGGCAAAGAGAGAACGATACTTGCTTCTGTTTGTTTTTTGTGTTTGTTTCTTGTTTTAGTCAGACGCCTTCCAGATCAAACGGAGGGGTGTATTCTTCTTTGGCGCTGGTTTTTTTCTGCATGTATCCGTCTGTCAAGCCAAGTTCAATGGCATGATCCACTACTTTTTCATATTCATAGGTTGTGACTCTGCGGTTTAGTTCCGGGTAATCGCAGGTGTTCTTTGCCAGGTGGCAGGGGGTGTACTGGCTGAGAAGACTTAGGCGGTAATGGCCCTGGGGGAGGGTATCTTTTATCCATTCAAGGAGTTTTAAGGAGTCTTCTTTCTGGCCGGGAAGGACCATGTGGCGGATCACAACGCCAGATCGGAGGATGCCGTTTTCGTCTGCAACCGGAGGTCCGGTCTGGGCGATCATCTGTGTGATGGCCTGGGAGGCAAAGGCGAAATAGTCTTTTGCCTTGGAATAGCGGGCAGACAGAACAGGGCTGTGGTATTTCAGGTCGGGAAGCCAGATATCCACATAGGGGGCCAGGGCTTTTATGACTTCTGGTCTTTCATAGCCGCCGCAGTTGCAGACCACGGGAATGGCAAGTTCAGGTCTGGCCAGATCAAGGGCCGCGGTGACGGACGGCAGGTAGTGGGTCGGGGTGACCAGGTTGATGTTGTGGGCGTTTTGGGCCTGAAGGCGGAGAAAGATGGCGGACAGCTGCCGGACCGTAACCTCTTTGCCAAAACGCTGGTGGCTGATGACGTGGTTCTGGCAGAAACAGCACCCCAGGGTGCATCCGCTGAAAAAGACGGTTCCGCTGCCATGGATTCCGCTGATGCAGGGCTCCTCCCAGTGGTGAAGCGCCGCCCTGGCGATCTTGGCTTGTGTTCTGCTTTGGCAGAATCCCTCCTGCTTTTGGCCGGAAAGTTGTGTTCGGTCGGCGCGGCATTGGCGGGGGCAGAGCCGGCAGTTTTTGTAATCATAGGGAAATGGGGCGGTACTGGCTGATTTGTTCATTTTTACCCTCGCTTTCATTGACAAATGGTGGGGAAAGGACTAAAATACTGATACTATTATAAACGCGGGAAGGAAAAATGCAAGAAGAGGAAATGGAGATTATGAAAAAGAAGGCGGCTTTGGCACTGGGTTACGCATTTCCAAAGACGATCCCTGTGATGGTGGGGTATGTGTTTCTGGGGATGGCGTACGGGATCCTGATGAGGGTCAACGGATATGGAGTGTTCTGGGCCCTGGCCATGAGTTTGTTTGTGTACGCGGGAAGCCTCCAGTATATGGGGGTGACGCTTTTGACGGCTGCGGTTCATCCGATCTACGCGTTTTTTATGGGGCTGATGATCAATGCCCGCCATCTCTTTTATGGAATCTCCATGCTGGGAAAGTATCGGGATCTGAAACGGTTTAAGCCGTACCTGATCTTTGCCCTTACGGATGAGACGTTCTCGGTTTTGTGCAATGAAAAGACGCCGAGAGCCATTGACAGGGAGTGGGTGTATCTGTGGGTGTCGGTTTTGGACCAGTTTTATTGGGTTTTGGGAAGTGTTCTGGGGAGTCTGGTGGGAAGCGTTATCACGTTTAACACCAAGGGACTGGATTTTGCGCTGACCGCTCTGTTTGTGGTGATCTTTACGGATCAGTGGAAGAGTCATAGGGATCACAGACCGGCTATGGTGGGCGTGGTCAGTTCTGTGGCCTGTGTGATGATGTTTGGCAGTCAGGGATTTCTCATTCCTGCCATGGCGCTGATTCTGGCGGGGTTAAGTTTGTGGTACTGGAAAAACGGCGGTTTAAAGAAGGGTGAACATAGGGAGGTGGAGGAAAATGGATAATGCGGCAATGCATATAAACGGCGGTGTGTGGATCGTGGCCGCCCTTGCCTTTGCGACGATGATCACCCGGTTTCTGCCGTTTCTTTTGTTTCCGGCAGGCAGGGAGATTCCCAGATATGTGGAGTATCTGGGGAAGACGCTGCCCTATGCCACCATTGGGCTTTTGGTGGTGTACTGTCTGAAGGATGTGCAGGTGGCAGGGACTTTTCACGGGCTTCCGGAGATGATCGCGGTGTCTGTGATCGTGGGGCTTCACTGGTGGAAGGGCAATTCTTTGTTAAGCATCGGCGCGGGGACCGTGGTGTATATGGCGTTGGTGCAGAGGGTGTTTGTGTAGGGATGAGATTTGGCAAAAGGGCTGTGTTTCCGTGGGAGACACAGCCCTTTTGGGAGAGTGGGAAGGGGGGTTTTGGGGTTACTTAAAGGTTTCCGGGTCCTTGGACGCGGCGGGAGTCAGATAGGGGAAGATCTCTTCGTAGGCTTCCAGTTCTGCTTCGGTTTCAGGGAGGGCGGGAATCAGCCCGGTACACTCCATGGCGGAGGCTGCCGGGTTGTTCAGATAATCGTCCTTGTCTTCATTGTAGATTGTCATTTTATCACCTCGATGTTAGTATGGGAATGGCGGGATGAAAGTATGTGAGGGATTTTATGGAATTTAATAACATGGTAAGGTTGGATGAGCGGCTCGGTAGGGGGAAACGTAAATTTCAGGGTTCACTCCTCAGTTTCCGAAATTCTCCCGGCGTCATACCGTATTTTTTCTTAAACAGCTCTATAAACGCGTGCTGGCTGCTAAAGCCGCATTTGATGGATATATCCAAAAGGCTGTCCTTTGTATGGGTCATCTCATAAACCGCGTGTTCCAGCCGGACTTTCATAAGGTACTGCTTGTATGTCATGGAAAAATTCTGCCGGAAGAGTTTGGATATGTACTGGGGAGATACATAGAGGGAGTCAGCCAGACTCTGGAGGCTGATGTCTTCCTGGTAATGTTCATTTATGTATCGCAGGAGACGGCGGATATTCTGCTGATACTGGTAGGGTTCTTTTGGGTTTTTCTTTTCCCCTGCCCGAAAGTGGGTAATCAGATGGTACAGGATTAAAAAGACGTAGCCATTTACCCCGATATCGGCAAATGGTTCGTCTGAGTAGAACACATCTTTCAATAGAAGGATGGAGCGGGCAAGCTCTTCGCAGGGCTGGAGGTCACTTAATCCCCGCAGGATCTGGGGCGTCAGATGGATGTCCGCGGTTAAAAATTCCGGTATCACGCTGTACAGCCATACAGGACTGACCTGAAGGGAGACGGTTCTGGTTTGCCTGGTGTAATTTAGGGAGTGAATCTGGGCGGAGTTGAGAAACAGCAGTTCCCCTCCCTGGAGCGTCCAGGTTTCTGCGGCTGTGACGGAAAGCTCACCGTGAAGGACATAGATTATCTCCACGCTGGTATGCCAGTGGGGAGGGATGTCACAGTCCGCGGCCGCCTCATACTCACACATGACAAAGGAGCGGTTTTTGCTCTCTTTTCTGTATTCTTTTAAGTCATTATTTGCGTATCGGTCCTTCAAAATAATCCCCCGTTTCTCCAAAAGTACATTTATTATAGTTTGTCTCCAGCCGATAGGCTGCAGACCTGGGTGCGCATCAGCGCACTTCTGATTATACCTGCTTTTGGGGTGTGGTACAAGTGGGGAAAGGGGGGAGTTTATATTGTTTTTACATAAGGTTACTGTTCACGGGGGGCATCTTCTTGTCCGGCTCCGCCGAACAAGAAGCATCGGGCGTTCGCCCGATGGGGAAAACAGGATGAAAACAGTCTTACAAGCAAGCTTGACGCCTGTTTTCATCCTGTTTTCCCCGCTCCGTGAACTGTAACTACATAAGTTATAGCTGCTCTCCGTCTGAGGCGATAACCTGGCGGTACCAGTGGAAACTTTTCTTTTTCTTTCTGGCGAAATCGCCGTGGCCGTCGTCGTCTCTGTCTACGTAGACAAAGCCGTACCGTTTGGACATCTGACCGGTGGAGGCGCTGACCAGGTCAATACAGCCCCAGGGCGTGTATCCCATGACCTCCACGCCGTCGGTGGCAATGGCCTCATACATCTGTTCAATATGAGCCTTTAGATAGGAAATCCGGTAATCGTCCTCTATAGTCCCGTCAGCTTCCACCTGATCGACACTCCCCAGGCCGTTTTCCACAATGAAAATCGGCTTCTGATATCGGTCATACAGCTGGTTCAGGGCAACTCTCAGGCCTGTGGGATCTATCTGCCATCCCCACTGTGAGGCCGGCAGATAGGGGTTTTTGTATCCGATGAGCATATTGCCCCGGGTTGTTTCCATGCCCTCACCGGAGGAGCTGTACACGGAGGACATGTAGTAGCTGATGGCGATATAATCCACGGTTCCCTGCCTTAGAATCTCACGGTCCCCTTCCTCTGTCCGAAGGGTAATTCCGTTCCTTTCCAGCGCTTTTAACTTTCGGCCGGGATAGTATCCCCGCGCCATCACATCGGAGAAGAAGAAAAAGGATTCGTTCATGTATTCCAGGCAGCCAAGGGTGTCGTAGGGTTTGCAGCTGTAGGGATAGGCCGGCGTGTAGGCGATCATGCAGCCAACTTTTGCCAGGGGGTCTATGTCTCTGGCCAGTTTTACGGCCATGGCGCCGGCCAGAAACTGATGGTACGCGGCCTGCTCCAGGATGGGCTTTTCACAGCTTATGACTCCAGCCTCCAGCCATCCTCCGTGGACAATGGAGTTTATTTCATTAAAGGTAATCCAGTATCTGACTCTGCCTTTGTACCGCTCAAATACGGTTTTGCAGTATCTCATAAAGCAGTCGATGTTTCGTCTGTCTGCCCAGGAATCCAACTTTTTTGTCAGATTCAGGGGGATTCGTAGTGGGACAGCGTAACCACAGGTTCAATGCCGTATTTATCAAGTTCGTCGAACACAGAGTCGTAGAAGGCCAGGCCGGCTTCATTGGGCTCTTGGTCATCCCCGTTTGGATAGACGCGGGACCAGGCAATGGACATGCGGTAGCAGCGAAAGCCCATCTCCGCCATCAGGGCAATGTCCTCTTTATAATGGTGATAGAAGTCGGAGCCGGTGTGGTTGGGATAGTAGCAGCCTTCGATCACATCGGGGACAGCCCCTTTTGGAAACTGTTCCATGGAAAATATGCCCGCCTCCCCGGCGGTTTTGTCGGCACGCCGGTAGGTGAGACTGCGCAGCGTGCCGCTTTCCCCCGCCTTCAGCACATCGCTGCAGCTTAATCCTTTTCCCGCCTCCAGATAGGCGCCTTCGAACTGGTTGGCTGCCGTGGCTCCTCCCCACAGGAAATGTTTCGGGAATTTTCTGGTTGTTTTCATGTGAATACGTTCCTTATTGTGAATATTTTATGAGTGTCATTTGGTTGACTGTGCTTCGTCCTTTAGGGCCATATTGTCCGCGATTTTAAAGAACGGAAGATAGAGGATCACATTGGCAAGGACGCATACCGCTACCAGAAGAGCCAGGAGAATCCCGCCTTCCAGAAGGCCGGAGATGACATTTGGCATGATCCAGGGGGCTGAGACTGTGGGATTGAAACCGCTTCCCAGCCCAAGGCTGCACATGAGCCAGGCCAGGCCGCCGGTGATGGGCGTGGTCAGCACCATGGGAATGAAGAATACGGGATTCAGCATAATGGGAACGCCGAATACCATAGGCTCATTGATGTTAAACAGGCAGGGGACAAAGGCCAGTTTGAACATGGATTTGAAGCGCTCTGATTTTGCCATGATCATATCAATGGCCAGCCCGATGCTGTTTCCGTTTCCGCCGATATTCATGCACAGGAACACGACCTGGAACACCAGATGGGGCAGATCCGTGGAAGGGGTTCCCGCCATAAAGGCTTCCACATTGGCAGTGACACACGCGATGAGAACAGGCGTGTACATGTTGACAATGGGGCTTGGATGTACACCGAAAAACCACAGGATATTTGTAAAGGTGTAAAGGATGATAAGGGCCAGCGGGGATGTTCCAAAGAGCATCACGGGTTTGGCGATGGTTGCGTTTAAAAGCTCAAATACATTTCCGAAGCTGGTCAGTGACACGGCGTATTTTACTGCCAGCACACAGCCAAAGACAATCATGGATACAAACACCGGAGACAGGGAGTCAGAGACCATGGGAGGCACGGAGTCCGGCATTTTCAGGGAGATATTTTTTTCATCAGCCAGCAGTAGAGGGAGGTGATGAAGAGGGCTGTCAGCATTGCCACAAAGATTCCGCTGCTTCCAAGATAGCTTGTGAGAAGGGCGCTGATGATCCCGTCTTTTCCCTCCACGCTCTGAGGCATCAGGCAGAGAAACGCGCCCATGGAGAGAACGGATGCGGTAAGGCTGGACTGGTGTTTGGCTTTTGCGTAGCAGGAGGCAACGCAGATGACAATGTAAATGGCAAGCATGCTCATGGTGGCGGAGACCATTTCCTGGATCACGGCGTACAGTCCGGTATTGATCAGAAATGTCTGCCATGGCCGGATGGGGAAGTTGACCAGAATGGCGAAGACGGATATCCCCAGCGTAATGGGCAGTGTCTGCATCATGCCTGAGGACAGGCCGCCGATGATATCGCTGCGGTTGAGGCGCTCAGCCAGGGGGCCTATAAATTTTTCCAGAAATCCCTGCAGTTTGTTAAAAAAGTTCATGTTTGAAACCCTCCTTTTGTTTTTTTGAGTTGAGGACGCGGCTGCATCTTGATTAATAGTATAAGGGTAAGGGCTGTGTTTTTCTTTCCAAAAAGGGTTGGGGGAATGTCGGTTTTTTAACCTTTTTGGTGGGTAGGAGTAATTTCGATGATGAGAGGGATGGTTGTGTAAAAAGCAGGATAGTCTATATGGAGAACACATAAAATTATGTTTTTTCTGACATTCCTCATGATATAATGCTGGCACATGAAGGGGATGCGAAAGGATGCAGACTCCGGAAATACATAAAAGTGGAGGAATGAAAGATGAATCGAAAAAGATGGTTATCAGCGGTGTTGGCAGGGACAATGACTCTTTCACTGGCGGCCTGCGGGGGAGGCGCAAATGGGGCGGGAGGCAAAGGTAAGGATTCCGGAAATTCTCTTACCGTTGCCATCTGGGATAATAACCAGCTTCCGGGGTTAACGGAGATCATGGATGATTTTACGGCCATAAGCGGTGTCAGTGTGGAGGTTCAGGTGGTTCCGTGGGATCAGTACCGGACTCTTCTGGAGGCGGGAGCACAGGGCAGGAAATTTTTCTATTATCTTTGGGAGCCAGGATAAACTTATAAAATTACAGAAATGTTAAGGAACAGGAATTTGCAGGTTCCTGTTCCTTTTTTTGTATGTTTTGATATAATTACTATAGAGTATTGAGTAAATAAGGGGGCATCATGAACAGAAATTTCAAGCTTAATCTGGCAGGAAATATTGCATCAACCATGGCCGGGGTATTATATAATTTTTGCACCGGGCTGTTTATTCTTGATATAACCGGAAGCGCCCTTGCCATGTCAGTCTTTATGGGATATTCGACGGTTTTAGGATTGGCAGTCCAGCCGTTGGCTGGGGTTTTTATTGAGAGGCGGGAAAAGGTGAAGATTATGTATATCACGGACGGTATCTTTGCTCTCACCGATTTTTTGCTGGCGGGTTTGCTTTTTTCAACCAGTATAAGTCATATCATTATGGTCGGGCTGTACATGAATGCGACGGTTAATACAATCATGAATGCATTATTTGAACCTGCCTCTGCAGCGTTGATGCTGATGATTGTGGAGCAGGAAAAATTAACGAAAGCATATTCTTTATTTTCCATAGTTGGCAATTTTGCCAATATTTTTGCGACGCTGTTTGCGGCGGCCCTGTTTTCCCTGTTTCCATATCAATGGATACTTGTGATAAACGGATGTCTGATAGGGACATCGGCGGTGTTTGAGTATTTCATTGTCGTAAATGAAAATATTGGCTTCAATGGGGCGGAAGGAGAGAAGACCCGTTACATACAGGATTTAAAGGAAGGCTTTGGTTACCTTCAGAATCAAAAAGTGCTGTTACAAATTTTGTCCTGTGCCGTTATCATCAATTTTTTTATGAGCGGAATTTTTTCAACAACCCTGCCGTATTTGTATAATACCACACTGGGATTGCCGGCAGTATATCTTGCGACTATCGAAATTGCCATGTCTGCGGGGAGTATTCTGATGGCGGCACGGCTGACAAAGATGGAGATTAAAGATAAGGGGAAAAACATAATAAAAGGATTTTCCGTGGTTTCAGCCATATTTTCCAGTATGTTTGTATGTTATATGCTTTTTGCCATTGGAAGCATTAACGTGGTGGCCTTTCATGGGATATTTGTTATGATGGCATTCCTTTTCGGTCTTGTGTTAGCTGTCATCCAGATTTCTACCAATATCATATATGCCTGTAATATAGAGCAAAAATATATGGGGCGGGTTATGGCGTTCAGAAAGACACTTTCAACCGCCACGATACCCTGTGCTATGATATTGTTTGGAATTTTGCTGGATTATTCCGATATAGGGCTGACATTTG
>CAJUPQ010000033.1 GCA_910588505.1 uncultured Hungatella sp. | reverse complement strand
GGTCCTGTCCGGGTTCAGATATGCCAAACATTCCGATGAGCCCTTAAAGCGGGAAGCACTCGGGTATCAGCCCTCCTGTTTCCCTGGTCTCATCTCCATGGCATAAATTCACCCGGACAGGACCACCCTTCCCTCCCTGGCATCACGACTACCCTCGCCTTTTGCCCACTCAACAATATATCAAAAAGCCCATGAACCGTAACACAGCCCTCAAAGCCGCTTCCCCGCTTCTCATCCTACTCTGCCGCCGCTGCGCTGTGTCCGGCGATCTTTCCGAAGGTAAACACGTCCGCCTCCGCGTTGCCGCCCAGGCGGTTGCCTGCGTGGATGCCGCCGGTCACTTCACCGGCAGCCCACAGCCCCGAGATAGCCTTTCCGTCCTTGTCCAGAACATTGGCGTTCGTGTCAATAACAACACCACCCATAGTGTGGTGCAGGGAAGCCTTCCTCGGGGTGATGCAGATCCCCAGATCCGGATTGGCGTCCACCGCCTCCAGATCAATACTTCCGGAGATCACTTCTTTTCCAAAGTCATCATCCTTCTGGGCCTGAACATAGCCGTTGTATGTCTCGATCACTTCCCGCAGCTGCTCCTCTGTGAAAGAAGGAGCATTGCCGCCGATGGCGTTCTTGGTGGCCTCTGCCGCCTCCGCCAGCGTGGCGCCGTACCAGATCTGGTTGGTCTCCCACATGGTCTTCACGTCCTTGCCAAAGCAGGTATCTTCCATGGCAGCACCCTTACACACACCGTTGTCGTCGCCGTGGCCAGCGTAGATGATGTAGAACACCCCGTTATCCAGCCCCAGAGAAGCCTTGGTCAACACATCCCTCTCCGCGTACTCATTGACAAACCGCTTCCCGTTTCCGTCGATCCAGATCTGCTCCGAGGCGTCGCCCCAGATGCCGTCGGACAATGTACCCTTAAGAGGGGAAGAGGAGGGCATCATCTGCGCAATCTCCATGCCAGTTACATCCGCCCCAACCTCCTGAGCCATGACAATGCCGTCGCCGGTGTTGGTGCCTACATTGGTGGTCAGCGTGTGGTCAGACAGATCGTCGCCCCAGTATTTGTCATACTCCTTCACCATAGGCGCGTTGGCACAGTAACCGCCGCTGGCCAGGATCACGCCCTTTGACGCGTTGACAGTGATCTTGGTGCCGTCAGCCTTCTTGGCCTCTGCCCCAATGACCTTTCCGCTGTCATCCGTGGTCAAAGCCACAGCCGCTGTCTCCGTGTAGATGGTAACCCCCGCGTCCTCTGCCGCCTTCTCCAGAGCGTCGATCAACGGCTTGTCAGCGGAAACCGCATGGGTTCTTGGCCACATGGCCCCCAGAACGGTAAACACGGTGTCCGAAGCCTCCGCTCCGGTCTTGGCGTCAATTCCGATGCTCTCCATCCACTTGAAGGCATCCAGGGAATTCTCAGCCAGCGTGCGGGCCATGTCAATGTCAGAGGCAACCCAGGTTCCGTCATTTAACTGGCGCAGGCCGCCCACATAGATATGCCACATATGTAACGTGTTGGAATCAAATCCAGGCATGTCAACCCCAGGCTCTTTGCCCTCATTGGCCGCATAAAATTCCTTGATTTCGCGCTGAAGAGTGGTCAGCACTTCCTTCCACTCAGGAAACTGCCCCAGCTTCAAAGCCTCATCCGCAGGATCCAGCTTCAGATAGCCGTCCATCGTATTTTTCTGGGCCGGAGTCAGGATCATGTTCTCCTGGGCTTCCGGATCCACCGTATTGTAGCCGCCGCCTGCCATCATGGTATTGCCTCCCAAAAAGGAGCTCTTCTCCACCAGGATAACCTTAGAACCCTCCTGCGCCGCCGTGATAGCCGCGGAGAGACCGGCGCCGCCGCCGCCCACAACTAAAACATCCGTATCCCAGGTCTCATCCTCGCCCGCCTGGGCGTGGTACTCATTGGCATCCAGAGCCGCCATATCAAGGCCGGCCGCCTCTGCTGCCTGGGTACACGCCCGCATCAGCGCGTTGCTGGCAAACGTAGCTCCTGTCACCGCGTCCAGCTTGGTGGTCTGGTGCTCCACCACCTGAGCCGGGATCCGCTCAAAAACAACTGCTGTCAGACTGGGGGTTTCATGGTTCTCCGTAACCTTCACCTCTGTGATAACCCCGTTCTCCACAGTCAGATCCACGGACACAGTCCCCTGCATCCCTGCCGAAGAGCCGGAAAACGTTCCCGACACGCCTCCCTCCTCTGCCTCCTGGCTGCTCTCTGCCGCTGTGGTGGTCTCTGCTGCTGTGGTAGTCTCTGCCGCCGTGGTGGCGTCTGTGGGAGCTGATGAACAAGCCCCCAGGCTGACAGCCATGGCCGCGGCCAGACCGCAGGAAAGAATCCTCTTTTTCATAACCTTTCTTCTCCTTTCGTTTTCTGCCTGTCAAAGGTGATCACCTATCCCTTCCGGCATAAATAGTTTAAACCTGTAAGCGGCTTACAGGTCAAGAGAAAAAGGGCAATTTTTGTTAATTTTTTATCGACTTTCAGTGTTCCAAAAAACAGGGCTGCCAGGATCCCCGGGATTCACCGAAAACAGATCCCCAGGGCAAAACAGTGAACCCTGCGCCCGTTCATAGTATACCCCAGATACATCCGCCCCACCGCGTCCCCAAACAGTTCCACCCCCTGTAGAGCCGCCTCCTTAAAGATTGGCTCCAGTTCCGCCCGGGTCAGGTGAAAGGGATCCTCCTTTTCCAACCAGATGGTAAGCCGTTCCGCCCCGGCGATCTCAAAAGCAGCCTCCGTAAGATCAAGGCCGCACCTCACCCGGTTTTCCTCCAGGATCCCCAGCCCTGCCTGGACCTGGTATACCTGGTCTCCAAAAAGGCTGTCCTCCGGGATCTTCAAGGCTACATAAGAAAAAGGGAGATGTTCCGCCAGGGTCCTGGCGATCTGTGCCGTCTTTGGATTGGGCGGCCTGTCCGTACCAAAAGTCCACACCTCATAATTCTTCTGCAGCCGAAACTTTTCAACTCTGGTCTGCCCTTCCCTGATATCCGTAAAATACTCCTTCATCTGCTGCAGCCTCTCCAGCCGCATCTGCTCCAGGGCGATCTGCCTCTCCACCTCCACAATGTGACGGCTCAGCCAGTCATTGACATCCTTCAGGCGGCATTCCCCATTGATCCCTGCCGCCTGGCTGACACTCATGTCAAAGCTGCGGAACATCAGGGCATTGTAGATATCCAAAGCATCCTTTGTATCGTATTCCCGGTAATTATTTCCCTCCAGCCGCCTGCCGGATATGACCCCGTACCTGTCATAGTAGCGGATCTTGCTGGCAGGTATCCCCAGACGGGCAGAAAACTCATGCACTTTCATACCATAATATCCTCTCTTCCCTCCCCACGACAACCCTCGCCCCCCTTTGCCCACTCAATTATACACCAACTTCATAATCTGCCGCAAAAACCCCTCCTCAAGTTTTTAATCCATATCCTCCTGCCCGCTCTGCTCCCCCAGCGCCTGTCCGTACCGCCTTGCCAGCTCATAAGCCCTGGCCCTGGTTGACTCGATGAGGGACAGCGTGTACTCAATACTCTCGCTGGAGCCGCCTGTAGAATTTAGGGCCGCCTCCATAGCCAAAACATCCCGTTCCTTGAGCCACTCCCGCTCCTCCTTCACCAGGGCCTGGGACTCCTCCTTGTCCAGCGTCTTTAAAATCCCATTATAAATATCATTCAGCTCGCTGTCCCACAATTTCAGCTCATTGGACGCCGCGGACTTCACCGAACTGTTCACATTAGCCTCCGGCTGCTTTTCCCGGCTCTTTTTGATCTGGCTGTCCAGGTCATCCAGCCGCTTCACATAGTAAGACTGTGAATCCCAGTCCTCCTCCCCGGCTTCCATCTCCAGGGGCTGTTCCCCTGACGTCTTCCCGGTATCCAGAAGAGACCGCTCCGCCTGGGTCTCCTGCTCCTCCAAAGACAACGCCTGGGCCATGGCTCCCTCTGCCAAAACAGCGGCGTCCTCTTTGACGCCTTCCCCGCTGTCTGCCATGGGGCCCGGCATATGGTCTTCCTCTTTGACGCCCTCCTCCAGGTCGCCAGGGCTTCCTTCCCCGGCCTCCCCCATATCAAAAGCCGGCTCCTGTCCCGCCTCCTCTGCCCCAAGAGGCGCCGCCTGGACCAGGGCTTCTCCTGCCCCATCCAGGGCAGCCGCCGTAACCTGGGCCGTACTGCCGCCGCTGTTTTTCTCTATGAAATTATAGGTCCCTTTTGTGATCATCGTTCCAATAAGCACCATAGCTGCCAGCGAGATCACGACTCCTCTATTCCTCATGGGGATCATTCCTTTATTCTGTGATAACCTTAACATATCACAATCCGGCTTCAAATGGAATAGGCATACAAAATTAGTAATATATTGTAAGATTTAATTAAACATTACACAGAAAGGTTACACGAAAAACCTCCGGCGTCCCTATCTGTCCCACTTGTCGCACAGCGCATGGATCTGATCCGCAAACCTGGCAAGATCCTTGTTGGCTCCTCCCTCGTTGTGGAGAATAACCCTGGCAAGCCGCTCCCCGGCAGCCACCAGACGGGCAAATACAGAGTCGGCCCTCTTCCTGGCCGGCGTAACCTTGGCAACCGGAACGCCCTCGGTCCGCTCTGCCCACTGCCCGCTTGCCAGATCAAACACCGATCCGCTAAAAGGCGCGGATGCAATCAGGCCCATCTCCTTTGTCAGCCGCTCCGCGAAGATATCGCACACCGCGTCGTCCCCATGAACCGCAAAGACCATCTCCGGCTTCTTCTTAAACGCCCCGATCCATTTCAGCAGGCCGTGGACGTCCGCGTGGCTGCTCAGTCCCTGGATTATCTCAATATGAGCCCTGACGTCGATGGTCTCCCCGAACAGCTTCACCGTGGCGGCTCCGTCGATCAGGCTGCGCCCCAGAGTGGCCTCTGCCTGATACCCCGCGAACACGATGGAGCTCTCCGGATACCACAGGTTATGTTTTAAATGATGCCGGATCCGCCCGGCGTCGCACATGCCGGAGGCAGAGATGATGACCTTGGGGTTGGAGGTAAAATTAATGGCCTTTGACTCCTCGCTGGTAACGGAAAGCTTCAGCCCCTGAAACTCAATGGGGTTAATGCCCTGTTTCACCAGTTCCCTGGTCTCGTCGTCAAAACACTGCAGCAGATTTTTCTTGAAAATATTGGTGGCCTCCACTGCCAGAGGACTGTCCACATACACCTCAAAGCCCTCATGGCCAAAGATCCGGTGCTCCTCCTTGATCTTCTTGATAAAATACAAAAGTTCCTGAGTGCGCCCCACGGCAAAAGCCGGAATCACCACATTGCCGCCCCGGTCCAGGGTAGTCTGGATAATGCGGGCCAGCTCGTCAATATGGCCCATGACCGCGTCATGCTCCCGGTTCCCGTAAGTACACTCCATGACCACATAATCCGCCTCCTCGATGTAGTCAGGATCCCTGGTCAGAGGCTTACCCGTGTTGCCGATATCCCCGGAGAACACGATCTTCTTCACCACGTCCCCCTCATGGCACCACACCTCGATAGAAGCCGACCCCAGAAGATGGCCCGCGTCCGTAAACCGGATGGTAATGTCGTCGTTCAGCTTTACCATCTCCCCGTAGTCAAAGGTCGTCAGATGGCTTAAAGCCCCCTGGGCATCCTCCATGGTGTACACAGGAGTCACCTCCGGTTTTCCGGCCCGCCTGGCCTTCCGGTTTTTCCACTCCGCCTCCATCTCCTGAATGTGGGCCGAATCCCGCAGCATGATCTGACACAGATCCCCGGTGGCGTGGGTGGTCACGATCTCTCCCCGAAACCCTCTGGCATACAGAAGAGGGATAAGCCCCGCATGGTCAATATGGGCGTGAGTCAAAAGAACATAGTCAAGATCCCCGCAGTCCACAGGCAGGTCCGCGTTCTCATACCGGTTGATCCCCTGCTCCATGCCATAATCCACTACCAGCTTCGTATCCCCGCACTCCACATAATGGCAGCTTCCCGTCACCTCATGGTCCGCGCCGATGAACATTAATTTCATGCCGTACCTCCTTCGTCATTTGTCATAATATTAAAAAAGTTTCCAGATTTTAATACCATCATTTTACCATATGTCTGTCAATATTTCAACCGTTCTCACTCGAATCTGACGATCTCTTTTTTCAATCTCTTCATGATCTTCTTCTCCAGCCTGGAGATATAGGACTGGGAGATCCCCAGAAGATCCGCCACCTCCTTCTGGGTCATCTCCTCCCCGTCCTCGCTGTTCAGTCCGTAGCGAAGCTCCACGATCTTTTTCTCCCTGGGGCTTAGGCAGCTGATGGCCAGGTTTAAAAGGTCCTTCTCCGTCTCATACTCCAGATCCCGGTAGATCACATCCTCCTCCGTCCCCAAAATATCAGACAACAGCAGCTCATTCCCGTCCCAGTCCACATTCAGAGGCTCGTCGATAGATACCTCCATCTTGGTCTTGTTGTTTCTCCTTAAATACATAAGGATCTCATTTTCAATACACCTGGACGCGTAAGTGGCCAGCTTAATATTCTTACCCGGGTTAAATGTATTGATAGCCTTAATAAGCCCGATGGTGCCAATGGAGATCAGATCCTCCACTCCCACGCTGGTATTGTCAAATTTCTTGGCAATGTACACCACCAGGCGGAGATTATGTTCAATCAGCGCCGATCTGGCTTCCCCTTCCTCCTCCGTTCCCAGCTTTTCGATCAGCCTGGCCTCCTCCTCATTGTCCAGAGGCGCCGGCAGGATGTCCGCCCCGCCGATGTAGTGTACCTCGCCCTCCCGCTGAAACAGCATGGTGCGAAAGCTGGGTACGGTTTTAAACTGAAAACGATTTGGTATGGATACTTTAATGACCACTTGCAATTCCTCCTTTTTTGTCCTCCCTGACAGCAGTTTCTCCGTAAAGCAGCACCTGGTACGTCTCCTTTTTCGAAAGCCCGTAAGGCGCCCCGGCGATCCATGGACCCTTGATCCTCGCTTTTCCCCGAAGACCCGCGATCTCCATCATCTCGATCCTGACCCCCTCCATCACGCCGCCGGGATTGCCGATGGTGTGATAGGGGATCAGGGCCCTCTCCCCCTTTGAATCCTGAAACATATCAAAAACCTGTTTTGTCACAATATGTACCCCTTCCCCGCTTCCGGGTTCTTGCAGACAGTTTCCCGTATCCAGGTATCCCGTCACGTCAACCGCCACATCCCCGTCCCTTAGGGTCAGGGCATAGAGATTCTTTCTCTCCCTGCGTATCTCATCCCCCAGCTGCCACAATCCCTGAACCAGAAAAAAGACCCCGGCAGCCAGAAAAATCCACCCCAGCAGCGGCAAAACATATCCTTCATTCCCCCCAAGGACATTCATGGCATAAAACCCCGCCCTGGTATAGCCAAGGATCATCTCCATAACCCCGCCTGCCATGACTGCAAGGATAAAAAGGGTTATGGTCTCCTTCACAAGTTCCCGAATCCCCCTCCAGCCAAAGACCACAAGTACTAAAAGACAAGCCTCTATAAGGGAAATAAGGGCAAAAAGAAATCCCGGGACGGTCAAACCCCAAACCTCCAGACAGCCCAAAAAGCCGCCCAGAACCGCCCCGGCCCCAAGACGGCCCCATGAAACCTTTTTTCTCAGGACCCTCTTTAACAGGATAAGCAAAAGCAGATCCATAAAAAAATTCACAAAAAAAATAACATCTATGTACAGGTCAAGATCCACGCACCTGTTCTCACCTCCTGCCCGGCGGCAGTAACAGTTCAGATAACCCTTGAACTGTTACGCATCCCGCCAATCAAAATTTCCTTTGGCGATGGGCCGGATGCCTGCTGCCATTACATTTTCCCACGGTCAGCGCGGTAAACGCGCAGACCTGTCTGAACTGTTACCGGCGGCAACCGCTTGCCGTAACCTTTATGCCGTAACCGCTTGCATGTCTATTATAGAAAATTATGACTGTGAAATTTGTCAGAAACAGGGAAATCCTAAAAAAAAAATTATCGAGAAGATCTGTCAGAAAACGACAGAGGTTATTTAGATAAAGGTTATATTTAAGCACGGGAAAAGACCTTCCCGGGCTAAATCACATCTCAACGGACCTGTCTCCTTTTCGAGACATAATCCTTAATCGCTTTTTTCAGGCAGATCTCCGCCATCATGGCGCAGTGCATGCTCTCCTTTTGCAGCCCACCGAGCCCTTTGCTCAACCTGTCTGCGTCAATAAGATACGCCTCCATCACCGGCTTATTCAGTGCCGTCTCCGCACCCCGGCTCCTGAACTCTGGACATGCCCTGAAAATCCTCCAGAGTCCCCCTAAGCTCCTGCTTTTCGCTGTACTTAAGCACCAGCTTCTGATCCATGTTTCCCCTCCATCCTCTAGACCGAATGAGGGCCAAATATACCGCAAAGTGGATTCTCTATTTAAAATTCAAAAAATCTCCGCACCATAACTTTGGCCATATCAATCTTATAATCGTTTATGGCCAGAGGGATGGCGTTCTTAAGGGCGATCTCCGCAGCCTCTATCTCTGTCTCCTCGGTCAGCTTCTTACCTGTAAGGCAGATTTCAACCCCCTCATCTTCATATGGACTCCTTTTCTCCATGTTATACCAGCGGCAGTGGATGAACCACAAGATCGACACAGTGTCCCGGATCTATGAGCAGGTGTCCCAGGATTTCCACAAATCCTACGACGTAAAGGACCTGCAGATCAAAGTCCCCATAGACATGGGGGCCAGGGTCCAGCTCTACGCCTGTTTTCACGAGAACCCCGGCGCTATGACCATAGATGAGTATTGCTACTACCATCTCTACCACATGGGGATCCTGTGCAGGTTAGATGAGCTGACCATCCAGGAGAACATCCGGCAGGCTTTTGACTTTGCCGACAGCCATCAGCCTCCCACACACTTTGTCTTCGGATAAGTCGGAGAACACAAAAAGGACATCATAAAACACCCGGACTGTCCCGGTGCTCTATGATATCCTTTTTTCTCAGAAATTCTGATCCTCTCTTATCTTCTGTTATTATTATTTCTCAAAAAGTCAGGGATGCTGATGTCTTTCACATTCACATTAGGCCTGTAGGGAGTTCCCTGCTGAGGCGGTATGGGGTTCTGAGTCTGCTGCTGCTGTCCTCCCATGCCCACAACTCCACCCTGAGGCGGCATCTGTCTCTGATTTCCCCCCGGCACGGCGCGGAGAGGCGGCTGTCCCTGTCCCTGGGGAACCACGGGACGCCCTGTGTTATATCCCTGGGCCGGCCCCTGGGCTGTGGCCGCTGCCTCGGACTGGGCTTTCTGACGGTTAAAGGTATTAAACCCTGACATGGCTCCGGACACCCCTGTCCCCGCAGAGGGCACATGGCCGTCCAAACCTGTGGCGATGACCGTGATCACCGCCTCGTCCTGGGCGCTCTCGTCGTACATGGCACCAAAGATGATGTTGGCCTCTTCCCCCGCCATATCCTGGACAAAGCTGGCTGCCTCGTTGGCCTCGATCAGGCTGATATCCCCCGAGATATTGATGATCACATGGGAAGCTCCCTCGATGGTGGTCTCCAAAAGGGGGCTGGACACAGCCTGCTTTACAGCCTCCAGGGCCTTCTCGTCCCCCTTTGCCCTGCCGATGCCGATGTGTGCGATCCCCTTGTCGATCATAACCGTCTGCACATCCGCGAAATCCAGGTTGATCAGGCCCGGCACATTGATCAGGTCCGTGATCCCCTGGACTGCCTGCTGCAGCACCTCGTCCGCCTTCTTTAAGGCGTCGGGCATGGTGGTCCTGCGGTCCACGATCTCTAAAAGCTTGTCGTTGGGGATGACGATCAGGGTGTCAACGCTCTCTTTCAGCCGCTCGATCCCCTGGAGGGCGTTGGTCATACGGGTTCTGGCCTCGAACTTAAAGGGCTTGGTCACCACGCCCACAGTGAGGATGCCCATATCCTTGGCAAGGCGGGCCACCACAGGCGCGGCCCCGGTTCCGGTACCGCCTCCCATGCCGCAGGTGACGAACACCATGTCCGCCCCTTTCAGCGCCTGGGCCAACTCCTCAGAACTCTCCTCCGCCGCCTTCTCGCCGATATCCGGCCTTGCCCCGGCTCCAAGTCCCTTGGTAAGCTTCTCGCCGATCTGCATGGCTGTGGGAGCTTTGCAGAAGCCCAGGGCCTGCTTGTCCGTGTTGACCCCGATAAACTCAACTCCCGCGATATTCTCGTCAATCATGCGGTTCACCGCGTTATTCCCAGCGCCGCCTACGCCGACTACTATGATCCGTGCCGTATTCTCGGCCTCGTTTATCTTAATCTCTAACAAGATATTTCCTCCTTCAACCTATGGATAATCTCTGCTTTTCCCTATGTAGACCCAATCCCTCATGTGGCCGGGGCATAAACAAACCTACCTAATACTATATTTTATTTCCACTAAAATATCAACTGTTTTTTTCAACTTTTCATGACTTCTTTTTAAAGGTGTACGCCATCTGATTATTGGACGGGTCATAGGTGTCAAGATACAGGGTTCCCTTAAGTCCCTGAAGCTCTGGCAGCATGTTGGACAGCCGAAGGATCTTCCCGTCGATGTTGGACTTGTCCCCCAGCACCACCTCAAGATCATCCATGTAAAGCGTCGCGTCCCCCTTTCTGTCATACTGTATGCGGCTTACCTTCAGGTCATAGGTAGACAGCACCTGGGTCAGGATCAGGATCTGGCCGAAGATAGCCTCGTCAGCCACAGGGAGGGGCTTATGCAGCACGATCTGGCCAAAGTCCAGCCCCTCCACCCGGGGAATACCCTCCACCTCCCTGTTTGCGCTCTCCACGATGATACCGTCCTTGTCAAAGTACATGCAGCTGCTCATGTAAGTCACATATCCCACCACGCTCTTCTCATGGACAATGATCTCCACCTCAAAAGGCCCCCGAAACACCAGCTGATAATCCTCCACAAAGGGAATCTGCTGGTGCTGTGTCAGCTTATCCTTCCCGTAACAGTACAAGGTATTTCTGTCCGCCTTGGTCTTAAAGATCATATCCACCAGCTCCTCACCGGTATAGCGGTTGTTGCCGCTGACCCTGATCTGCTTGATATTCATGGACATGGCGCCGATTCCAAGAGCCACCACGGCCCCAAGGATCAGGAGCGCGGCCCTTGGCCTTTTTATCTTAAATTTCTTCATGATTCTCTCCGTATCCTGCCCCCAAGATTTCGTAAATCCCCGCAGATGTCCTCATACCCCCGAAAGATATGGCAGCAATCCGTGATCATAGTGTCACCTTCTGCCCGAAGCCCCGCCACCGCCAGGGCCGCCCCGCTGCGCAGATCGCAGGCCCTGACCCTGGCCCCTTTCAGGAACCCCTTTCCGGTGACCCGGGCCTCGCTTCCTTCTATTATAATCTCTGCGCCCATTTTATGCAATTGTTTTGCGGTGGCAAATCTTCCCTCAAATACCGTTTCCTTCAAATACCCCTGGCCCTCCCCCACAGCCATAACCGCCATGGCCACGGACTGCAGATCCGTGGGGAAGCCGGGGTGGGGGCTTGTGGTGATGGACACCGCCTTGGGCCGCCCTGTCATGGCAATGGAGACCGTATCTCCCTCCACCCTGACATTGGCCCCCATGGCTCTCATGGTGTCCAGAACGCAGCCTAAGCTCTCCGGGCTCCCTTTTTTTAGGACCGCCTCTCCCCCGGCAGCCATGACCGCGAAGAGATAAGTCCCGGTGACGATCCGGTCTCCCGGCACCTGATACGACGCGTCCCGAAGTTCTTCTACCCCGTCTATGACCAGGCAGTCGCTGCCCACGCCCCGGATCTTTGCCCCCATGGCCTTTAGCATCCCACACAGGGCGTCGATCTCCGGTTCCCTTGCGGCACCCTTTAAGACCGTGCGCCCTTCTGCCTTCACCGCCGCCAGGATCACGTTCTCCGTGGCGCCTACGCTTGGGTAGGAAAGAGTGATGTCCGCCCCCTTAAGGGTTCCGGCCTCGGCCCGTATCATATCGTTCTCTTCCCGGATCTCCACTCCCATCCTCTGAAAAGCCGCCAGGTGCAGATCAATAGGTCTGCTGCCGATGGAACATCCCCCCGGGTAGTAGGCCTCCCCTTCCCCGCGCCGCCCCAGCAAAGCGCCCAGGACCACGATGGAGGATCGCATGGCTCTGCCCCGGTCTCTGGGGATTTGCATCGATGAAACCTCACTGGCGTCAACGGTCAGCCTGTGGTCTTTTAGGCATAAGACACATCCCAGAGACTCCAATATCCCCATCATACAGAAAACGTCCTGTATCATGGGGACATGGTCCAAAACCGTGGTGCCTTTATGGAGGAGCGCCGCCGCCATCATGGGAAGCGCCGCATTTTTCGACCCCTGGATCTCAATCTCACCTTTTAGCGGATAGTAACCCTGGACTATAATCACAGACAACCTGCTCCCTTCTTGAGCATCCTATATACCATCCTATGTAAGCCCTACCTGTCTGTTGTATGTTTCCGCGGCCCAAAACCCTCTTTTCCCGGCTCCGGCTACCGCTCCAGCTTGATCTGATTGGACACGCTTAACACCATCCCCATCTCGATCATCAAAAACAAAACCGAAGTTCCCCCGTAGCTGATAAACGGCAGAGTGATGCCTGTGTTGGGAATAGTGTTGGTGACCACCGCGATATTTAAGATCACCTGGATGGCAATGTGGGCCATAACCCCCACCACCAGCATGGCTCCGAACAGATCCGGAGCGTTGCCCGCGATCAGCAGAAAGCGGTAGATCATAAACACAAAGAGTAGGATCACCAGCACGGCCCCAAACAGCCCCAGCTCCTCGCAGATAATGGCAAAAATCATGTCGTTCTGGGACTCAGGCACAAACCCAAGCTTCTGAATGCTTTCCCCCAGCCCTTTGCCGAACAGCCCGCCGGAACCGATGGCGTAAAGTCCCTGGAGCACCTGATACCCGCCCGTGGTGGGGTAGGCCTCCGGGTTCAGCCACACATTGATCCTGGTCAGCTGGTAGGGCTGCAAGATCTTGATGGCTGTCAGGGCGTGGCCGATAGGTCCCGCAAAGATCAGCACCACCGCCGCCGCCACTACACACAGAATGTAGGGCGCCTGCTTTTTGCTGGCAACGAACATCATCACAAAGCCGATGCCCACGATGATGATCCCGGAACTTAAGTTGTTGGCCGCCACGATGACCGCAAGAGGCACAGTGATCAGGACGGCCCTGGCCACCCCTGCCATCCGGTCCACGTCCCTGCCGATCCTGGTGATCAGGGCGGCCATGGCCACGATGACCGTGATCTTCACCAACTCCGTAGGCTGAAAACTGGCGCTGCCAACGCCCAGCCACCGCCTCTTTCCATTTACTTCCCTTCCAAACAGGCTCACGGCGATCATCAGCCCCCAGGACACCAGGATCGCCAGGTTGGAAAACCGGGCGTACCAGTGATAATCCATCCTGGATATCATGATCATAAGGAAAAATCCCGCCAGGGCGATCCCCGCCTGTCTGGTCATAAAATATCCCGCGTTGCCCTTATAATTAATCTGGGCCATGTAGGAACTGCTGCTGTAGATCATCACCAAACCGAAGATCGTAAGGAATACAATGGTAAACAGAAGGCTGTAATCATAAAAACGCCTTAGTTTCTTTTTCTTTTTTTTCGGCAAAACAGCCTCCTCCCTCTACGCCCGTCATACCCCTAGTGCAACCGTATACTAGAGATTTCTCACGCACTCTTTAAAGATCCTGCCCCGCTCCTCATAATCCTTAAACATGCCCCAGCTGGCACAGGCCGGGGAAAGCAGCACGTTGTCGCCCATGTTGGCATAGGAGGCACAGACGCTGACAGCCTCGGACATGTCCTCCGCGTACATGATGTCCGTAAACCCATGGGCCTTGGCGCACTCCGAGATCTTATCCCTGGTCTGACCGATGAGCACCAGGTACTTGACCCTGCCCTCAAACTCATTTACCCACTCATCATATCGGGCTTCCTTGTCATACCCGCCGGCGATCAGCAGGGTGGGCCCCTTCATGGCCCGGATGGCCTGGATGGCAGCATCCGGGTTAGTGCCCTTGGAGTCATTGTAGTATCTCACCCCTGACCGCTCAAGGACAAACTCGATCCTGTGCTCCACCGCCTGAAAGTCCTTCACCGCCCGCCTTATCCGGTCCATGGACACGCCCATGGCGGAACTGACGGCAATGGCCGCCATCACATTTTCATAATTATGCCGGCCCAGAAGATTTAATTCCTTCACATTCAAAAGCTCCGTAACCCGGCCGTTGTGGGCAAAGCAGATCACATCCCCGTCCAGGTAATACCCCTCGGACAGGGCCTGGCGGCTGCTAAAGAACATAACCCGGCACCTTCGCCCCTCATTTTCCGGCGATCCGAAGGCCCGCAGCACCGGGTCGTCGTAATTCAGGACGCACAGGTCGCTTTCTGTCTGGTTCATGGTGATGCTCTCCTTAACCGCGATATAGTTCTCCATAGTGTGGTGGCGGTTTAAATGGTCCGGAGTGATGTTTAAGATAGCGCTGACATCAGGCCGAAAATCCATGATGGTCTCCAGCTGGAAGCTGGAAACCTCGGCCACGGTCACGCTGTCGCTCTTTGTGTCAAGGGCGATCTGGGTGTAGGGGATGCCAATATTGCCCACCACATACACGTCCTCAAACTTGGATTTCATGATCTCCCCCACCAGGGCTGTGGTGGTGGTCTTCCCGTTGGTGCCTGTTATGGCTGCCAGACGGCCTCTGGAGCACTGGTACGCCAGCTGGATCTCCCCCCATATGGGAATCCGGGCAGCGTCCAGCACCGCCACAAAGGGAGCTTCCAGGGAGATCCCCGGGCTGATGATGCACAGCTCCACCCCCGCCAGATCCTGCCGCTCCAGCTTCCCCAGCAGAATAGTTATCTTTGCGTCTTCCTCAAATTTCTTACGTATCTCCTGGGCATCCAGGCCGGCGTTCCCGTCATAAAGGATCACCTCGCCGCCCTTATCCAGAAGAAGCCTTGCGGACGAGATCCCACTGATTCCCGTCCCCGCCACCAGCACTTTCTGACTCCGGCTCATCTCTCTTCCTCCTACAATCCTAAGTACGCAATCAAACAAAGCATGGCTGTGATGATGGAAAATACTGCCACCACCCGGGTCTCGGACCATCCACACAGTTCAAAATGGTGATGGATGGGAGCCATCTTAAAGACCCTTTTTCCCCCTGTCTTCTTAAAATAAGTCACCTGGATCATCACAGATAACACCTCCACCAGGTAGATCAGGCCGATGATGGGGATAAACAGAGGG
Source organism: uncultured Hungatella sp. (assembly GCA_910588505.1). Classification (GTDB taxonomy): domain Bacteria; phylum Bacillota; class Clostridia; order Lachnospirales; family Lachnospiraceae; genus UBA3402. The sequence continues at coordinate 21,179 of CAJUPQ010000033.1, read as the reverse complement.
ATCTGCATCATGCACGCGCTGGAAGCCACAAATCCCCCCAGGGCCAGGGAACCTGTATCCCCCATAAACACCTTGGCCGGGTATACATTAAAGAGGAGAAACCCGAGAAGGCTTCCCACCACCGCCCCGGTTATAGGGCTGATGCCGCTTTTCTCCCCCAGGGCGATGATGGTCAGAAACGTGGCTACCAGGATGGTAACGCTGGTACACAGGCCGTCTAAGCCGTCCGTAAAGTTCACCCCGTTGTCCGTGCCCAGCATGACCACAAACACGAAAGGCACGTAAAGGATGCCGAACTGCACAAAATAGCCGTGATCAAATCCTCCTGTGAAGGGGATCAGCGCCGCTGTCTTCACCTCCCCGGAATTGACCAGGTAGTAGGTAAACACCCCTGTGATGATGATCTGCCCCAAAAGCTTCTGCATAGGCTTCAGCCCCTCGGACCGCTTCATGACGATCTTGATGTAATCATCCAGAAAGCCGATGATGCCAAATCCCACCGTGACAAACAACACAGGGATCATCTTTGGATAATCCCAAAGATAAAACATGGACGTGATGATAATACTGCTCAGTATGATCAGGCCGCCCATGGTAGGCGTTCCCGCTTTTTTCAGATGAGTCTGCGGGCCGTCATCCCGAACCTGCTGGCCGAACTTCAGCTTGTGCAGAAAGGGGATCACAATAGGACACAGGACCGCGCTGATGGCAAAGGCGATGATAATCGCAAGTATGGTTTCATTAATCATATCGCACCTCAAATTCTTATGTATACCTCAATAGTATATGTCTTTTTGCGGGAATAATCAGTCCATAATTTCTGCATTTATTCCCAGATATGGCAAAATATTTTGAAACAGATCCGCGATCACCGGGGCGGCGATGGTTCCTCCGTAGTAGATCCCCACAGGCTCGTCGATGGTGACCAGGGCTATGACCTGTGGATCGTCTGCCGGGGCGAACCCCACAAAGCTTGAGATGTACTTTTTCAGGCTTCTTGGCAGTTTCTCCGACGTGGCGGTCTTTCCGCCGATGCGGTATCCTTCCAGAGCCGCCTTCTTTCCGCTGCCCTCGGACACCACATGTTCCAGGATGTAGCGCATGGTCTCGCTGGTCTGCGCCGACACCACGCCCTCCCTCACCGGGTAGGAAAATTTTCTCACCATCTCCCCGTCTGACGACACGGCCCGGACGCCGAAGTGGGGCGTCACCCGGTTTCCGCCGTTTACAATGGAGGCCGCGGTGGTGATCAGCTGCAGAGGCGTGATCTGAAAGGACTGGCCAAAGGACACGGTGGCTAATTCCACCAGCCCCATGTTCTCCTTCTTGTGCATGATGGTGGACGCCTCCCCGGGAAGGTCGATGCCTGTCTTTCCCAGAAGGCCGAACTGGGTAAAGTAGTGGTAATACTGGTCCACGCCCAGCCGCTGTCCCACATCAATAAACACCGGGTTGCAGGAGTTCATGGCGCCCTGGAGGAAATCCTCCGCCCCGTGGCCTCCCACCTTATGGCACCGGATCTTCCGGTCCTCCACGATCCGAAACCCGGGACAGGAAAACCGGTCCTCCAGCCTTACGACTCCCGCCTCCAACCCCGCGGCGGCGGTGATGATCTTAAAGGTGGAGCCTGGCTCGTAGGTATCGTTGATGCTGGGGTTTCTCCACATCTGGTTTAACAGCTCCTGCTTAGAGGCCGCCGTCCCTTCCTGGGGCTCCACATTGAGGGTAAAGGGGTCGTTTAAGTCAAACTCCGGCACATTGACCATAGCCAGAATCTCCCCGTTCCGGGGATTCATGACGATCATGGACACCCGCTTGGCCCCCTTCTCCTCCATCACCTTTAAGGCCGCCTGCTGGGCGTAGGTCTGGATGTTCACATCCAGGCTGATGGTCAGATCTGCCCCCGCCACCGGCTCCACCCGGTCCTCAAAGGCGTTGTCGATCTCCACCCCCGCCGCGTCGGCCTGGGTGAGAATCAGGCCGTTTTTGCCTTTTAACCACTCCTCGTACACCACTTCAAGGCCGATGATGCCCTGGTTGTCGCCTCCCGTAAAGCCCAAAACCTTGGAGGCCAGGCTTCCGTAAGGGTAATACCGCCTGTAGTCCTCATCCACCTTCACGCCGTCAAGATGACAGTTTCTTATGGCGTCCCCCAGCTCTTTATCCACATTGACCGCCACGATCTCCCTGGCGCTGTATTTCTCCACCTTCTTTCTCACCTCATCCTCCGCCAGGCCTAATGTCCGGGACAAGGTCTCTGCCACCTGATCTTTGTCCGTGATCTGGTTATGGATCACGGATATGGTACACACGGTTCGGTTGGTGGCGATCACCGTGCCGTTTCTGTCCAGGATCTGTCCTCTGGCGGCCTTGATGGTCCTCTCCCTCTGGTGGAGGTCCTCCGCCATCTGGCTGTAGTGTTCGGACCGGAAGATCATGAGATACACCAGACGTCCCATAAGGCCTGCCATCAAAAGGCTGGACACCAGCCACACCGCGGCCATTTTTCCTCTGTGATGGGATTTGCTCTGGATCATAGGCCCTCGCCACACAGAAACATTGATATAATATATGAGATTGTTTCGAAAATATGCCTTATCCCGCAGGCTGTCCTCCCGAAGCGCCGCCCTGTTCAGGAGCTGCCCTCGTCGCCGCGGGCGTGGTCCCTGACTCTGTCCTGGTTCCCGACGACTCCGCCGCCCTTGACTCTGTTCCGGTCCCTGACGATCCCGCCGGGCCTGACTCTTCCCCTGAAGAGCTTTCCGCCTGACTTTCTTCCCCGGTCCGGGCGGATGAACTCTCCGCTGCCGGAAGAGACTCCTGGGCGCTCTCCTCCTCCCCTGCCGGAAGGTAGGGAAGATCCGACGGAATCACCGTTCCGTCCTCCCCCGTCTCCTCTGGAGGCGCGTTCTCATCCGTCTCATAGACAGGTTCCTGTTCTTGTGTCTCTGCCTCCGGGTCCCCCTCATTTTCATGGACTCCCTCATTTTCCAGCATCTCCTCCTGGGTCAGAGTATCCTCCTCATCCTCTGTCTCGGGAAATACATTAAGATAAGGAAGAATATCCCCCATAACCTGGGAAAATACCCTGCTGGCATAGGAGCTGCTGGCCTGCTTTTCCACATTGGGCTCATCAATAACCACGTACACCAGCACCTGGGGGTGGTCCGTGGGGGCAAAGCCGCAGAAGGACACCACATAGTCCTCCTTGTTCCGCCCTACCTTCTCCGCGGTCCCCGTCTTTCCGCCTACATCGTATCCTTCCACCTGGGCCGCCTTGCCCGTCCCCTCGGCCACAGTCCGCCTTAGGGCCTCCCGCATAAAGCGGCTGGTGGCGTCTGACACGGTCTCCCGCACCAGAACGCCGTCATTCTTGCTGGTGACGGCTCCGTTCTCGTTGATCACCTGCTTTACCACATGGGGCTCATAGTAGGAGCCGCCGTTGATCACCGAGGCAAAAGCCGCGGCCATCTGCACCATGGTGCAGTTAAAGTTCTGCCCAAACCCGTTGGTGGCAAGGCTGGCAGGGTCCATATTTTCCACCTTGTACACCAGGGGGGCCGCGTCCGCCTCCCCGGGAAGGTCGATCCCTGTCTTCGCGCCGATGTTAAACAGGTCCTGATACTTCTTAAATGTGGTCTTTCCCGCCATGGCGGCCATCTGCATCATGGCGTCATTGCAGGACACGATGATGGTCTCCTCCACCGACAGATCGCCGTGGCCTCCCTTTTCGTAGGCAGTGCATCTGATCTTATAAGGCTCAATATACTCAAACCCGTCGCAGTTAAAATGGGTGCTTGTCTGGAACACATTCTCCTCCAGACCTGTGGCCACAGTCAGCACCTTTGCCGGGGAGCCGGGCTCAAAGGTGTCGCTGACGCAGAAATTACGCCACATCCGGCTTAAGGCATCCACCTTCTCCTGGTCCGTCATGGCGTCGATCTCCTCTTGGCTGTAATTTTCGCTTAAATCCCTGGGATTATTCAGGTCATATCTGGAGTCATCGGCCATAGCCAGGATCTCTCCGTTGTTAGGATTCATCACCAGGATGCCGATATGCCTGCTTCCCGGATCCTCCTTCCACTGCTCGATCCGCTTCTCCACCAGCTGCTGGATGTAAATGTCAATGGTAGACACCACGGTGCTGCCGTTTTTCGCCGGTTTTATCACAGTCTCCATGTTGGAGTCGTCATTTAGGTACCCGTACTCCCGGCCGTTGACCCCGATCAGGGTGCTGTCGTAATACTGCTCAATGCCCCCGTTGCCAACGCTGCCGTCGCCGGAGGTAAAACCGATGATACCGCAGGCCAAGGACTCATAGGGATAAACCCGCTTATACTCATCCTCAAACCACACGCCTTTGATCCTGTCATTGATCCCGGCCTCGGCATTTGCCTTGTTCACCGATTCCTGCAGGGCCTCGAACTGCTCCTTTTTCTCATACGTCATCCTCCGCTCATACCGCAGATACATGGACTCTTTGTGGTCAAGAAGAGTCTCCAAAAGCTCTGTCCTGTCATAGCCGAACACCTCCACCAGGGCGTTGACCGTGGGATTTAAGTAGTAGCTCTCCTGGCTGTAGATCTGATCCGGGTCCAGGATCAGGTTGTACACCTTGTCGCTGGTGGCCAGGTAGGTGCCGTTCCGGTCCACGATGTCGCCTCTCCGGTAGGGGATGGTGCGGCTGTCGTAGGTGGACCGCTGGGACAGCACGATCTTGGTGTACTCTTCATTATTATTCTTCACAATCCTGTAGAGTACAAACACCAATGCAAACAAAGCCAGCAAGATCACGAAAACCGTGAATGCCAGCTTCTGCTGCATGTAAGGCGTAAACAAAGGGCCCCGGGGATGAGGCTGCCTGCCCTTCCCCTCGGGGCTCTGGCGCTTATGTTTCTTTTTAGTAGGTTGGGATGTCTTCATACTGTCTTACGAACTCGCTTTCTGTCTGATGATACATGCGCACCTGGCTCTTTCCCGCGTAGACCATACCCAGCTCCTCTGTGGCTACCTTGTAGATATGGTCCAGATCCACGGATGTGTTGATCCTGGTCTGGAGGGTGTCATTCTCCGCCCGCAGGGAATCCACCTGCTTTTCCAGGGACTCAATGCGGTCCATGCGCCTGGTCATGACAGTCTGTGCCTGGAGATAGTTGACACAGATAAACAGGGTGCAGCAGGACGCTGCCACCAGCATCACCAGATAGGGGAAATCGATCCGCAAAGCCTTCTGCTGGTTCTTTCTCACCTGTACACTGGTCCTGTGGCGCTTCTCCTGTCTGACTCTCTCCTCCCTCTTGTCCTGTCCCCTCTCCCGGGCCAGGCCCGTCTCCACCTTCGGCGCCGCGGTGCCGTGGACATATGCCTGGCCCGCGTTCACTCTCCCGCCCCGTTTCTGCCTTCGGACAGTTCTGTTTGCTGTTGCCATACTAACACTCCCTTCTGTTTCCGTCGGTCATCGCCCTCTCAAAGACCCGAAGCTTTGAGCTCTTTGCCCGCTTGTTCCTCTCAAGTTCCTCCTGTCCCGGCGCCACCGGCTTTCTGGTAACCACCCTGCCTTTGCTCTTCCTCCCGCAGACGCACACCGGAAAATCCGGCGGACACACGCAGGGGTTTTCATTTTCCCGAAACCGGGTCTTGACGATCCGGTCCTCCAGGGAGTGGAAGGTGATGATGCTAAGCCTTCCCCCTGGGTTCAAAAGATCGATCATCCCGTCAATGGAATGTTCCAGGGCCTCCAACTCGTGGTTCACCTCGATCCGGATGGCCTGAAAGGTCCGCTTGGAGGGATGGCCGCCTGCGGCGCGCATCTTCATGGGGATGGCTGCTTTGATGATCTGGGTAAGCTGGTCCGTGGTCTCCACCGGCTTCTCCCTGCGGGCCCTCACAATATGCTTTGCGATGTTCTTCGCGAACTTTTCCTCCCCGTAATCCCGGATGACCCGGTAAAGGGCGTCCTCGCTGTACTCATTTACCACCTGGGCCGCTGTCAGGGATCCGCTCTTGTCCATCCTCATGTCAAGGGGGGCGTCTTCCCGGTATGTAAATCCCCGCTCCGGGGCATCCAGCTGGTAAGACGACACCCCCAGATCCAGGCAGATCCCGTCCACTTTGTGGATCTCCAGGTCCGAAAGCACCTGCTTTATATTCTCATAGTTGCTTTTTACGATCGTAACTTTATCTCTGTATTCCTTCAAGCGGTCCGTGGCAGCCTTTATGGCGTCCTCATCCTGATCGATGCCGATCAGCCGTCCATATTTCCCCAGCCTCTGGCACACCAGCAGGGCGTGGCCTCCTCCCCCCAAAGTCCCGTCCACATAGATGCCCTCAGGCTTTACCATCAAACTGTCCACGGTCTCTCTAAGAAGCACTGACTGATGCTCAAATATCATATCCCAAGTCCTTCCATGCTCTCCGCAATCTCATCCATGTCGTCATAGACATTGGCTGACATCCAGGATTCTTTGCTCCAGATCTCGATCCGGTTTCCCACACCCACCATGACCGCGTCCTTTTCGATCTTGGCGAATTCCCGCAGAACCGCGGGCAGCAGGATCCTTCCCTGCTTGTCCACCTCGCACTGGCAGGCTCCGGCCAGGAAAAAACGGGTGATCTTACGGGCGTTGGCGTTGGTAAGGGGCAGGGCTTTCAGCTTTTCCTCCAGGATCTTCCACTCGGTGTTTTCATACACGAAAAGGCAGCCGTCCAGACCCTTCGTAACCACGAATTCATCTCCAAGCTGCTCCCGGAACTTCGAGGGAACGATCAGACGTCCCTTTGCATCCACCGTATGATTGTATTCACCCATGAACATACGCGATCACCTGCTGCTGCTCTCTATGCGCCACTTTCTTACCACTTTACACCACTTTATACCACTTTACACCACTTGTACTTTGATTTTAGTACAAACCAGGTGAAATAGCAAGGGCATTTTGAAAAAAAGGACAAAAAAAGAACGGCTGTCCTTGTTGCGAACAGCCGTTCCCCACACTAGATGTTGTATGTTCAATACCCTGAATCAATGTACTCCTCGATGAGACGGTCCAGTTTCACGCTGTTTTGGTAGACTTCCTCATAGTCCTGTCTCTCATCAATGCTCTTGTCCAAAACAAGTCTGGCGGCCTCAATCTTTTTTACTAATTCATCTTTTGAATACTCCATGCCTTTTCTCCTCTCCGGTGCCTTGCCTTATGCTCCTTAACATTTGTTCGCCCTAAAAGGCCTTGTGTAACATTCCATTTCCAATATTAATTTTACCCTTAAACGGCCCAAAATGCAATTTGTTTTAATCGACATATTCTGCCAATTTTCGACATTTCGCCCTATTTAGATCAAAATAATGTCCTATAGGGGTAGTGAACAAAGGGGGCGATGGTAGTCGTGGAGCCAAGCCAGGGAGGGGGGAAGGCTGTGGGTCGTTCGTGTGCGTTTATGCCATGGAGATGAGACCAGGGAAACAGGAGGGCCTAACCCCGAACGTTTCCCGCTTTAAGGGCTCATCGGAATGTTTGGCATATCTGAACCCGGACGGGACATCTCTCCTTCTCTGACTGGCTTTGCGACAACCTCCGCCTTTGCTCACTAAACTTTTCTCTTTTATTTCTCCCGTTTCTATGATATCCTATTATGAGGATTTAATTCTAACCATACACCATAAAGAAGCACGCTGACGCGCGCAGGTCTGCAACCTGACGGTTGGAGACAAATTATATTTAAGGAAGGTACGCATATGAAATTAGGTATCGTAGGCCTGCCCAACGTAGGCAAAAGTACATTATTTAACTCTCTCACCAAAGCTGGCGCCGAGTCTGCCAACTACCCATTCTGCACCATTGACCCAAATGTGGGGGTGGTGCCGGTGCCTGACCACCGGCTGAAGCTTCTGGGGGATTTCTACCACTCCAAAAAAGTGACTCCCGCGGTCATCGAGTTTGTGGACATCGCGGGGCTTGTAAAGGGAGCGTCCAAGGGGGAGGGCCTGGGCAACCAGTTTCTCTCCAACATCCGGGAGGTGGACGCCATTGTTCATGTGGTCCGCTGCTTTGAGGACACTAATGTGATCCACGTGGACGGCAGCGTGGACCCCTTAAGGGATATTGAGACCATTGACCTGGAGCTGATCTTCTCCGATATGGAGATTTTGGAGCGCCGCATTGCCAAGACCGCCAAAAGCGCGTTCAACGACAAATCCCTGGCAAAAGAGGTGGAGATCTTAAAGGCCTTAAGGGCCCATCTGGAGGAGGGAAAGCTGGCAAGGACCTATCCCTGCACGGACGAGGATGAGGAAACCTTCGTGTCCTCCTTAAACCTTCTCACCTGGAAGCCGGTGATCTTCGCGGCCAATGTAGGCGAGGACGATCTTCCCGACGACGGGGCTTCCAATGGCCACGTTCAGGCTGTGCGCCAGTTCGCGGCCCAGAGCGGTTCCCAGGTATTTGTGATCTGCGCCCAGATCGAGCAGGAGATCGCGGAACTGGACGACGAAGAGAAGGCCATGTTTTTGGAGGATCTGGGGCTGAAAGAGTCAGGCCTTGAAAAGCTGATTGCGGCCAGCTACAGCCTTCTGGGGCTTCTAAGCTTCCTAACCTCCGGAGAGGACGAGACCAGAGCCTGGACCATCAAGGTAGGGACCAAAGCGCCCCAGGCGGCGGGAAAGATCCACTCTGACTTTGAGCGGGGCTTTATCCGGGCCGAGGTGGTCAACTACCAGGACCTTTTGGACTGCGGCGCCTACTCCGCGGCCAGGGACAAGGGGCTTATCCGTCTGGAAGGTAAGGAGTATGTGGTCCAGGACGGGGATGTGATCCTGTTCCGTTTTAATGTCTGATGAGGTGAGGGCATGAAATCAAACGAAGAACTGCTCCGGGAGATCTTCGCGCGTCTGGATGGCCTTGACTACGTAAAACCAGAACAGATCCCCGATATCCCGCTGTACATGGACCAGCTGACCACATTTATGGACGAGCGGCTGGCAAAGTCCAAGCGTTACCCTGAGGACAAGGTCCTGACCAAGACCATGATCAACAACTACGCCAAGAACAACCTCCTTCCGCCGCCTGACAAGAAGAAATACACCAAGGAGCACACCCTCCTGCTGATCTTTATTTACTATTTTAAAAACATGCTGTCCTTCCACGACATCGAGACCCTGTTCGCCCCCATCACGGAGGAGCACTTCGGGGGCCAGAGCCTGGGCAGGGAAGCAGATTCCCGGAAGGAGGATCTGTCCGGATGGTCTTTGGAGGACATCTATCGGGAGATCTTCTCCCTGGAGAAAGAGCAGATGAAGCGGTTAAAGGAAGATCTCATAAGAAAATACCGCTCCTCCATGAAGACCTTCTCCCCTGACCAGGAACAGGGGGACGAAACTGTAGACTCCAGCCCGGGAAGTCCTGGCAGCCAGGAGTACCTAAGGCTCTTTTCCTTTATCTGCGCCCTTGGATTTGACGTATACCTGAAAAAACAGATGATGGAATATCTTATTGACTATATCCGTGAGGAATACCCGGCAAAAGGCAAAAAAAAGAAATAGCCCAAAAGGCTATTTCTTTTTCGTCTGCTACAGGTTGGCGAACACATCCACCTGCCGCTGCAGTTCTCCCACAATCTCCTGGTTGGTGTCCATGCGGGCCGTAATGCCCTCCATGTCCTCCACCAGCCCTCTGGTGTTGTCCGCCGCCCCTGTCACTCCCAAAACCGCCCCGTCGATGGCCCCGGAAATGCTGGCGATGGAGTCCGCGATCTCAGCCATGGAATTTTTCAGCCTGTCAGCCTGGCTGTTGAAGGAGTCCATGGAATGCTCCACATAGCCGGCGTCCTCCCGGTACTGCTTCCCCGACTCCACCAGCTGGTCAAACTGCGCCAAAATGGCCTCGCTCAGATAATCCACCAGCTCCTGGGCGCTGGCGGAAAGATACTCCACAGCCCCGGTAACCACCCCGCTGACCTCCTGGATGTGGTTTGCCGTCTCGCCGCAGGAGTCAGCCAGACGGCGGATCTCCTGGGCCACCACGGCAAACCCTTTTCCCGCCTCTCCTGCCCGCATGGCCTCGATGGAGGCGTTGATGGCGATCAGGTCCGTGGAGGCGGAGATGGAGACAATATCCTTTGTCAAGGTGTTGATCTGATCCACGCTCCGGCTCTGTTCAATGGCTTTGTTCAGCACAGCCATAATACTCTCTGTCCTCTCATGGACCATCTCCATATTGTTCTTTGCCGCCATCTCCATGATCTCGGCCCGCTCCCGCATCTCGGCAGAATACGCTGTAATGGCTGTACACTCCTTTGCCATAATCCTGGCGTCCTCCTGGGTTCCCCCGGCGCTGGTGCTTATGACCGCCGCGCTGCTGGACACCTCCTCCAAAGCCGCGGATAACTCCTGGGTAAGGGCCGACAGATTTTTCACGCTGCCGTCGGAGGTCCTTACCCTCTTTCGCACCTCATCCACCACGCCGCTGGTGCGGCTGGCGCTGCCCCGCAGCGTCTCCATGGCAGCCCGGATCGGCGCGATCACATACCGTCGGATGATGCGGAAGGCGATGACGATCAGCACGATCCCCATAACAAGGCTGGCTATGCTGATACAGATGGCGCTCACATAGACTATGGCAAGATGCTCCCTCGCCCCGGCGGCCCGCTGGCTCACTGACTGGTACAGCGTGTTGATGTTCCCTTCTGCCAGATCACTGGACCTGGCCACGTCCCCGTTGGCAAAAGCATACGCCTCCTGGGTCTTGCTGTCCGCGCTGGCGCAGACTAAAAACACCAGAGCGTGCTTAAACTGCTCATAATTGTCCAGAAGAGAGGCGTAGACCGGGGCGTCCTCCTGGTCCACAAAAGCCCCATACTCTTCCAGCTTTCCATCCAGAGCCTTTTCCTCCTCCTTGATCTCCTGGACCAGCCGGATCATGGTGCTGTGGTCAGCGGCCACGATGTGGGACAATGCCAGACAGTGAAGGTCCATCATAGACTGTTTGATCTCATCCAGCTTTGCCTCGCTGACCATGTACTCATTCACGATGGTCCCGGCGTTTCCGTTGACATTGTTGATGCTGATCACCGCCAGGATGTTGGACAGCACCATCACTGCCCCCAGCAGAAGAACCGGCAAAAACAGCCTCTGCTGCAGCGTCATTTTTCCTTTCATATCCTGTTCTATCCCCCTTTCCTCCCACTACCGGGCCGAAACGCCCTCCACCATATCATCCAGCTGTTCCTGAAGCGGCGTGCCGGAGGGATTGCCCTCTGCCATGCTCCCGGCAAATTCCGCCACCGGGTCCCAGAACTTCCCACCGACCCGCTGGAGCTGGGAATACTCTGACTGTTCTATCAGCGCCGCGATGGCCGGGGCCTTCTGGACATCCGGGGAGTTAGCGGCATTTACGTTGGCCGGCCCCTGGCCCCGGACCTGAAAGCGCAGGGCCTGGTTTTCCTCGCTGGTGATCCATTGGGCAAGAAGATGGGCCCACTTGGGATGGCTGGAGTAAGCGTTGACCCCCACCAGCTTGCAGCCGGAGAAAGAGGCCATCTGCACCTGCATTCCCCGGCAGGTGTAGGAGGGAAGCTTTGCCGCCCCCATGTTATCTCCCCACGCCTCCTGGATGGCCACGGCGTTCCACACGCCGCTGACGCCGGCGATCACGGTCCCCTCCTGGACTCCCGCCAGGAAATCCTGGTCTGTCCGGTTGGAAAATCCCGGGCTTGCGGCAATGTCCAGCATTGACTGGGCCACATCCACACCCCTGATAGGTCCGTCGGAACTGTTCCAGTCGCAGTGATTGGTGATCCCGTCCTCATTAAGCCCTACCGTAAGCCCTGTGTTGCCAAAGAAAGCATACACGTACCAGGCGGAGGACCAGTCCATGGCCACCACCTTCCCCGCCTCCCCGGCAGCTTCCACCATCCGCTCCAGACTCTTTATGTCTTCATCCGAAAAATACGCTTTATTGTAATAGAGAAAATAGCCGTTATCCGCTGTCAGAGGGTAGGCGTACAGCACGCCGTCCACCGACGCGGCGTCCACGGCTGTGTCCAGACTGGATCCCCGGATATCGCCGTCCTCCTCAATGGGATCCAAAGCCCCTGCCGCGGCCAGAGCCGCCACCTGATCGTCCGCAAAGGCGAACACGTCGGCCCCGTCCTCCAGCCCCGCGATCAGAGCGTCCTTGCACCGGGACTCGCTCTGGGACTCATAAGTGATCTGAACATCCGCCTGATCCTTGTACCGGGACTGGAAGGACCGGAACATATCCTTTAACAGCTCTTCATCCTCCTCGGCTCCCCAGACCGTAAGTTCCACCCTCTCCCGTCCCTCCTGGACAGTCTCCTTTTCCGGCTCCCGGCTCTTGCACCCTCCTGCCGCGATTCCGGCCAAGAGCAGTATTGACAGATACACATACATCTTTTTCATCGGTAAATCCACACGCCTTTCCTTTTCAATCCTGTGCCATTATATCATCTTCCCAATGGGTTGACAATCGTTTTTTCCGCCTCAGACGGACCTTCTAAACCACAAAGCAGGCTGGGAAGTCTCCTTAAAGAGCTTCCCGGCCCGCCTCGTTTTATGTCCCTCTATTCCTGCTCTTTATCTTTTGCCTGGCCAAGCCTGGCAAACACCATGTCATACCCGTCGTTGCCGTAATTTAAAGACCGGTTCACCCGGCTGATGGTGGCTGTGGACGCCCCTGTCTTCTCCGCGATCTCCAGGTATGTCTTTTTCTGCCTCAGCATCCTGGCCACCTCGTACCGCTGGGAAAGCGACAAAAGCTCATTGACCGTACACACGTCCTCAAAGAACGAGTAGCACTCCTCCGCGTTGTCCAGTGTCAGGATGGCCTCAAACAGATGGTCCACTGCCTCTGTCTTAATCTTCTTGTTCATTTCTTTGTTCCCCTTCTCAGTATCCTAAGGGATATTTTAGCACAGTAAATTTATAAAGTCCATACCCTGTGTCAGAAAGAAAGCATAAATTTTTCCACAACATGAGCCACCCCGTCATCATTGTTGGACAGCGTGATGTAATCCGCCGCCTGGCGCACCGGCAGCACCCCGTTTTCCATGGCAACTCCCAGGCCCGCGAACCGGATCATAGACAGGTCATTGTACCCGTCCCCGCAGGCGATCATCTCCTCCCGCCTGTATCCCGTCACCTCCAGAAACCGCTCCAGGGATCTGGCCTTGTCGATCCCTTTTGGGAGAACCTCCAGATAGTAGGGGTCTGACCGGTAGACGCTGTAGTTCTTTCCCAGAGCCGCCTTCACCTTTGGCTCCACGGTCACCAGATAGTCCCCGTCGTCCGTGAGGATAAATTTGGGTACGGGAAATGTGACGTACTTTTTCATATCCTCCACCTGGCTGATCTCCTTTACCTCCATGTGGCACACCCTGGATTCCAGGGCTATGTACTGATAGGAGGCATTGCTGGCAATGATCTTGTCCCCCTCATAGGTCATGATGTCCACCCGGTACTCCGCCGCCAGATCCATGACCTTCTCATTAATCTCTACAGGAAGCTGACTGCTAAACACCGTTTCCCCTGTCTTACAGCTGACGATCATCCCCCCGTTAAAGGACAGGATGTATCCCCCGTGTTCCCTAAGCTTAAGCTCCCGGGCCAGAGGTATAACCCCCGGGGTAGGCCGCCCCGACGCCAGCACCACGATCTTCCCCATATCCTGGGCCTTCATAAGGGCCTCCTTTGTCCTGGGTGTCACAACCTTGTCCCGGTTGGTCAGCGTCCCGTCCAGATCCAGCACAATGATCTTGTACTCCATGTTCTTTATATTCCCTCCGTTCTCTTCTCCCATAAGTTGTCTTTGTTTCTGTCGTTTTCTGGCAATACGTTATCATGTATCCGTAGGATTGTCAACCGCTTTCTTTTGGGGCGGTAATATTGAGTGAGCAAAAGGCGATGATAGTCGTAATGCCAGTTAGAGAAGGGAAGGATGGTCCTTCTCTGACTGGCTCTGCGACAATCTTCGATTTGCTCACTCAATAATACAAACAAAGGACCGCGCCCCACCGCTCTTCCGGTTTGACACGATCCTTTACTTTTTTACCCTGATCACAGGGCTGCCCACAGATTATTACTTATGGGTATACCCAAAGAAGAAATACCCAAGTGGCGTATAATACATGCCGCTAATAGAATCATCCAGCATATATTTCTGCGTATAGAAGTAAATCGGAGCATGGACGCTGTCTGTACCCATCAAAAGGTCCTCAGCGTCATGGAACGCTTTCATACGTTCTTCCTGAACAGATGTGGCCTTTGCCGCGTCGATAAACGCGTCGTATTCCTTGTTGGAATACTGAGCGTCATTGTTGCCGCCGTCGGTGTACCACATATCCAGGAAGGAGCATGGGTCGTTGTAATCCGCGATCCAGCCGTTGCGGGCGATCTGATAGTCGCCGTCCTTACGTGTCTGCAGGAATACGTTCCAGTCCTGGTTATTCAGGGTCACATTAACGCCCAGAACGGTCTGCCACATGTTCTGCAGAGCCTCGCCGATGGCTTTGTGCCTGTCATCGGTGTTGTACATGTACTCAACGGTCGGGAAGCCCTCGCCGTTTGGATAGCCGGCCTCTGCCAGAAGGGCCTTTGCCTCCTCGCAGTTCTTCTCATAATCCTCGGCCGCCACGCTGTAATACTCACCGCCAACCGTGCGGAAGTCGTCGCCGGCAGACCCTTTAGCGTCGTAAACGCCGGAGGGAACAAAGCCTGTAGCCGGAACCTCGCCGGTCTGGGTAACATTCTCTACAATGTAGTTGCGGTCAATGGCCAGGGAGAATGCCTTGCGGATCTTGGGATCCTTGAACACTTCGTCCTCCGTGTTAAAGCACACATAGTAGGTTCCGATGTAATCCGCGATGTCCATCTCGCCGGAAGCTAAGTAGTTGGCGATCTCATCTGTCGGAACTTCCTCGATGAACTGCAGCTCGCCGCTCTTGTAGGCAGCCAGCATGGCGTTAGCGTCGTCAAGGAGGGTAAAGCGGATAGTCTCCGGCCCAAGGTTCTCATAGTCATAATACTCTGCGTTCTTCTCTGCCAGAATGTAAGCATTGTGGGACCACTCTTTCATCTTGTAAGGCCCGTTGCCCACATAGGAAGCCGGGTCGTAGGTCCACTCGTCGTTGCCTTCCACCATATCCTTGCGGACCGGGAAGGTAGCCGGGAATGCCATGATCTCCTCAAAGTACGGGCAGTCATAGCTGAGCACGATCTCCAGAGTCTTGTCGTCAATAGCCTTGATCCCCAGGGTGTCCGGATCAGCCTTACCTGCGGCAATATCCCCGTAGCCCTGAACCATATCGATCATGTAGCAGTAATCAGCCGCTGTATCCGGGGTAGCCAGCCTCTTCCAGCTGTACTCAAAGTCGCCAGCTGTCACATCCTTGCCGTCAGACCACTTGATGCCGTCCCGCATCTTTAAGGTGTAGGTCACGGTTCCGTCGTCGTTCACTACCTTCTCCCAGGACTCTGCCTGGCCGGGAGCCAGCATGGCGTTGCCTTCCCCGTCATCTACCCATTTGATCAGACCCTCAAACATGTGGTTGATCATAATCGCGCCGTCAACCGCGCTGTTAAGCGCCGGGTCAATGGTCTGGGGCTCGGAAGCCAGACATACAGCGATGTTAAAGTCGCCGGAAGCCTCCCCACTGTCAGCCGCGGCAGTGGTCTCATCCCCTGCAGGCGCAGCTGTAGTAGTCTCCGCCGCGCTGGAATCAGCAGCAGCCGTGGTAGTCGGTTCCGTGGTGTTTCCACCGCCGCAGGCCGCTAAAGAAGCCGCCATGGCAGAAACCAGGACCATAGACAATACTTTGTTTGTCTTTCTCATAATACATACCTCCTTTTTCATTGAGGGCAGTCCACCTGTTGAGGGGATGCCCGTTGGCGCGGTACGCGCCGGGTGTATCCTGTATCAAAACGCCTGTTGAAAATACGGCGGGGATACCTTTTTTAAGTTTTTTGGGGGCAGCTTCCACCTATCCCTCTAATAAATGACAAGCCGCCCAATGCCCTGTCTCATGCTCCTTAAACACCGGCGTCTCCTTGCTGCACCGCTCCATGGCGTAAGGACACCTGGTATGGAACCGGCAGCCGCTAGGGGGATTCATGGGGCTGGGGATATCGCCTTCCAGCACGATCCTCTGTCTGGTGCGGCTAAGCTGGGGGTCCGGCACAGGAACCGCGGACAAAAGCGTTTTCGTATATGGATGGATAGGATTCCGATTTAATTCGTAGCTCTCCCCCAGTTCCACCATGGACCCAAGGTACATGACCCCGATCCTGCTGGAAATATGCCGCACAACCGAAAGGTCGTGGGCAATAAACAGGTAGGTCAGCCCCATCTCCTGCTGCATATCCTCCAGCATGTTCACCACCTGGGACTGGATGGACACATCCAGAGCCGAGATCGGCTCATCGCACACAATAAACTCCGGCTTCACCGCAAGGGCTCTGGCGATCCCCACCCTCTGCTGCTGCCCGCCGGAAAACTCGTGGGGATACCGGTTGGCGTGCTCTGTGTTCAGCCCCACCTTCCCCAAAAGCTCCTTGATCATGTCCGCCCGGTCTCCCTTGCTGGCAGCCAGGTTGTGGATGTCAATGGCCTCCCCAATAATCTCCCCAACCGTCATGCGGGGGTCCAGGGAAGCCGACGGGTCCTGGAAGATGATCTGCATCTTCCTGCGGTAAGGCAGCATGTTGGCCGACACCGCCTTTTTCAGGGGCTTTCCGTCCTCCCCCAGGGGATTGTCATACAGCACGTTGCCGTCGTACACGATCTTTCCCCCGGTAGGCTCGTAGAGCCGCAGCACCGTCCGGCCCAGGGTGGTCTTGCCGCAGCCCGACTCGCCCACCAAACCTAAGGTCTCTCCCTTCCTGATAAAGAAAGAAACATCCTGCACCGCCTGAACCCCCGGGCCCTTCACGCCCTTGACGGGAAAATACTTTCTAAGATTTGTCACCTCAAGGAGATTCTTCTCACTGCTCATCGCCATCTTCCTCCCTGCCGTCCGAATTCTGATTCAAATACTCCTGAACCCTCAGCCAGCAGGCCGAGCGGTGTTTCTCTCCCACCTCCACATAGGGAGGCATCTTTTTCAGGCAGATCTTCATGCAATGCTCACACCTGGGGGCAAAAGGACACCCCTCCGGCGGGTTCAGCATATCCACAGGCGTCCCCTCTATAGGGATCAGCCGCTCATAACTGTCCGCGTCCACCCGGGGCATAGACCGCAAAAGGCCCAGGGTGTAGGGGTGAGCCGCCTTGTAGAAAATGTCGTCCACAGGCCCCTGCTCCACGATCTTCCCCGCATACATCACAGACACCTTGTCGCAGATATCCGCCACCACCCCTAAGTTGTGGGTGATGAAAATAATCCCCATCTTGGTCTTCTTCTGCAGCTCCTTCATAAGCTCCAAAATCTGGGCCTGAATGGTCACATCCAGAGCCGTGGTGGGCTCGTCGGCGATCAAAAGCTGGGGATGGCATATCAGCCCCATGGCGATCATGACTCTCTGCCTCATGCCCCCGGAAAACTCGTGAGGGTACTGCTTCATCCGCTTCTCTACATTATTAATGCCCACCATCTCCATCATCTCCATAGCCCGCTTCTCGGCGTTCTCCCTGGAGATCTCCTTATCGTGAGCCCGAAGGGCCTCCACCAGCTGATTACCGATGGTGTACACCGGGTTCAGACACGTCATCGGGTTCTGGAAGATCATAGCCACCTTGCTGCCGCGGAAAGAAGTCATCTCCTCCTTGGAAAACTTCAGCACATCCTGACCCTCAAAGGTGATAGAACCGCCTACCACCTTGCCCGGGGACTGCAAAAGCCCCATGATCGAGTAAGCTTCCTGGCTCTTGCCGGAGCCCGACTCCCCCACCACGCCCATAACTTCGCCGTAGTCCAGATCATAGGAAATGCCGCCTACAGCCTTTACCTCCCCCGCGGGAGTGAAGAAAGAGACATGGAGGTCTTTTACTTCCAGCAATTTTCCCTTATCTTTTCCCTCTGCCATAACCGTCTCCTCCTTCCTATTTCTTAAGCTTCGGGTCCAAAGCGTCCCGAAGGCCGTCGCCAAACAAGTTAAACGCCAAAATCATCACGCTCAATACCATGGACGGTATGATCAGACGGTAGGTGTAGGTGTACATGCCGCTCAACGCGTCCGTGGCCATAGAGCCAAGGCTGGGAAGAGGCGCGGACACGCCAACCCCAAGGTAAGACAGAAACGACTCCAGGAAAATAGCCGACGGGATCTGGAGACAGGTGGTCACCACGATCTGCCCGATACAGTTTGGGATCAGATGTCTGCGGATGATCCGCCCGCCGGAAGCCCCCAGGGCTTTTGCCGCGGTCACATACTCCTGTTGCTTTAACTGTAAAACCTGCCCCCGGATAATACGGCTCATGGTCACCCAGTAGAGCATACCAAAGGCAATAAACATGGAAATCAGGTTCGGTCCCAAAACCGCCACAAAAGATTTTATGGGGCCTGTGCCTGTATTTACATACTCTGTCAGAATGGGCTTTAGCGCCGTGGCGATCAACAGCACCACCAGCATCTCCGGCACAGAGTAGATCACTTCCACGATCCGCTGCATCACCGCGTCAACCTTGCCGCCGCAGTACCCGGAGACAGCCCCGTAGGTAGCCCCGATACACAGCACCAGAATGGCCGCGCAGATGCCCACGCTCATGGACACCCGGGCTCCGTACATCACCCGGACCAGAATATCCCTGCCGTACATATCTGTTCCGAACACGTGAGGGAACACGCTCTCCCCAGCCGCCTTTCTCTCCAGCTCAGCCGTGGAATACCCGAACAGCTTTTTCTTGATCCCCAGTTCCCCCAGAAGAGCCTCCGGATCCACCGCGTCCTCCTCCTTGGTGTTCTGGGTATTTACCTTTGCCTGAGCCCTGATCTTGGCGATCTCCACATTGCTGAGCTTCTCCCCCTTGGCCTCTGCCTCTGCCTTGGCCTGCTCGATCATATCGTCAACGCTCATGGTGTCGGTCTGGGTCCTGGCCGCGATCTCCGCCTCCAGCCGCTTCTGGTCCTCAAGGGCATAGTGGAAGGGATGAAGGTTCTCCGCCCCCTTGTTAAACTCCTCATACCCGTAAGGCACCAAATAAGGCCCCACAAAGGCAAACAGCACCAGGAAAATAATCACGCCCAAAGCCACCATGGCCACTGTATTCTTTTTCAGTCTCCGCCACGCATCCTTCCAGTAGGAAACACTCTGCCGCTCCTGGATAAAATCTTCTTTTTCCTCCTGGGAAGCGCTTTCAAAATCATCGGCGTCAAAATCATTCCAGCTAAGCATTCCCTCCACATCCGGCTGCAGGGTCACAGGACACCGCTTCATCTTCTTATCCTCCGCCATGATCACTCCCCTCCCTTCGTGAGATGAATCCTGGGATCGGCAATCTTATACAAAATGTCAACAACCATATTCATCAAAATAATAAAGCTGGCAAGAAACACCGTAGTCCCCATGATCACCGGGTAATCCCGGTTCTGAATGGACTGGACAAAATACCGCCCAAGCCCGGGAATGGAGAACACGCTCTCCACCACAAAGCCGCCGCAAAGAGTAAACGCCACCTGAGGCCCAAGGTAAGTGATAACCGGGATCAGAGCGTTCCTAAGAGCATGCTTAAAAATGATCTTGCTGTTTTTAAGGCCCTTTGCCCTGGCCGTCTTGATAAATTCCTGATTTAAAGAGTCCAGCATGGCCGACCTGGTCTGCCTGGCCGTGTAGCACATGGGATAAAACCCCAAGGCAAAACAGGGGAGCACATAACTCCTCCACCCCGCCGAGGCGTCAAAGATGGTGGGAAAGATCTTTAAGGACGCGATTCCTCCTGCAAAGGTCACCAAAAGGATGGAAGCCACCACAAAGCTGGGCATGGAAATACCCAGGGTACACACCACCCGAAGGATGCTGTCCGTCAGTTTTCCCCTCTTAAACGCCGCCAGACACCCAAGAGGCACGCCTACCAGCACGGCCCAGCACAGGGCGATGGCCCCCACTTTTGCGGAAACAGGAAACATTTCACCGATGATGCTCAAAACCGCCCGGTTTTTCTGCATCTTTAGAGATACTCCAAAATCGCCCTTCAACAGATTCTGAAGGTACTTAAGAAGCTGAATATGCACCGGTTTATCCATGCCATACTTGGCATTAAGAGCCGCAAGCGTGGCCTCCGAGGGGGCCTTTTCGCTCAGCCACGGGCTGCCCGGCACCGCGTTCATCAGAAGGAATGTGAGACAGGTCACCAAAAAAATAGTCACCAGCGCCATTCCAAGCCTTTTTGCTACATACTTACCCATTATGATCACCCTTACTTTTGTTATGCTGCGCAATAGGCGCAAACGTTCCCGCCCCGGGGTCTGCCGCTCCCTTTACCGGTCACTTTGCCTCATTAACACGCTGTCATATAGTTTAGTCACATTTTTACCATTCGTCAAGTGTTTTTGACCAATTTCGTCATTGTGACGCCCACATATGTCTTTTTAGGAGAAACATACCACAAATTGCCCCATAAAATCCCTTAAGCGTAACCATTGTACCTCCCCCGCCCAAAGCCCGCAACTGATTTTCCCACCCAGAACAAGCACCATTTTCAAAGACTGTCAATAAGATAACCTAATAGCAAATCTATGCAGGAGCATTTCATGAAAAGATCACTTGCATGTATCATGACAGCCGCCGCCCTCCTATCATCCGCCCTGGCCGGCTGCCAGGCCGCCACCGACGACGAAAAACTCACCCCTGTAACCTTAAACGAGGTGGCCCACTCCATCTTCTACGCGCCTCAGTACGCTGCCATTGAGCTGGGGTATTTTGAGGAGGAAGGCCTTGATCTCACTCTGGTAAACGGCGCCGGAGCTGACAAGGTTATGACAGCCCTGGTCAGCGGCGATGCGGACATCGGCTTTATGGGGTCCGAGGCCAGCATCTACACCTACGCCGGGGGAGCCGAGGACTATGCCGTCAACTTCGCCCAGCTGACCCAGCGGGCAGGTAATTTCCTGGTGGCCAGACAGCCTATAGAGAATTTCAACTGGGATATGATCAAGGGAACTAAAGTGCTAGGGGGAAGGGCGGGCGGTATGCCCAGCCACGATGTAACATGGGAACACATCAAAGGGATTTATGAGT
>CAJUPQ010000032.1 GCA_910588505.1 uncultured Hungatella sp. | reverse complement strand
AAGGAGCTGTGAAAAATGGTGTTTTCAATCACTCCATTTTTTCACAGCCCCTTTTTACTATATAAAAATCATCCAGAAATGGATGACGAAAGGGGCGGCTATGTTTATGGCAGGAGTTTGGGATTGGATGGAGGCCAGAGTATATGACGTAGTATGGGGAATATATACAAAATTAATAGTATGAATTTGGAGGATTTGGACAAATAAAAAGAACGTTTGACAAGACTTGGACAGGCTGATATAAAAATATTTACCAAAAAATATACTGTGAGGTACATTTTATGAAGAAAAAGGTACTGGCAGTGATACTGCTCACCGTAGGTGCGTCTCTGGCCGCCTGCGGGCAGAAGGAGACTCCGCCTCCGGCGACAGAAGCAGCTACCACGGCGGCACAGGAGACCACCACGGCAGCGGCCACGGAGGCAGCGCCCAAGACGGAGGTGAAGACCGGCCAAGGGGAAGGATACGGCGGACCCATTACCGCGGAGGTGACTCTGGACGGGGATAAGATTGTGGATCTTAAGCTGACCGGAGATCAGGAGACGCCGGGGATTGGCGCGGATGCTTTAGAGCCTTTGAAGAAGGCGATACTGGAGAAGGGCGGGCTGGACGGCGTGGATGCGGTGGCAGGAGCTACCTGGACCTCTAACGGCGTGTTTGAGGCTGTGGGGGCTGCCCCAAACTATGACGGGGAGCATTTGCCTCATCTGACCGGTTTCCCGGGCCAGTCCTACAACGCGGACGAGAACCACGACGAGAAGGTGGAATCTAAAAAGTAGGAATAATTGATGTCTCCGCCGATGCCGATGATATCCGGGTAATCCTCCCGTATGAAGCGGGTCTTTAAGATGGTGGTGGCGTCGTTGGGGGAATCGATGGTCAGGGGTTAAAGGCCTGGGAAATTTTGGAGGTTTCCCGGAATTCTTTTGGAGTACACCCTCTGGCCTCCTTGAATTTGCGGATAAAGTAGCTTACATTGTCGAATCCGCAGTCCATGGCGATACGCAGAATGGGCAGGGAGGTGTTGGCCAGAAGGCCGCAGGCCCGCTCAATGCGGTAGTTTATGAGATACTGGATGGGGGAGACGCCGGCCAGTTCTTTGAAGAAGCGGCACAGGTACTGGGGGTTGCAGGGGATGGCGTCCGCCAGGTCTTTTAGGGTGACAGGCTCCTGAAAGTGCTCTTCCATGTAGGAGATAATGGTCTTGTAATGGCGGATCCGGTGCTGGCCCGGGGCAGAGTGCTGTCTGGCGGACAGGAGCATCCCGCTTTCCGCCGACAGGACAAAGAGTTCCAGAAGGAGCAGTTTGCAGCGGATATACCAGCCTTCTTTAGCGTCCAGGGCTTTCTTTAGAATCCGGTCAAACAGGCGGGAGAACCCGGCGTATGCGGGATGCTCTGGTAGGAGGGTGTGGGGAAATGCCAGGTCATGGTTCAAAAACGGCCGTATCCACTGCTCCTGCCATTCATCCGGGTAGGAGAAATCCAGGATGTCAGGGCCGAAGAGAATGACGTCGTGGACTGTGTCCTGGCCAAGGCCGGTGAGCTGGTGCAGCTCTTCACTGTTGATAAATGCCATGTGCCCCTCCTCCAGCCGGAAGGTCTCCAGGTTGGTTTCGCACAGGTAGGCGCCTTTTCTCACCAGGATAATCTCTATGTCAGAGTGCCAGTGACGCTCCACGAAGAAATGGCTGGGGTATATGGTTCCGGGGCCGATGGTAAAGTGAATGGCCATGAGAGGGTTTTTTCTGGTTCCGTGGGATACGGGTTCTTTTAATGTCAGATCGGGATACATGGGAGGCCTCCTTAAGGGAATTTGGGTGAGCGGAACGTAAAAGTCAAGATTGTGTTATTTATTATAGAAAATACTGCAAGATTTTGCAAGGAAAAGTGTATATTATAGTATACAGAGTTAAGAACCTGCTCATGAGGGGCATAGTACAAACGTGCGCGCGGAAGAACAATGAAAACAGGATGGTGGCTTCAATGGATGACTTGGCATTTTCTTCTGTATTGCAACATGAGAATTTTGTAGACCTTGCTCTGCGGCAAATGGGGCGGGTCAGGGAGGAGATGATGTGGCTTCCCGGGGGGAAGGTGGTATGATATTTATACGGACATGATCCATGACGGGGCATTTACCTTGTATGAGGATGACAATGAGGGCTGCGGGTACATGGACGGCGTGTGCGTTAAGACGGTGATGACCTACCGGGAGGAGTGGGAGAGCGCGTTTGAGTTTTTGAATCAGGCTGAGATAGAGTTTGATGTGAAGGATGAGTTTTATGACCTGGTGATGAGGGAGAAGCGGGTTCCTGTGGTGCTGGCGCAGCTGGAGGCTATGGGGATTGAGAGGGGATTGTGTCAGGCTTTGGCGGAAATTTTGACAGGGATTTGAGAAAGGAGCGTAAGAAAATGAGTACGTCTTGGTGGAAGGAAGCGGTTGTTTATCAGATTTACCCTAGAAGTTTTTTGGACAGTAATGGGGACGGGATCGGGGATCTTAGGGGGATTATCAGCAGGCTGGATTATCTGAAAAAGCTTGGGATCGATGTGATCTGGATGTCGCCGGTGTATCAGTCGCCTAATGACGACAATGGGTATGATATCAGCGATTATCAGGCGATCATGGAGGAGTTCGGGACCATGGAGGATTTTGACGAACTGCTTTTGGAGGCTCATAAGAGGGGGCTTAAGATCGTCATGGACCTGGTGGTGAACCACACGTCGGATGAGCATGAGTGGTTTGTGGAGAGCCGGAAGGGGAAGGATAATCCTTACGGGGACTACTATATCTGGAGGGACGGGAAGGAGGACGGTTCGGCGCCTAACAACTGGGGAGCCTGCTTTGGGGGCAGCGCCTGGCAGTTTGATGAGGAGCGGGGGCAGTATTATCTCCATCTGTTTTCCAAAAAGCAGCCGGATCTGAACTGGGATAATCCGACGGTGCGGAAAGCTGTGTTTGATATGATGAACTGGTGGTGCCAGAAGGGCATTGACGGGTTCCGCATGGATGTGATCAGCATGATCTCCAAGACGGAGGAGATGCCGGACGGGGAGGTGAAGGGGCTTTACGGGGATTATTCGCCTTACTGCGTCCACGGACCTAAGGTGCATGAGTACCTGCGGGAGATGAACCGGGAGGTTCTGTCAAAGTACGACCTGATGACTGTAGGGGAGACCTCCGGAGTTACGCCGGAACAGGCCTGCTTCTATGCTGGTTTTGACACCCATGAGCTTAATATGGTGTTCCAGTTTGATCATGTGGATGATCATGGGAAGTACGGGAAATGGAACGATGAGAGGATGCCTTTGACGAAGCTGAAGGGGATTTTGTCCAAATGGCAGAATGAGCTTTTCGGGAGGGCATGGAACAGCTTGTTCTGGGATAACCATGACCAGCCCAGGGCGGTTTCCAGGTTCGGCAATGACGACCCTAAGTGGAGGGTTCTGTCAGCCAAGATGCTGGCCGCGTGCCTTCACATGATGCAGGGGACTCCCTACATCTACCAGGGGGAGGAGCTGGGGATGACCAACTATCCTTTTAAGGGGCCGGAGGATTTCCACGATATTGAGAGTATCCACGCCTATGAGGAGTGGTGCAAATCAGGGATCGTGTCCCATGAGGAGTTCTGGCCCTGCATCACAAGGCTGAGCCGGGACAATGCCAGGACGCCTATGCAGTGGGATGACAGCAGCCAGGGGGGATTTACCACAGGCACTCCCTGGATGCCTGTGAACCCCAATTACAGGGAGATCAATGCCAAGGCGGCGCTGGAGGACCCGGATTCGGTGTTTTATTTTTATCAGAAGCTGATCGCCCTCAGGAAGAGCTGCCCGGTGATCGTCCACGGGGAGTACAGGCTGCTTCTGCCCGATAGTGAGGAGCTGTTTGTGTATGAGAGGCGGCTGGGGGATGAGAGGCTTTTGACTGCCTGCAATTTTACAGACCGGGACGTGGAGTTTGTGATGCCTAAGGAGTTTGAGGGAGGGAAATGTCTGATCGCCAATTACAAGGAGCCGGGGGAGGCGGGGAGACTGCGGCCTTATGAGGCGGTTGTAATGGCTGTGGGGGTTGATTGAGAGAAGTTATGCTTTAAAGGGGGAGGATTCCGGTTTTTCGGAGTCCTCTTTTTGCTATAGGCTGCTGTATAAAGCATGGCAGCAGTTCTGTGGTAATGGCTTTTTTAAGAATCGGGAGGCAGCGTGTCGGTTGCAGACGCTGGGATTGAAGAGTTGTGATGGAAGAATAAAATCGAAAGTAAGAATGCCGGCTGCCGTTGAATTGGCCCGCGGAAGTTTCTCAGTTTTGCGGAGGCGAGGGGAAATACATTTGAATCTGTAAAGGAAAAGATATGCATGATCATCAGGGAAGTGTATGACAGGCATGATTTTCTGCTGGACAGCGGGACGCTGAAAGAGGGGGAGCGGGAGTTTTTCGGCAGGGTATCTATGGATATGGCGGATTCGGTAGCTGCGTATTCGCTGAAAGCATTGTCCATCTATCTGTCCAGGTACTATGGAAAACGTGTGATAATCCTGCTGGATGAGTATGACACCCCTCTTCAGGAAGCGTGGGTGAACGGCTATTGGCAGGAGATGGTAGACTTTATGGGCAGTATGTTTAATTCTGCGTTTAAGACCAATCCGTACATGGAGCGGGCAGTGATGACGGGGCTCACCAGAGTGAGTAAAGAGAGCATCTTTTCGGATCTGAATAATCTGGAGGTGGTGACAACTACATCAAAGAAATATGAGACCAGTTTTGGGTTTACGGAGGAGGAAGTGTGGGAGGCGCTTTTAAGGGGGGAGCGTCTGTGCAGAGAGATAGATGAACAGATCGTGTTTAATCAGCTGGGGGAGGATGAGAACGCGGTGTGGAGCCTGCTTCTTGCGGGTGGTTATCTGAGAGTGGAAGATTATGCCATAGATGAAGATGAGGGGAGAGAGGTGTATGAACTGGCGTTGACCAATAAAGAGGTATATATCATGTTCAGGAAGATGATCGGAAAATGGTTCTCCGGTTCAGCGTCCGTATGCAATGGCTTTATCAAGGCTCTCCTTGGCGGTGACACAGAGGCGATGAATGTATACATGAATAAGGTGGCGCTGAACTCGTTCAGTTATTTTGACAGCGGAAAGAGTCCGTCAGAGGATGGGGAGCCGGAGCGGTTCTACCACGGGTTTGTCCTGGGGATGGCGGTAGAGCTGACGGGCCGCTATGTGATCACGTCCAACCGGGAAAGCGGGCTGGGCAGATATGATGTGATGCTGGAGCCCGTGAAAAAGGAGGACGATGCCATGATCCTGGAGTTTAAGGTGAGGAATCCCAAGAAGGAGGCGGGGCTGGAGGACACGGCGAAGGAGGCTCTGGCCCAGATTGAGAGGAAACAGTATGGGGCGGCTTTGGAGGCGAAAGGGATCTTGAAGGAGCGGATCCGGAAGTACGGATTCGCGTTTGAAGGGAAAAACGTTTTGATTAAGGTGGGTTAGAGAATGCAGCACAAAGTAAAATTAACCGTGATCGACAAGAATTTATATCCGTAAACTACAGGAGGCCTACTGTTCGGACCCTGATTCCGGCATGCTTCTCGTTCAGTTGCGCAATGGTCTGGTTAAGCTGCGCAATCGTAGCCTGAAGTTGTTGGATTGTTAAGGCCTGCTGCTCTAATGTGAGGGCCTGCTGTTCCATAGATTCGTTCATAAAGGCCAAAGTCTTTTCGAGCCGGGCAATGATTTCATCTTTTGACACAACTGACACATTCTTTCCGTTGATAAGTAACTCTTATTATAGAAGAAACCAAGAGAAAAAAGCGAATCCGGGTAAAAGCGTTTGTTGTAAATATGACGATGGATAACCTGTCCCAAAAACAAAGGAAAAGGGAATAAAGAAAGCTTATTTTTCAGTGTTTTTCACAAAACATGAAAAAATCAGGTGTTATTGTTTGGTGAAGAGGTCATATAGAAAAAATGTGGATAACATTCTAAATCCAAAAATAAAAGCGCAAAAAAATTTATATATTTTCTATGTTTTGCACAAAAATGAGGGTTGACTGAATAGTTACGAACCCGCCATGCCCCGGCTGCAGACAGCAAAATGCCGATACCGTGATCAAAATGGTATCGGCAATTTTTTAAGGGATAAAAGGGAGGAGAGCTGATAAATTACTTTATCAGCTCGAGTATTATGAAAAAAATCTTATAAGCACTTGTGCATTGGCTTACAGCAGTTGTTCTGCTGATGGTTATAGTATACGTGGCAATCATGAAGAAATCATGATATGTCTGTAAAAGGTTTTTGAATGATTTTTGAACAAAATATGAACGCTGTGCTAGCGGCATTTCAACACATTCTCATAGAATGCTTTCATCTGTTTTTCCGTGTCAAACACCGCCACATACATCTGATTGCCCATGGCCCCTGACAGGACGTCGGGGATGCGGTCCACCATTTTCATGTTCTCTCCATATGCTTTCATAATGTCCTTATGGCTCATGACAAAGTCTTTTCCGTCCCGCAGCCCGGCAAAGGCGCAGAAGGCATGCTTGCCTACGGGGACGGTGGAGTGTCCGAAGGCGATCATGTCAGCCCAGATTTTGTACACATTGGTGCTGTGGGCAAAATTGATCATGTCCGGGGTGAAACCGCCGCAGGGCCGCATGTTTACTTCCAGGGCGATAACGTCCCCCTTCTTGCCCAGGACCTTGTGGTCTTTTAGCAGGCGGAAAAACTCGAAGTGGACAAAGCGGCTCTTTACGCCAAAGCTTTTCACCGTGGCCCGGCCTGCCTTTTTCACATCTGGTTTCAGGGTTTTCACAATGTAGTAGATGGAGTTGTCCGCATTGTTCACAATATCCATGATGGAGTTGGGCGTCACATTGCCGGTCTCAAAGACAGGCTCCCCGTTGGCGTCAATAATGGCGTCGTAGGAATTGACCTCCGCGTCCACAAATTCTTCCATGATGTAGGGGATGTGGGGCAGCTTTTGGTCAAGGAATTGTTTCAGTTCCTCCTCATCGGACAGTTTGTAGGTGTGGGAGGCTCCCACACCGTTGTCCGGCTTGGCGATGACCGGATAGCCTACCTTTTTTATGAATTCCAGGCAGCCCTCAAGAGTGTCAACCAGGTGATGGCGGGCCACAGGGATGCCGGCCTTTATGTAGTACTCTTTCATCTTGGATTTATACTTGATGCGGGGGATGTCTTCTACCTGGAAGCCGCTTGTGATGTTAAAATCCGTTCTCAGCTTGGCGTCCCGCTCCAGCCAGTACTCATTGTTGGACTCCAGCCAGTCAATGCGGCCGTGCTTGAAGATGAAAAATGCCACGGCCCGGTACACTTCGTCCTCATTTTCCAGGCTGCTGACTTTGTAGTATTCGTTCAGGCTGCCCTTTAGATCGTCGGTCAACTCATCGTAGGGCTGGTCTCCGATGCCAAGCACATTCATCCCGTTGTTTTTCAGCTCCCGGCAGAACTGCCAGTAGTTGGTGGGGAAATTAGGTGAGATAAAGATACAATTTTTCATAAATGGATTCCTCCCTTTGCTTTGGTTTTGTTTTGGGGGCAGTGGTTAGTAGGGGCTGTCCTGGGGATCTTAGGTTTTACTCTGCCGCAGGTTTGCAGGGTCGGGGCAGGGAGCAGACAGGGGCTGTCAGCTGTTATTCCAACAGATAAGGAACAAAATAAGTCACCTGCTTGTACCACCACGGCCAGTCATGGGCGCAGTCATACCCCCAGTAATCTACCCACAGATGGATGCCCTTGCTTTGGAGGATGCTGTCCATCTGTCTGGTGGAGCCGGGAATCTCCCAGGGGCCCTGGCCCACGCAGATAACGGCTTTTTTCTTGTTGTAAAGCTCAATATAAGGATGGTCCAAAGGCATGTTTGGCAGGAAATGCACCGGGGAATTTTCATACACAAGTCCGTTCATAAACCCGTCGAAGCCGTAGTCCGCGGTGTAGATACCGCTTAAAGCCAGCAGGCCGTCAAACAGGTCGGGGCGGCGGAAAAACAAAGTGGCGGCGTGGGTGGCGCCCAGGCTGCACCCGAAGGTGATGATGCCGGGATAGCCGTCCCAGCCGTTGCGCTCATTGACCATGGACCGGATGAAGGGGACCATCTCATCGGTGATGTAGCGGACCCACTGTTCATGGCGCCAGATGCGCCAGCCCGGGTCGCCGGTTTTGTTGGACCAGGTTTCCTTGTCAATGGTGTCAATGGAAAATACCATCACCTGTCCGGATTCGATCCAGGGGGACCACACGTCTGTCATGTGGTAGTTTTCAAAGTCAAAGAACCGGCCGTCCTGACATGGAATAAAAAGGACCGGCCGTCCTGCGTGGCCGTAGACTTTGCACTCCATGTCCCGCTCCAGGGCAGGGCTGTAATCTTTAAAATACTGTACTTCCATAGTGCCTCCTTATTTGAATGATTTCTGTTAAATTTCCGTTGGCTGCTTGGCCTCTGGTTCCTCTTGCTTTTGCTCTGTTGGCTTTTCCCCGGGCTCATACATAAGAGTCTCCATAAAGAACGGGATTTGACGCTCCCAGCTGGCTTCGCAGTGATCCCCCTCCGGGACGATGCGGCAGTTTAGGTAAATCTGCCGCTCAAAGAGAAGGGAGGCGATCTTTCCAAAGCTCTGGAGCATGTTTTTGTGGTTGTAGATTTCTTTGGAGCCGTAGTCCATGTACAGGGTGGTGTCAGGCCGCAGCTTTGCGCTGCGGATCAGGTTGGAGAGCCTGGCCGGGTCTACCCACAGAGATGGGGACAGGGCGGCTGCCCTGGAAAAGTATCGGTTATACTCTAAAAGGGCGTAAAGGCTCATCAGGCCCCCCATGGAGCTGCCGGCGATAAAGGTGTGCTCCCGGTTCGGAAGGGTGCGGACATTGGCGTCAATATCCGGTTTAAATTTGTGGACCATCCACTCCATGGTGATCTTGCCCCATCCGGGAATCTGGCCAAACCTTGGATCCCTGAAGGCGAATGGGGAGTACTCTTTCAGCCGTCCGTGGTCCGGGCTGTGGTTGCACTCAACCGCGGCGATGATCAGGGGGGCCCGGGTTTCTTCCATAAATTCCTTCATGCCCCAGCTTTTTCCGTATGTAGCATCGGAATCGAAGAATACGTTGTGACCGTCAAACATATAGAGAACAGGATAGCGCGCATCCGGGTCGTCGTCATAGTAATCCGGAAGGTACAGGTACGCCCGCCGGGTCTGGGTTCCTGTCAGCTCCGGAATGGTAATATCCCATTTTTCTACCATAGGTGCCTCCATTCAAGTTTAATTATAGTAGGAATACTTTGATAAATATAGCACAAGGGGGTGGAAAAGGCAAGACTTGATTGGGTTAATAATGTAATAGGTTAAAGTGGGAAGGTGAAAAGGAGCGATAGGGAGGGGATTGGCGTGAGTACAGCGTCAGCAGGATTCGATTTATCTGGCGCTTGTTATCGGAACGTTTTGGCAGGAGGAAATATGAGAAGTGATAAAAACATGTGGTAAATCATTTGGCAGGCTTGACGTTAGGGGATGGGTTTTGTAAAATAGCAGTATCAAAGAATGGGAGAGGTCTGTCTATATGAGCATGAACAGAGAAGATGAGATTTATGAGGGACGTTTGAAAAAACATATGGATGAATTGAAGTGGCTGTATATGGAGCTTTATGATGCGCCGGATATGTTTGAGGAACTTTGTGGGAATATGAGCAGGGTTTATAAGGAGAGGAAGAAAGCTCTGAAAGAGCTGGATCTGAAGAGAGAGGCTGACCCTGAGTGGTTTAAGGGGAATGATATGCTGGGCATGATGATTTATACGGGGCTGTTCGGAGGCACGCTAAAAGGGGTGGAGAAACACCTGGATTATCTGCAGTCCTGCGGGGTGAATTATGTACATCTGATGCCTCTCATGGAGTCCCCCAAGGATCGGTCCGACGGCGGGTACGCGGTGGCGGATTTCAGGAAGGTGCAGCCGGAACTGGGGACGGTGGATGATCTGGAGCATCTGGCGGAGAGTTGCCATAAGCAGAACATGAGCCTGTGCCTGGATTTTGTTATGAATCACACGTCTGAGGACCATGAGTGGGCAAAACGGGCCAGGGCAGGGGAGAAGGAGTACCAGGACCGGTATTTCTTCTATGATACCTGGGATATTCCGGCAGAGTATGAGAAGACGGTTCCCCAGGTATTTCCCACCACGGCGCCGGGGAATTTTACGTGGCTGGAGGACTGCAGGAAGCATGTGCTGACCACTTTCTATCCCTATCAATGGGATTTGGATTACAGGAATCCTGTGGTGTTCAATGAGATGATGTATAATTTCTTGTTTTTTGCCAACCTGGGTGTGGATGTGATCCGGATTGACGCGGTGCCTTATATCTGGAAGGAGCTGGGGACCAGCTGCCGGAATCTTCCCAAGGTACATACTATTGTCCGTATGATGCGGATGATCGGGGAGATCGTGTGTCCGGGTATTCTGCTTTTGGGTGAGGTGGTCATGGAGCCGGCTAAGGTGGTGCCTTATTTCGGGACCGTGGAGAAGCCGGAGTGCCATATGCTGTACAATGTAACTACCATGGCTACCATCTGGCATACGGTTGCGGTGCAGGATGTCAGGCTTTTGAGGAAGCAGCTGGATATTGTGTACGGGCTGCCTAAGGATTATACGTTCCTGAATTATCTGCGGTGCCATGATGATATTGGCTGGGGGCTGGATTATGACCAACTGGAGGAGTGGGATATGCTCCAGGCTCCTCATAAAAGATATTTGAATGATTTTTATTTGGGGAAGGTGTGGGAGAGTTTCAGCAGAGGAGAGCTTTACAATGACGACCCGGTGACCCAGGACGCCCGGTTCTGCGGGACCACCGCGTCTATGTGCGGTGTGGAGACGGCTCTGGAGAGTCAGGATGACAGGGCTCTTGAACAGGCGCTGCGGCTGGATTTGATGCTCCATGCGTTTATGCTTATGCAGGCCGGGATTCCGGTGATTTACAGCGGGGATGAGATTGGGCAGCTGAATGATTACTCTTATAAGAATGAGCCGGAAAAGGGCGTGGATTCCAGGTATGTGCATCGCTCCTCATTCCGGTGGGATCTGGCGGAGAATGCCCATAAGCCTGACACGGTTCAGGGACGGATTTTTGAGGGGCTTCGGAAGCTGGAGACGATTCGGGGAGAACATGAGGCGTTTACGGCCCAGGCTCACGGGGAGACCATCGGATGGGAAGACAAGGCCGTGCTGGGGATTATGCGGACGGGGAAGACGGAACGAATCACAGGTATTTATAATTTTGGCAGAAGTGAGAAGACGGTTTCCTGGATTGGCGGGGGGAAGGATCTGCTGACCGGGGAGGATGGGGCAAAAGGCGGGTATGTGACGTTGAAGCCATATGGGTTTATCTGGATTAGGGAGGGATTGTAGGAGGCTGCGTTTGAACATGATCCGGCAAGAGACGGGCGCTTGGGGGCGGACAGAATCCGATATATTCAGAATAAATATCCGGCATAAGCCGTTTGCGGGGGATTGAAGCGCCGGGATGAAAAAGGTAACGTTTTATTATGTGCGCCACGAGGAGACGCTGTTTAATGTTCTGAACCGGATGCAGGGCTGGTGTGATTCTCCCCTGACAGAAAAGGGCGTCAGCCATGCTAAGGAGGCCAGGTTCTTATTGTCTCCCACGGGGCGGCGTGGCTGTGGATGCAGAAAATCCTGCTGGGGATTGACAGCGGGGCGTATGGACGGCGTGTGGCGGCTGGAACATGTGCCAGGGCAGACGGATGAGGAGGTTGGCTGGCTTTATACTGCTTTTCAGGGATAATAGGCGGCCGGAATATTTTTTATGAATCACCTAATTTTATACGCGGCAGATTCCAATGGTAATACGCGGCCAGAAAACGGATAATGATAACAATGGCAGATGACGCGGACATAGCCGCAATCTGCCCGGTTTCTCTGTAAATCCACACGCAGCTTACCGCGCCGATTACGGATGCGCAGGCATAAACATGCTTAACAAAAATGTAGGGCGGCTGGCCTGCCATGATGTCCCTTAAAAGGCCGCCGCCCACGCCGGTCAAGGTTCCAAGCACCACCAGCAGAAACGTATTTTCAACATACCCCTCATGGATTCCGGTCATTACCCCGACTGCCGTAAATATGCCCAGTCCTATAGAGTCCATAACCAACATGGTTTTGTCGTATAGGACTCCAAATTTTCCCTGGAACAGATTTTTCCTGAAATATAAGAGGGCAAACACAATCAGAGACGCAAACAGAGCGGCGGCTACATAGACGGGGTTTGTTAATGCTCCGGGGACATTTCCAAGTATAACGTCCCTGGCTATCCCTCCGCCTACGGCGGTAATCACTCCCAATACGCATACGCCGAAGATGTCCATTTTGCCGTTGATGCCAGTCATGGCCCCTGATGCCGCAAATGCAATCGTACCAATCAATTCCATAGAAAACACAATGATGCTTTGAACTTCCATATGACAGTTCTCCTTTTTGTGTACAAAAGATTGTTTATTACTTTGAATCAGGCCCTTTTCTTTAATATAGATTTTACAACAATATTACACGATTTTCAAATCTTTACATTAACAGGCAGTAATGATAAAATGGAATAAGAATACTGATTGGAGAAAATTTATGGCAAGGACAGCATGCCGAAGAGTGGTGTCAAGGGATGCAGGGGATACGGGTATGGATATATGGTGGAAGAAAAACAAGGGGAGATAGAATGAAATTAAGGAACATTTTGATTGTTGTAAAAGATATTGAGAAATCAAGGCAATTTTATCATGACTTATTCGGTCTTGATATGATACTTGACAATGACGGAAACATGATTCTAACAGAAGGCCTTGTACTTCAGGATGAGAAAATATGGAATGGATTTTTGGGGAAAGACATTGTTCCGAGAAGCAATTCTTGTGAACTGTATTTTGAGGAACAGGATATAGAGAGGTTTATTGAAAAATTGGAAAAATTGTATCCCTCAATTCAATATGTCAATCGGCTTATGACCCATAGCTGGGGACAGAAAGTAATTCGCTTTTATGATTTGGATGGTAATTTGATTGAGGTAGGAACGCCTGTGTAATGGAAGGAGCGTCAAAGCGACAGCCAGCCGTTTCGGGGAATCTGCCGAAATGGTTCGGGAGTTTGGGGCAAAATACCAGATAAAGGTATGGGATTAATCCCTTCTGCAAGAATATTATTTTTTCCCTTATCCACAATAAAGTCATATACTAGATAACCGTGTATTTTGACAGACAGGATAAGGTGATGTGGATGTGGGAAAACAGGAAGTTCAGAAAATGTGCAAAAATTTTGGGAGTCACGGCAGCCGTATACGGGGTGTTCCGCTTTTTGCTGCCTCTGGTGGCTCCTTTTGTGTTTGCGTGGCTGACTGCGCTGGCGCTTAAGCCGCTGGCCTGCCGGATATCAGGAATCCTGCGGGTGCGATGGAGGGGACGGTCTGTGGGGATTTCCGTGGGAGCGGCCGGGCTTTTGGAACTGGCGGTTATCCTGGGAATCGGGGGGACTTTGCTTTATGCGGGGGGACGAAAGCTTTATGGGCAGGCGGCTATGCTGGCGGAGCGTTTTCCCTGGTGGGTGGAGTGCCTGGACAGGTATCTGACTATGGCGTGCCGTCAGGTGGAAGGAGCCTTCTCCCTGCGGCCGGATACCATGGTGTGTGCGGCCAGAGATATGATACGGAGCCTGGCAGCCACGGTAAAGGCCGGGGTCATGCCTTATGTCATGGGCAATTCCGTAAACATCGCCAGGTGCTGCGTCTGCTGCTGTGTGATTGCGGTGCTGTATGTCATCGGGGTTATGCTGTTTTTGCAGGAGATGGATGGGTGGAAGGAGCGGATGGAAGAATCCATCTATGAGGCGGAATTTGCCAGAATCAAAAAACTGCTCTGTGTGGTGGCTAATGCGTATTTCCGTACCCAGGGAATTATCATGCTGCTGACCACCGCCGTGTGCATTGTCGGTTTTTTTCTTATGGGCAATTCCTACTATATTCTGGCAGGGGTGGGAATCGGCATTCTGGACGCCCTGCCGGTGTTCGGTACGGGGACGGTTCTGATTCCCTGGGCCGTTTTGTGTTTCCTGAGGGGACAGTGGGGGAGAGGGCTGATGGTGTTTGGAATCTACCTTATCTGCTATTTCTTAAGGGAAATCTTGGAGGCCAGGCTTATGGCCAGCAAGGTGGGGCTTACACCTTTGGAAACGCTGGCGTCCATGTATGTGGGGCTGCAAATTCTCGGGATATTCGGGTTTCTTCTGGGGCCTTTGGGGCTGCTTCTTGTGAAAGAGTTTGCGTTGTGAACCATAGACAGCTATCTTTCTGACGGCAGTTTGCTGGTTTTCCCGTAATAGTTTTGGAGTAATTGAGAAAATGGTTGTGGGGCCAGTGAAAACACTATATAATTAGGTAAAAGGCATAGAACATCTAAGAAGAGGGCGGGGGATGGAAAAATGTTTACCTATGAAGAAATCATGAGCCTGAATGAGCTGGAGATGAATGTGTACCAATATGTGCTGAAAAACAGAGAAAAAGTAGGATACATGAAGATTCGTGAGCTGGCAGGGGAAGCCCATGTGTCCACAACCACGGTTCTGCGGTTCTGCAAAAAAATGGGATGCAGCGGATATTCGGAGTTTAAGGTCCAGTTTAAAATGCACCTTAACAATCAGATTGAGCCGGAGACGGATGTGGATATCAGCAATCTGGCAGACTACTTAAAACGGTTTAAGACGGCGGAGTACATGGAAACCATTGACCGTGCGGCGGCTTTGCTGATGCAGTCCTCCAGCATTATTTTTATTGGCGTGGGAACCTTCGGCATGCTGGCTAAGTACGGCTCTAGGTATTTTTCCAATGTAGGATGGCTGTCCCTGTGTATTGACGACCCTTTTACCCCGGTTTTCGGGGAACATGGGGAGGAAACGGTAGTAGTGGCTTTGTCCGTGTCCGGGGAGACGGAGCAGGTTCTGAATATGGCCAACGGGTTGAAAACAAAGGGGTGCAGGCTGGTTTCCATCACTAATACCCCCAACTGTACGCTGGCGCGGATGAGTGACTGCAATATTTCCTACTACATGCAGGTAAGGAAAACGGCCCGGTATTTTAATATAACCCTCCAGGCGCCGGTGGTGACGATTCTGGAGATTCTGGGCAATAAACTGTACTGCGCAGCTCCAAAGCGGCAGGATTTGATAGGGGAATCCCAGACAGATGAGCAGGGACCCAATGACAGCCCCCAAAAACATAATAACCTTCCATGAAACAATTACACCAAAACAGCGCAGATTGAAAAAACACGCTGTTTTTTTTGTGTAACAATTTATAATCGCTGTAACGTGTTTTATCTCTTGTTCAATGTGCTGACACCTGGAAAGATATTCATTATAATAGGGATGCAAACTAAACAAAATGCCGGAAAGACAAGCAGGCTTTTTAGATAATCCGCTTATACGTCTAAACGGCAGACAAGGAGGGCTCAATATGGGTTTTATGGAAACCATGCAGGCAAAGATGGACGCAACCTTGGTCCCTGTCGCCTCAAAACTCAACGGACAGCGGCATGTGGCCGCGGTGCGTGACGCGTTTACCCTGGCATTCCCGCTGACGCTGGCAGGCTCCATCATTACGCTGGTGAATTTTGCAGTTCTGTCGCCGGACGGGTTTATTGCCAAAATTCTTCATTTGGGAAGTCTGATTCCCAATCTGGCTGATTACCAGAAGATTTTCACGCCGATTCTGAACGGAACCACCAACATTATGTCTGTGCTTATCGTATTTTTGACAGCCTACAAGCTGGCGGAGGCCAATGAGGGGGACAAGGTGCTGGCCTCCCTGTGCGCTATCGGCACATTTTTTATCATCTACCCAGCCTATGTGGCCAGTGAAGTGGGAAATGCCCTGCCTATGACATTTATGGGGGCCCAGGGGCTTTTTGTGGCGTTGATCGTGGGACTGCTTGTGGGAGAACTGATCCCGAAGATGGCGAGGAACAAAAAGCTGTGCATCAAAATGCCGGATTCGGTTCCGCCGGCTGTGGCCCAGTCCTTTAACCTGGTAATTCCTATTATCATCGTGTTTGTAGGAGCCACGGTTATCAACTACATACTGGGGTTTGTGGCAGAAGGCGGCATCCAGTATGTGATCTACAACAGCATCCAGACACCGTTCAGATCTCTGGGAGGAAATATTGTTACTATCCTGATCTTTGTCGTGGCACAGCAGTTTCTGTGGATTCTGGGAATCCATGGGCCAAACACCTTAAGCGCCATCCGTTCCGTGATGTTTGCGGAGCAGGGCGTTGCAAACCTGGCGTATTTTGGAACCAGCGGTACGACTCTGGGATGCCCGTTTCCCCTTACCTGGGGCAGCATCAACGACGCGTTCGGCAACACGGGAGGTTCCGGCGCGACTCTGGGCCTGATCATCGCCATTTTCCTGGTGGCCAGAAAAGACAAGCAGCAGATGACCATCGGCAAGCTGGCTCTGGCTCCGGGATTGTTTAACATCAATGAGCCTTTGATGTTTGGTCTTCCCATTGTTATGAACCCTATTTATGTAATTCCCTTTATTTTAGCGCCGGTTTCTGGTAATATAATAGGGTATCTTTGTACCATGGTGTTTAAGATCATTCCGCCAGTGACGCTTGATATCGGTTGGACCACTCCCGGATTTTTGATACCGTTTCTGGGATCAGGTGGGACCAATCCGCTGTCGCTGGTGATCGGTATCCTGTGCGTATGTGTCAGTACCGTCATATACCTTCCGTTTGTCAGCGCGGCGGCGAAAGTAAATATGCGGAATGCATCAGAGGAGGAGTAAATTATGGCATTAAAAGAGGGGTTTTTATGGGGCGGCGCAGTTGCCGCTCATCAGTTGGAGGGAGGATACTTAGAAGGCGGTAAGGGATTGAGCATTATGGATGTAACCACTGCAGGCGACCGGGTGACCCGCAGAAGGATTACGGACACCGTTGTGCCTGGGGAGGATTATCCCAACCATGAGGCCATTGATTTTTATCATCACTACAAAGAGGATATTAAGCTGTTTGGGGAGATGGGATTTAAGTGTTTCCGAACCAGCATTGCGTGGACCAGGATTTTTCCCAACGGCGATGAGGCAGAGCCCAATGAAGAGGGGCTTAAGTTCTATGATGATATGTTTGACGAATGCCGCAAATACGGCATTGAGCCGGTGATCACGTTAAGTCATTTTGAGATGCCCCTCCATCTGGTGAAGGAGTACGGCGGGTTTCGGAACCGGAAGTGCATTGACTTTTTCCTGCGGTTTGCCGTGGCCTGCTTTAAGCGGTACAAGGACAAAGTAAAATACTGGATGACCTTTAATGAGATCAACAACCAGGCCAATTACCAGGAGGAACTGAGTATTTACGGTAATTCCGGCATCCGCTACAAGGAGGGAGACAACAAAGAGGAGGTCATGTACCAGGCAGCTCACTATGAGCTGGTTGCCAGCGCTCTGGCGGTGAAGGCCGGACACGAGATCAACCCGGATTTCCAGATCGGGTGCATGATCGCCATGTGTCCCATTTACCCGGCCACCTGTAAGCCGGAGGATGTGCTGATGGCCCAGAAAGCCATGCAGAAACGGTATTATTACACCGATGTTCATGTTCATGGCGTGTATCCGGCCAATATTACAAGCTACTGGAAGAGGAAAGGGTTCGCCATTGACTGCACGGATGAGGATTTGAAGGCGCTGAAAGAGGGCTGTGTGGATTATATCGGGTTCAGTTATTATATGACCTTTGCCATTGAGCATAAGGAGACCAACGGACTTTATGAGTATCATGAGGGTGAGGATTTTGTGAAGAATCCCTTTGTGAAGGCTTCTGACTGGGGATGGCAGATTGATCCGGCGGGGCTTCGGTATGCGCTGAACTGGTTTACGGACCGGTACGCAGTGCCGCTGTTCATTGTGGAGAACGGTCTGGGGGCTTATGACAAGGCAAAAGAGGACGGAAGTATTGATGATGACTACCGCATTGAGTATTTCAGGAAGCATATTGAGCAGATGAAGAAAGCCGTGGAAGAGGACGGCGTGGATCTGATGGGGTATACGCCCTGGGGCTGCATTGACCTTGTAAGCGCCGGAACAGGGGAGATGGACAAGCGTTATGGTTTCATCTATGTAGATAAGCACAATGACGGCACAGGCGATCTGAGCCGCAGGCCTAAGAAATCATTCTATTGGTACCAGAAGGTTATTAAGACCAACGGAGAAGATTTGGCTTAACAGGAAGACAGAATATGGGGGACGGCCCAGGGGAATATGGCGGCCGTCCCACAAATGGGTTTATTCATGTACTCTCGGAATCTCTCCTGCACCTGCCTTTGTGGATGATTTTCCGTCAGATGCACATAAATTTATGCGCATCTGACAAAAAACATCTCATAAAATCAGGCACAAAGAGTCTCCGAGAGTACATA
The DNA here is from genome assembly GCA_910588505.1 of uncultured Hungatella sp. Taxonomy (GTDB): domain Bacteria; phylum Bacillota; class Clostridia; order Lachnospirales; family Lachnospiraceae; genus UBA3402. The sequence goes on along the minus strand of CAJUPQ010000032.1, from coordinate 18,833 downwards.
GTCTAAAAGAGGGGGAAAAGACGGTTATGGCGGATATAAAAAAGTGTCTTTGCATTGACGTAGGGGGAACGGCGATAAAGCATGGAGTGATTGATTCCGATCTGAATTTAACCCATAAAGGAGAGGTTCCCACATCCTTCGACGGCGTGGACGATTATCTGGATGCCCTGGAACAGATCTACAGGCAGACTTTGGACCGGGTGCAGGGAATTGCCATGTCGGTTCCGGGAGTTATTGACAGTGAAAACGGCATCTGCATCAGCGGAGGAAACTTAAAGTTCATTGAGAATTTTAATCTGGCAGAAGAACTGGGAAAACGGATGAAGGTTCCGGTGTCGGTTATGAATGACGCTAAGAGCGCGGCTATGGCGGAGGCCAGATGGGGGGCTTTGGCCGACTGTAAGGACGGTATCGTTATCGTTCTTGGCACAGGGATTGGCGGGGCGCTGATCAAGGACGGAAAGGTCCATTTTGGAAAAAGCTTTGCTGCCGGAGAGTTTAGCTTTATTAATTTAAGTGAGAGTATGGATTCTATGGACAGTACCTGGGCAGGACGGGCGGGAAATCCCAGGCTCCGCGCTTTGGTGGCCAACGCTAAAGGGATTGAAGATCCGGAGTCTATTACGGGTTTTGACGTGTTTCGCTGGGCAGGGGAGGGGGATCCGCTGGTTCTTATGGCGCTAGAGCAGTTTACCAGGGGTATCGCCCATATGATCATTAACCTGCAGGTGATTTATGACCCGGACAGGTTCGTCATCGGAGGAGGCATCAGCAGGCAGCCTCTTTTGCTGAAATATATTCAGAAGAACCTGGATTATTTTTATACCCAGTTTAAATGGCCGGGACAGAAGGCGGATGTAGCTACCTGCAAGTTCTTTAATGACGCGAATTTGATCGGGGCTTACAGCTATTATTTGAGCCGGTTTGGAGAGTAAGTTCCGGTTTTGCATACTCCTGGAAAGCAGGGGACAGACAGTGGTTTCGCAGTCTGTCCCCTTTATTTTTGTCTTATCATAAACAAAAACCGGTCCGGGATTTATCGGTTTTTTGCAGGAAATTATGGTTTTTTATCTGAATTCTCAAAGTTTAGAAAAAGGAAATGCAGAGATACTAAACTTTGTGGAAGTACTGGATGAATAATCGAATATTTAGATAATGGAAATAGAAAAATCGAAATATTTGTAGATAAATTGACATAAGTACCTGATATTTTGTATAATTTCACCATCAAAAATAAAATATTTTACAGGAGGATGTAAAAATGAAACAAATGCAACTGGCTAGGGGCAAGGATGTAACATTTCAATTTGAAAACGGCCTGGCACAGACAGAGATTTTGGCTGGGTGCAGTGAGGACTTGAGGATTTTTAGATGTGTCCTGAAAAAAGGCCATGTTTGGAAGCCGGAATTATTCAGTATCACGGACAAGATTCAGTTTTTTGCATTTATTTCAGCAAGCGGGTATGTACTGACTACGGACCGCTCCTACAATATAGATGACAGGGCTGTTTTCTGTCCTGATTTTGACAAGGATCCTGGTATTGAAATTCATGCCGGAGCAGAGGACTTGGAATTTTATCGGTATATCGGTGTGATGAATGACTGGGATATCCGGAGATTCAAATTGCAGCACATTGTCCTCCCAAGATTCAGGCTGTTTAAAGACGGCGTACGCTATACGGAGGGCTTCACAGGAGATGCCGGTTCCAACCTTCGTTCCCATCTGCTTTTGGAAGGAAGGCAGCTTGGAAGATACAGTATGGGGTATAATGTAGGAGAGGGCCCGTCTTTTGTGGGAACTCATACACATGATGTAGTAGAACAGTGGTATTTCGTCCTTCAGGATTCCAGCTTTACCTATACTGCCGACCAGGGAGATGTGGAGATGGAAGCATATGACGTATCTTATACGGACAGAGGAGTTCCTCATGGAAGCAAGGCACGCGCCGATCAGAAGATCAACTATTTCTGGGTAGAACTGGCTACGGAGGGATACCCGGAAGTGGCGATTGCTCCGGAAGAATAACATTGAGAAAGGTGGCTGGCTGGGATAATGATTGGGATGAAATTACATAGGACAGGAAGGAGGACATATGGATTTAGAAAGCATCGAGATCTTTTTGGCAGTTGTACGGACGAGAAATGTTTCAAAAGCAGCCAAGATCCTGTTTATCTCCCAATCTACGGTCAGCTACCGGTTAAGGCTTTTGGAGGAAGAACTGGACTGCAAGCTGGTGGAGCGGGGAAGGGGACAGAATCAGACTTGCCTGACAAAAGAGGGGGAGATGTTTTTCCCCATTGCCGAACGTCTAAAAAATATACGGTATGACATTGAGTCGTTTAAAGACATATCCCGCCATCCTTCAATTAGTATCGGCTGTGTGGAGAGCATGGCAATCTATTTGCTGGATGAATTGAATAATCAGGTGGCAGAGCGCAATAATAAAGTGAAAATGCATTTTATGATCAATAACAGCGAGAATATTTATGAGATGCTGGAGAACGGACAAGTTGATCTTGCCTATGTGATCGAACCCATAAGACAGAAAAATATATCGCTGACTCCCTTATTTACGGAACAGATGGTATTGGTAGCTTCTGACGCTATGAAACTGGAGGGCAGCAGCATCCATCCAAACCAGTTGGATATACGGGATGCCTGCCAATTTGACTGGAAAGAACAGAATCTTAACACATGGTTTGAACATTGGTTCAACCCCAAAGAGCTTCCTTATCTGAAGACCAACTCGCCGCCCTTTGCCTTCAGCTTTATGAAGAGTCATGTATGCTGGTCTGTGGTTCCCCATTCCATGGGCAAAAGGCTGGAGCGGGAGGCTGGAATGAAGCTTTATACCATTAAGGAACCGCCCCAGGAACGGATCTGCTATCGGGCGGCATCGAATGGCAGACACACCTTGTATCCGGATGCGATCAAATATTGGGACAGAGAAATGAAGCGTTTTATTCTCTCAAAGCCGTGGCTGGAGACGGCAAAAGAAAAGTGAATGAGAAATCGGAGGTAAAAAGATGGCCATTAAGATAGACAGAAGGAGTTCTGATATACCCTATGATGAACACGGGTTTGCCATGACAGAACTGCTTCCCGGAACTTATGAAGGAGGGATCCGGAATTTCAGATGCAGTTTAAAGGCAGGGAGCCAGTACAGCCCCGCGCTGTATAAAGATAAAACGGTTATCCTGTTTTTCGGTATGGGAAGAGGATATGTGATTGATGAAAAGGACGCCTATAATATCGAAGAATTAAGTTTTTATGTACCGGAATTCGATAAAACTCCATATACGGTCCATGCTGCTGAGGACATGGAATTTGTGTTAAGCGTGGTGGAGATGAACCAGTGGGATTGGGAAGTTTACAACGCGTCCCATGCAAGGCTGCCGTTTTTCCGCCCTATCAGCAAGTGTTCTGTTTATGACCAGAGCTGCAAAGGGCCGAAAACCTCATCCTGGAATGTGCTTCAGGGAAAACAGCTTGGGCGGATCATGATCGGCGCGGTCAGGGCAGTGGGAGACGGCACCAGGGAAAAAGGCCATAAAGCCGTACATCAGTGGAACTACTGTGTAGGCAATTCGGACTTTAACCTGACCGTGGGAGACGAAACCGTGGGAACCGTTGCCGGCGACTGGAGTTTTGTTCCGGCGGGAGAGGATCACAGCCTTGTTTCTGAGGAAGGGAAAGAGGCCTATTATGTTTGGTTCGAACATTTTGCAAAAGAAAAAGATTTTATCGTAAAGCCCGCCCCAAGGCGTTAAAAGGAGATGCGACCATGGAAAAGGTATATGTAGTAAAAAATGAAGATATCAAAGTGGAATATGATGAAAACGGATTTTACATGACAGAGCTGCTTCCCGGCACCTACAGCGGAGGCATCCGGAATTATAAATGTTTCCTGAAAGCCGGCTGCGAAGTCAGCCCAAAGCTGCACAAGGACGATACGGTGATCCTTATGTTCGGCAGGGGAAGAGGGTATGTGAGAACGGCAGAGAAACTTCACAAAATAACGGAAGTTGCTTTCTACGCGCCTGATTTTGACAGGGTTCCCTATGCGATACATGCCTATGAGGATATGGAGTTTGTGCTGAGCGTGGTGGAAATGAATCAGTGGGATAAGGAATTGTATCAGGAGTGTCATATCCGGCTTCCCTACTTTACCCTTATCAGCGATGCCGTTATTTATGATCAGGACTGTAAAGGCCCAAACACCTCTTCCTGGTGGATCTTCAGCCCCAAACAGCTGGGAAGGATCATGCTGGGAGTTGTCAGGGCCGTAGGAGAGGGTACGGTGGAAAAGGGCCATGACAGAGTGGAGCAGTGGAATTATTGTCTGGGCAATTCGGATTTTAACATGACTGTGGAGGATGCTCCGGTGGTCAATCATAAGGCCGGTGAGTGGAGCTATATTCCGGCTGGCTTTGACCATTCGCTATTGGCTGAGCCGGGAAAAGAGATCTACTATGTCTGGTATGAGCATTATGTGAGGGAGAAGGATTTCTGTGTCAGTCTGGAACCGGGACAGGAGTGGACGGACGATTAACTTATAATACGGAAGGAGGACATCATCCATGGGCAACTTGAAAGTCTTATCTATTTGGGAGCAATACAGCTACTATTATCTGGAAGGAATGTCCGCAACCCTTAAAATAGCAGTGGTATCTGTACTTACCAGTATTTTGTTCGGAATAATCATTGGTATCCTGCGGCTGTCCAGAAACTGCGTGCTGAAAAATATTTTTGCGTTTTATGTAAGCTTTATCCGGGGCACGCCCATGCTGATTCAGATTTACATTGTTTATTATTCTCTTTCTTTCAATATGACTATGTTTACTGCTTCGGTGGTGGCGCTGACAGTAAACGCAAGCGCATATATCGGTGAAACGGTGAGAGGAGGCATTGAATCGGTTGATAAAGGGCAGATGGAAGCGGCCAGGAGTCTTGGGCTGTCTCACTGGCAGGCGATGCAGGAGATCGTGATCCCCCAGGCCATAAAGAGCATTTTGCCGTCTCTGTGCAACCAGTTTATTATTCTGATAAAAAATACGTCCATGATGTCTGTCATCGGCGTCCATGAGCTGATGTATAACTCCAATACCGTGCGGGCCAATACCTACCTGGCATTTGAACCCCTTATCATAGCGGCGACCATGTATTTTGTGGTGTGCTTTATACTTGAAAAGGGCGTCAATTATCTTGAGAGGAGGCTGAAATACAGTGCTTGACGTAATAAATCTGGAGAAGAGTTTTGGAAAACTTCATGTTCTTCGGGGAATCAATGTTACCATAAAGAAAGGCGAGGTTGTATGCGTCATCGGTCCCTCCGGCGGAGGCAAGAGTACGTTTATCCGCTGCCTTAACCTTTTGGAGAAACCTACAGGAGGCGATATCATTTTCGAAGGGGTATCGCTGATGAATAAAAAAGTAAACCTGGATGAACACAGAAAAAAGATCGGGATGGTGTTTCAGCACTTTAATTTGTTTGCCAATAAAAATGTTCTTAACAATATAACCCTGGCTCTTATGAAAGTGAAGAAGATGAAGCGGGAGGAAGCCGACGAAGTGGCCATGAAGATGTTAAAGAGGGTAGGCCTGGAGGAAAAGGCGCGGCAGTTTCCAAGCCAGCTTTCGGGAGGCCAGAAGCAGAGGGTGGCTATCGCCCGGTCCCTTGCCATGAATCCGGATATTATGCTGTTTGATGAGCCTACCAGCGCCCTGGACCCTGAGATGGTGGGGGAGGTGCTAAGCCTTATGAAAGAATTGGCAAAAGACGGAATGACCATGGTGGTGGTGACCCATGAGATCGGCTTTGCCCGGGAAGTGGCTGACCGGATCTTGTTTCTGGATCAGGGGGTTATTTTGGAGGAAAACAGTCCCGATGAGCTTTTGAACCATCCTGTGCATGAGAGAACAAAGGACTTTTTATCTAAGGTTCTTTAATATAAGAAAGGAGAAGTACTATGAAAAAAAGATGGATCGCAACAGCACTTGCAGCAGTTATGGCAGCAGGCACACTGGCAGGCTGCAGTTCGAAACCGGAGGAGACACAGGCTCCTGCCCAGGTGGAGATGACGGTAGATGCCGGGACTATCCAGACGGAGGCGCCTTCCGGTACGGAGGCAGAGACAGAAGCACAAGAGTATGGGCCGATTCTTTCGAAAGCAAAGGAATCAGGGAAACTGGTTGCGGCGATCAACGCGCAGTCTCCGCCGTGGAGGTTCCACAAAATCGTAGACGGGCAGGATAAACTGTGCGGCTTCGAGATCAGCATGTGCTATGGATTGGCTGATTATGTATCGGAGAAGCTGGGGACCGAGGTGGAAGTTGAAATTAATGATATGACCTTCCCGGGAGTTCTGGCAGCGCTGCAGGCAGGACAGGTGGATTTTGCCCCGTCGCTGGCAGGCACTGAGGAGAGAAGGCAGAATATGGATTTTTCCATTCCCTATCACCGCTCCCTCCAGACGATCGTGATCAAGAAGGACAGGGAAAATGAGGATATTTTCGCCCCTGAGAATGGCATGAATGGTGTCAGCACGGCATCTCTGCAGGGTTCCTCCACCTCGGTTACTTTTGCGGAGCAGTATCCGGATGCCAACCTGATCGACTATGAGTCGACGCCGGACATTGTGCTGGCAGTAGCCAACGGCAAGGTGGATGCAGCCGTTCTTAACGAGAAATATGCCATCCTTATCTGTAAAGCAAACCCGGATCTGATGATTGACTATGATCTGTCCTTTGATATTCCCGTTGACAGAGATCCCGGCGCATCCATTGCCATTCCCAAGGGCAATGAGGATTTTGTAGAGCTGGTAGATGAGTGGCTCAATACGATCTTATCGGACGGCACGTTCTCCTCTTACGAGCAGGAAGCAATCGCGCAGTTGGATGATCCGGATCTGCTGGAAGGCTTCAGCTCCAAGAATATTCTGAATCAAAAGTAGATGCATGCGCTTGTTAAAAGAGCTGCCGCAGCAAGCACTTTGCTGCGGCAGCATTTTTAGGATGGAATACGAAAGGAGCGATTATGGGAACCATAAAGCTATCTGATATTGGCAATTCAAATGCCCATTACAGATTTTACACTTTTGAGACATTTCTGAAACACCAGAAACGGCTGGGAGTGAAACGGGTGGATCTGTTTGGGGCAACACCCCATGTGTGGATTGATGCCTACAGCCAGTCAGGAGGAAAAAAGACCCGGCAGATGATCCAATCTTTCGGACTGACACCCGGCGTGTTTATACCGGAATTTTCTTCTATGCGCTATACGCTTGGAAGCGGAGAGGAGTCGCATGCCAAAACACATGAGTATCTGAAATATTGCCTGGAGTTTGCAGCGGAGATGGAAACCAGCCAAATGGTAATAACTGCCAACGGCTTTCTTTTGGATATTGAAGAAAAGCAGCGCCGTTTCAGGCTGACAAAAGAACTTGGATATGTGCTGGATATGGCAGAGCCTTTGGGAATCCGGATCCTTCTGCAGAACCATTACAGCGATCATACGAATATGATACGAACCATAAGGGATATGGATTGGTGTTTAAAGAGCATGGAGGGAAGGAAGATCGGGGCGGCTTTGGATGTAGCATCTGCTTATGAGGCCGGAGAGGATATTGAGCAGTGGCTTTTGCGTTTTAAGGACAGACTTGAGTATGTGTGCCTGTCCAACACTAAATTTGACGGCGCCAAATATTATTGGGGGGACGGTTACCTGAATCTGGCTGATCTTGCAGCGCAGCTGACCCATGGGGCATATTCGGGCGGCATCGGATGTTTTTATATGGTCCGGGATTATTTGAAAGAGCCCTGGACGGCTGATGAGCGGACCGTGAAAATGCTTGCATGGGCGTTTGAAGGCAGGGAGGATGAAAGAGCAAAACATGGGAGGTGAGATTTTGAAGGGGAAGATAAAGCGGAAACAGATTGCGGGGATGAATCTGATCTATAAATGGCATACATTTGAATATTTTCTGGATGCCATGGAGGAGTTGGGCTTTGAAAGTATTTTTTTGTGGGGCGGCCCTCCCCATTTTGACTGCGATTATCTGTCGTATCCAAAGTGCGGCCGCATCCAAAAAGCTGTCCGGCATCATGGCCTTGAAATTACAGGATTTCTGGTAACAGGCTCCAACTACCGGTATCAGATTGCCACGGAGGAGCCGGATCAGAGAGAGCACGTTTTTAACTACTTTCGGAACGGCATTCTGGCCTGTGAGGAATTAGGAAGCCCATGTATTTCCATGAATTCCGGCTGGGGATACCAGGACCATGACAGAGAAGAGGCCTTTAAGCGCTCCCGGGATATGATCAGCCGGCTCTGTGAAGAGGCCGGGAAACACCATGTCCGGATCGTCTTGGAAAGCCTGAAGTCCTGCGAGACAAACCTGGTAGTTACCATGGAGGATATGAAGCGGATGGAGCGGGAGGTCAATCATCCAGCGTTTTCCATTATGGCGGATACGGGAGCCATTGGATATAACAAAGAACGTCTGGAGGACTGGTTTGACTGTTTCGGAAAACAGATCCGATCCATTCATTTTGTAGACGGGATGCATCTGACATGGGGAGACGGAAAATCCGGCCTGGATGACATGATAAAATCCATAATAACGCATGAATATCAGGGATGTCTGGCTCTGGAAACTTCCGGGTCAGCATATCTGCCTGATCCAATAGAAGCTGACAGGAAGGCGATGAGGATTCTAAGCCCGTTCTTAGAATAAAACATATGAGTGAGCCCTTATTTTCCAAAAAACAGATTTATAATATGGTGATTCCGCTGATCATGGAACAGGTGTTTATGGCGGCTATCGGAATGTTTGATGTGATCATGGTAAGCGGTCTGGGAGAGCATTCGATTTCAGCCGTATCCCTTGTGGATTTTATTAATCAGCTGATCAACAGCGTTCTGACAGCCCTGTCTACAGGAGGGGCCATTGTCTGTTCCCAGTATCTGGGGAGAAAAAACCTAAAAGATGCAGGGGAGGCAGTGGAACATCTGATCTTGCTGACCGTGCTGGCAGGCGCTGTTCTGATGCTGGCAGCTTTGGCAGGCAATCCATGGATACTGAAAGTCATATATGGTTCCATTGAGCCTCAGGTAATGGATGCCGGCAGGATCTATTTTTGCCTTTCAGGAATTTCCTATCCGTTTATTGCCCTGTTTTGCTGCTGCTCCGCCGTCATGAGAGCCCTGGGATATGCCAGACTGTCTTTCCATACCTCGTTGATCATGAATTTGCTGAATATTTTCATGAATGCGCTTTTTATCTTCGGTTTCCGCTGGGGCGTATTCGGCGCCGGGCTGGCATCCCTGCTTTCAAGAGCAGTCATCAGTTTGGTTTTGTTTTATATGATCTTGCCTGGGGGGCATACTCCGATGGATGTTCCTTCTAAAAAAGGGCGTTTCATGCCCTCGGGCATGAAAAAGCAAATTATGGTTCCTGTCAGGCCTTTGTTTCAGTGGCGGCTAAAGAAGAGGACCATATCTTCTGTCCTTGGCCTGGCAATCCCGACCAGCCTGGAAAGCAGTTTGTTTTATATCGGGCGTCTGCTGGTCCAGAGGGTGGTAACGGGGTTCGGGACATCAGCCATTGCCGCCAATGCGGTTTCCCTGACAGTAACGGAATTCTTACATATGCCGGGGGCAGGGACAGGAATTGCCATGATCACCATTGTAGGAAGGTGCATTGGGGCTGACGAGAAGAAGCAGGCCAGAGGATATGCTGCCGGTCTCATCCGCCTGACCTATATTCTTCAGGGCGTATGCTGTATTGCTTCCATGGCACTGGCTTCCCCGATCACAGGACTTTACAACCTGACAGCTGTGACAAAGGAAACGGCAGTGTGGATGCTTATGACTCACGGCATTATTTGTACCATATTCTGGCCCATGGGATTTACCGCGGCCAACGCCTTAAAATCCGCAGGGGATGTAAAGTTTACCATGGTTATGTCCTTCGCGTGCATGTGGGTGTTCCGGGTGGGCGGAAGTTATCTCTTCGTAAAACTGTTTCCACGGTTTGGCGTTATGAATGTGTGGTTTGCCATGTACTGTGACTGGATAGCCAGAGCCGCTGTCTGCCTTGTCCGGTATAAGGGGGACAAGTGGCTGAATAAAAAAGTGAAGTGATGCCGATCCGCCAATCTTTCCTGCAGGTCTTGACAATCCTGGGGATTTGGCGTAGAATCACCATACATAAACAGATTCATTGGCAATGAAAAGGACTATTAAGCCGACACACATCCCAGAGAGAGAGTCCCAGGCTGAAAGACTCTTATGTCCCTGAAAGCCCAACCCGCCTTGGAGCCTCCTGCGAAAGCAGCGCGTAATTCCGGCGTTAACGGAACGAAAAGAGAACTGTCAAAGTATCCGTAACCGATACCTGACGGCAGTTAATTAGGGTGGTACCGCCGGATATGCAGTCATCCGGTCCCTTGTCACGATATGGCAGGGACCGGGTGGCTTTTTTGCATAGCATGGCCCCATCCCCCTGCTGATAGGATCCGATTCAAAAAAGAGAGGGAAATTGATTATGGCAAACGACAAAAAAATGGTAGAGGCCATCACGTCCATGGATGTGGATTTCGCCCAGTGGTACACGGACGTGGTAAAAAAAGCGGAGTTGTGCGATTACGCAAGCGTAAAAGGATGCATGGTCATCAAGCCGGCGGGATACGCCATCTGGGAAAATATCCAGAACGAACTGGATAAGCGGTTTAAGGAGACAGGGGTGGAAAACGTATATATGCCCGTGTTCATTCCCGAAGGGCTTCTTCAAAAGGAGAAGGACCATGTGGAGGGGTTTGCCCCGGAGGTGGCCTGGGTGACGCACGGCGGCCTGGAGCCGCTCCAGGAAAGAATGTGCGTAAGGCCCACGTCGGAAACACTGTTCTGTGATTTCTATGCAAAAGACATCCACTCCTACAGAGACTTGCCCAGACTGTACAATCAGTGGTGTTCCGTAGTAAGGTGGGAGAAGACCACAAGGCCTTTCCTAAGGTCCAGGGAATTTCTGTGGCAGGAGGGACACACCGCCCACGCCACGGCCCAGGAAGCTCAGGAGCGGACGGAGCAGATGCTCAACGTGTACGCCGATTTCTGCGAGGAGGTGCTGGCTATTCCCGTGATCCGGGGGCGCAAGACAGACAAGGAGAAATTTGCCGGGGCAGAGGCCACCTACACCATTGAAGCTCTGATGCATGACGGGAAGGCTCTGCAGAGCGGAACCAGCCATAACTTCGGCGACGGATTTGCAAAAGCGTTTGAGATCCAGTACACGGACAAGGACAACACCTTAAAATATGTACACCAGACTTCCTGGGGCATGACCACCCGCATGATCGGAGCCATTATCATGGTTCACGGAGATGACAACGGACTGCTTCTGCCGCCGAGGATTGCGCCGGTTCAGGTCATGGTGGTGCCGATCCAGCAGAAGAAGGAGGGTGTCCTTGACAAGGCATTTGAATTAAAAACCCGCCTGACAGACTGTGGATTCCGTGTAAAAGCGGATGATACCGACAAGAGCCCGGGTTGGAAGTTCAGCGAATGTGAGATGCGGGGGATCCCGCTGCGGGTGGAGATCGGGCCAAAAGATATGGAGAAGGACCAGGCGGTGCTGGTCCGCCGGGATACCCACGAGAAGATTATGGCGCCTTTAAAGGAACTGGAGGACAAAGTGGGAGAACTCCTTGACGCCATCCAGAAAGATATGCTTGAGAGGGCAAGAGCCCACAGGGACGCTCACACATACGAAGCCCTGGACTATGACAGCTTTGTAAAAACCATCAATGAGAAACCGGGCTTTGTGAAAGCCATGTGGTGCGGATGCCGGGAGTGCGAGGACAAGATAAAAGAAGACACCGGCGCCACATCCCGCTGTATGCCTTTTAAGCAGGAGAAGCTGTCAGATACCTGCGTCTGCTGCGGGAAACCGGCCGTGAAGATGGTGTACTGGGGACGGGCTTACTAAACCTGACTGGACACTTGAGCATTCATATGATCAGGAGGTGGACTGTCCATGACAAACGATACCCATACTCATGCCGTTCAGGCTCAATCCGGTACTGCAAAGACTGACCGGTCCGATTCATCGTGTCCGCAACTTTGCCTTTCCATCCCCCCGGAGGCAGAATACATCATAGAAAAACTGGAAGAAAACGGCTTTGAAGCTTATGTGGTAGGCGGCTGCGTCAGGGACAGCCTTCTGGGCAGGACGCCGGTGGACTGGGACATTACCACAAAAGCCGCGCCGGAGCAGGTAAAAGCCATCTTCGGCAGAACCATAGACACCGGGATCGCCCACGGCACGGTGACTGTCATGAGGGGAAAGGAAGCCTACGAGGTCACCACCTACCGCATTGACGGGGAGTACGAGGACGGGAGGCATCCCAGGAACGTGGCCTTCACCCCTTATCTGGAGGAGGACTTGAAGCGGCGGGATTTCACCATCAATGCCATGGCCTACAGCCGCAGCGGCGGGCTTATTGACATCTTTGAGGGAAAAAAGGACCTGGCAGAAAAGAGGATCCGCTGCGTAGGCGATCCGCTGGACCGGTTTGGCGAGGACGCGCTGCGGATCTTGCGAGCCGTTCGTTTCAGCGCTCAGCTGGGGTTTGACATTGACCAGGAGACGAGAGAGGCCATCATAACTATGGCCCCCAACCTGGCCCGGGTCAGCAAAGAGCGGATACACACGGAACTGACCAAGCTTTTAATATCTCCTCACCCCGACTACGTGAACATGGTTTTTGAATACGGCATTGCCCCGTGGATCTCCAAGACCTTCGGGCAGATCCAGGCCGGACATGCGCGGATGAGCGAAAACCTTCCGTCAGGGGTCTCCATGCGGTGGGCGGCTTTTCTGCGGTATGAGACGGAGGCGGCGGCCCAGGCGGTCCTAAAAGAACTGAAGATGGATAACGACACCATTGACAGGGTAAAGCTTCTGGTACGCTGGTGGCAGCGCCCCATAGGGCGGGACGAGAAAGCCATAAGAAAGACCATGAGCCTGATGCCGGAGGACGCCTACAGGGATTTGCTGGCATTGAAACGGTGTGTTGACGAGATTCCCGAGACGCCAAAGGATCTGGATGAGATTTTTGTCCTTAGCCGGGGCATAGGACAGCGGGGCGACTGCATCCGTTTAAAAGATCTGGCCGTAACGGGCAATGACCTGATCAATCAGGGGATGAAGCCGGGCAAGGCCATGGGCCGGGCGTTAAACTTTTTGCTGGACCGGGTCATTGAGGACCCGGAAAAAAACGAGAGAGAAACGCTTCTGGCAGAACTTAGGGCGGAAGGGTATCTGTAAAAAACCTTCGGGTAAAATCTGAAAAAGTCAACATAATCCGTCCCACCCCCTCATACCCTAGAAGTAGCTACAAAGAGGGCGTTTGGAGGGGTGGATGTGAACGAGAGACATTTGGAGGCTTTGGCGCAGTACGACCTGACTGCGGACAGTGTGAGAAAAGGCCGCAGCGGGTGGATATGCGAGACCAGCCAGGGGACTATGCTTTTGCAGGAGTACCGCGGCACGATGAAACGCCTGGAATTTGAGACTCAGGTTCTGGGACAGGTCAGAAAGTCCGGTCTGCTCCTGGTTGATGATTATATCAGGACTGCGCAGGGAGAGCTTATTTCTCTTTCCGAGGACGGCACCAGGCATACGTTAAAGCACTGGTACACCGGCCGGGAGTGCAACATAAGGGACCAGAAGGAGATCAGAGAGGCCATAGGCAAGATCGCCGTTCTCCATCAGATCTTAAGACAGATCGAGAGGCAGCAGGAGTGGAACCTGGGGTCTATCGTGGTGGAGACTGCCACGAAGGAGATGGAGCGTCGCAGCCAGGAGCTTCGGCGGGCCAGGAATTATATGAGGAACAAAAAGAAGAAAACGGATTTCGAGCGGTGCGCCCTAAACAATTTTTCGCTGTTTTATGACCAGGCCAGGGAGGCGGGAGAGGGTATGGCAAAACTGGAGCGTCAGGCCAGAGAGACTCCCCTTTTCCTGTGCCACGGGGAGCTGGACCAGCACCATGTACTGTTTGTGCAGGAGGCAGGCGCTTCTGGTATGCGAGGGGCTGTTATCGAGTACCATAAGATGCATTTGGGGGACCAGATGAGGGATCTGTACCATTTTATGAGAAAAGTCATGGAAAAGCATGGGTGGAGCCAGTCCCTGGGTCAGGAGATGCTCTCGGCCTACGACAGGGTCATGCCCCTGACAAGTCGGGACCGGGAAAGCCTTTACTACCTGTTTTTGTATCCGGAAAAATACTGGAAACAGATCAATTTTTATATGAACGCCAACAAGGCGTGGATCCCGGACAGGAACATGGAGAAGCTTAAAAATCTGGCCGGTCAGAACGAGGAGCGCAACCGCTTTTTATCCGTAATAAAATGACAATCTTTCCTGCTGTTTATCTTCCCTTTTTTGGGGTTTTGAAGTATAATAGACTACAGCAAAAACGAAGGGAGAGTTACATAATGAAAGATTATAAGAAAATCTACGAAGAATGGCTGGCCAATCCATACTTTGACGAGGCGACAAAGGAAGAGCTGAGGGCCATCGCAGGGGATGAGAACGAGATCAAAGAGCGTTTTTATATGGATCTGGAATTTGGGACAGCCGGACTTCGCGGGATCATCGGAGCAGGTATTAACCGCATGAATATCTACGTAGTGCGCAGAGCCACCCAGGGCCTTGCCAACTACATCATCAAGCAGGGCGGCCAGGGAAAGGGCGTAGCCATTGCCTACGATTCCCGCCGCATGTCTCCGGAATTTGCCGACGAGGCAGCAAGGACTCTGGCTGCCAACGGTATCATGGCTTACAAGTTTGAGAGCCTGCGCCCCACGCCGGAGCTGTCTTTCGCGGTTCGCCAGCTGGGCTGCATCGCCGGCATCAACGTGACTGCCAGCCACAACCCGCCGGAGTACAACGGATATAAGGTATACTGGGAGGACGGCGCTCAGTTTACGCCGCCTCACGACAAGGGCGTGACAGAGGAGGTTCTGGCCATCGAGGATCTGTCCACCGTAAAGACCATGACAGCTTCCGACGCCAAGGCAGCGGGCCTTTATAAGGTTATCGGCGCTGAGATCGACGACAAATACATTGCCAATGTAAAAGCTCAGGTGGTGAACCAGGAAGCCATTGACAAGATGCAGGACAGCATCAAGATCGTGTACACCCCCCTTCATGGAACGGGCAACATCCCTGTAAGGAGAGTGCTTAAGGAGATCGGTTTTGAGCATGTGTATGTGGTTCCCCAGCAGGAGCTGCCTGACGGCGAGTTCCCCACCGTAAGCTATCCCAACCCGGAGGCGGAGGAGGCGTTTACCCTTGGCCTTGGCATGGCAAAAGAGCTGGATGCCGATCTGGTGCTGGCTACAGACCCGGATGCCGACCGTCTGGGCGTTTACGTAAAAGACAGTAAGTCCGGAAGCTACATCCCGCTGACTGGCAACATGTCCGGTTCTCTGCTGTGCGAGTATGTTTTAAGCCAGAAAGCGGCCAAGGGACAGATCCCTGCAGACGGAGAAGTGGTGAAGTCCATCGTTACCACCAACCTGGTAGACGCCGTTGCGGCAGGCTACAACTGCAGTCTGGTAGAGTGCCTTACAGGCTTTAAGTGGATCGGACAGCAGATCCTGAAAGAGGAGAACACAGGCAAGGGCCATTATATGTTCGGCCTGGAGGAAAGCTACGGATGCCTCATCGGAACCTATGCCAGGGACAAGGACGCCGTGTCCGCCAGTGTTGCTCTGTGTGAGGCCGCCGCATACTACAAGACCAAGAACATGACCCTGTGGGATGCCATGGTGGCGATGTACGACAAGTACGGATATTACAAAGACGCCGTGAAATCCATCGGCTTAAAGGGCATTGAGGGCCTGGCAAAGATTCAGAATATCATGGATACCCTGCGAAATAACACCCCGGCGAAGGTGGGAGATTACCAGGTAGTGTCAGCCAGAGACTACCAGCTTGATACCGTCAAGGATATGGCGACCGGAGAAGTAAAGCCCACAGGCCTTCCCGCCTCCAACGTTCTCTACTATGATATGAACGACGGGGCCTGGATGTGCGTGAGACCTTCCGGAACCGAGCCCAAGATCAAATTCTACTATGGAGTAAAAGGGACATCCCTGGAAGACGCGGACGCCAAGTCAAAAGCCTTCGGAGAGGCTGTACAGGCTATGGTTGACTCTATGCTGTAGGCTTAACAGAGAGGGATAATGGAACGAGATCATTATTTTGATAATGTGAAGGGTGCCTTGATCATGCTTGTGGTGATCGGGCACTTTTTACTGCCTATGGAACGGACAAGGTTTGTGGGCAGCCTGATCCATATCATCTATCTGTTTCACATGCCCATGTTCGCACTGATATCCGGGTATTTTGCCAAGAGCGTTTACAGGCGGGGAAACTATCGGACGGACAAGGTCATACGGCTTGTTTGGCTGTATATTCTCTTTGAGATGGCGGTTCACGTAACGGAAAATCTGGCGGCAGGCCAGCCGGTGACAGGACATATAGATTTTTTCCACGAGGACGGCGCGCCATGGTATCTTCTGGCTCTGGTCTGGTGGTATCTCTCCATTCCCTGCCTGACAGGGCTGAAACCTGTGGTGGTCATGGGTGTGTGTCTGTGCCTTGGGATCCTGGGCGGGTATCAGGATTCTTTAGGGGACACGCTGGTGATGAGCCGGACTTTGTCTTTTGCTCCGTTCTTTTATGGCGGATATTACTGGAAGCGGGAGCAGGTGGAGAGATATCTGGACAGCAGATACCAGCGGCTGTTTGTGGCAGGAGGGGTCATTCTGGCCGTGATCACGGCATTGGGGACGAACCGGTTTTTGGAGCCTTTTGGGAATATCGTATATGGGATGAACTACCGAAGGCTGGCTCCGGAAATGTATGTGTGGGGTGGGCTTGTAAGGGCTGTGTGCTATCTATGGGCGTGGGTCATGATCCTGGGGCTGATGGCAGTGATCCCCAGAAGCCGAAGAAGGTGGACTTTTTTAGGGCAGAGGACTCTGCAGGTCTATATCCTCCACCGGCTTCTCAGGGATATGATGCAGTATTGGGGGTTTTATGAGATCATCACATCCGCGTATCGGAGAAACGTGGTGTTTGTCATTGTGCTGGCAGTGTGGGCCTGCCTTGTGCTGGGGAGTTCCTGTATAACAAGTGTCTTTGAGCAGATCCAAAAAGTACCGGATATGTTGTACAAAAGATGGAAGATCTAGAGCAGATCAGCGGCCATGGGATCCTCTATCTGCCATATCCCGCAGCTCCTTTAAGGCCTCCCCAAACTTACTGGAGGATGCTGTTGGGTTGCCTTTTAGAAGGCCTCTGCGGTAGAAGGACATCTTGGCGTACAGTTTTCTGCGGGATTCCAGGAGGGCCTGGACGCGCTCCGACTGGGCCTGTATCCGCTCCGAAAGTCCGGGGTGGGACATATGCTCCAGGTCAGGTCCTGATGATAACTCCGAAAAGGCGGCTTCCTCAACTGAGGCCAGAGGCGTCTGGCAGGCTTTTTGCCTGTCAGTTTCGCTGTCCGCCGGAAGGGACTCTTTCGGACATTCCTCCCACTTGCCTGCCGGCAGGTGTACGCTGTCTTTTAAGAGGGAAGTCATGTGAGCTGTATCTTCCTTAAATTCCGCGGCTTTTTGGCGGGCCGCGTCCCGTAGTTCTGTGGCGAGAAGGGCTGTCTCGCTTCTTAATTCCTCAACCCGAAGCCACGCGTCGCTTTTCAACTCCCGCGCAAGCATATGGGCGTCATTTCTAAGCTCTGCCGCCTGCATGCGGGCGTCGCTCTTCATATCTTCCAGTTTTTGGGCTGCCTCCGCCCTCAAAAGCGCCAGCTGCAGCTGCATCTCATCCAGCTGTCCTTTCATCCTGGTCATAGCTTCCAGAGCCTGTCCCAGGGCCAGAGCTTCTCTGGTGGACTGCACGACATCCAATACAAACACAACGCTGACAACCGTTAAAATAAAAAATTCCAGAAACGGGTCCATATTCAGAATAAATGCGGCAATAGGCCTGTGTATCACTTCCGTCAAAAAGATCGTCAAAAATCCCCAGGCAATGGAGGAGGTAAGGCAGATATACCCGTTGATCTGGAATCTCTGATTGCTGTAATCCCAGTATTTCATTTTAAACAGCCGCTCCATCATATATCCCGTCACATATTCCAGGGAAGTGGCAGCCACAACCCCGGAAAGATACACCAGAATCAGGCTGTCCTTTACTGGCAGAGACACCCACAGCATCATAACAGCGCCGGTGCCATATAAGGGGAGCATGGGCAGGCGGAGAAATCCCCGGTTGACCAGACAGCCTTTTTTCAGAGATACATAAGCGGATTCAAAGATCCAGCCAAAAAAACAGTAGATATAGAAAAAGGCAATCCAATGATACCATGGATATGTGTACATAAAAACCTCCTGAGTGTTTGAGATTACGCGATCCTTTTTATGTGTATTATGACCAGGGCAAAGAGAAGATATTACCCTAACCCCAATAAATTGATATATAATTGAGTGAGCAAAGGCGGAGTTAGTCGTGGAGCCAGGGAGGGACGGGACATCTCTCCTTCTCTGACTGGCCCCACGACAATCCCCGCCCCCATTGCTCACTCAATTCGCTCTTAAGTTCCCAAAAAGGAATGAAAAACGGCCCTGTCGCTCCAGAGCCGTCTTCATTAGGGAATGGTAGGTATATTTTAGGAAATTGTTTTAGGGGGGCCTGTCAGGGTTGCCCCTGACAGGTATGAGTATGAAAAAGCTTTGTGATTTCAAGTGGTT
>CAJUPQ010000031.1 GCA_910588505.1 uncultured Hungatella sp. | reverse complement strand
TCTGACGCGGATATCATGCACTCTTTGCACACGAATTTAGAGTACGGACTACTAGTATGGATTGAAATATGGAAATACCTGTGATACACTTGGGGGAGACATACACGGGACCAGGAGGAGACGGCTTGAAGATTGCGGTGGTGGAGGATGAGCCAAGAGAGAGGCAGGAGCTCTGTTCGGCTGTGGAGGCGTATTTTCGGGAAAAGAAGATCACAGCGGAGGTGTTTCCCTTTGAGGGCGGGGAGAAGATCGTGGAAAAGGCAGGAACAGGTTTTGACAGTATTTTCATGGATATCCACATGGAAGGGATGGACGGCATGGAGGCGGCCAGGCAGATCCGCAGCCTGGACCCTGATGTGATGATCGTGTTTATCACCAACATGGCAGGTTACGCCATTGAGGGATACTCGGTTCAGGCCCTTGATTTTCTGCTAAAGCCGGTGTCAGATGCGCGCATAGAGCAGGAGCTGGATAAGATCATGGAGATCCGCCGAAAGAGGCTGCCGCCGAAGATCGTGCTAAAGGGCAAGGGGACGATCTGTCAGGTGGATGTGAATGATATTCTGTTTGTTGAGATGTTCGGGCGGAAGATCAGGGTACACCGCAGACAGGCGGTGATGGAGGTAAACGGCACTCTGCGGTATTTTGAGGAGCAGCTGCCCGGGGATTTATTTTTCCGGTGCCACCATGGTTTTTTGGTAAATATGGCGTATGTGTCTTCCATCGGGAAAAGCGATGTGGAGGTGGAGGGCCACCATCTGCCTGTGGGAAGGCAGAGGAAGAGAGCGTTTATGGAGGCATTTGCCAGGTTTCTAGGGGACAGTCTGTAGAGGCCGGGAAGGCGGCGGACTGGCGGACTGGCAGACAGGAAGAGCGGCGGATTGGTACATTAGCAGGCGGGGTTGGCGTTTTACTAATATAAGAAAGGCAGGGGGATTATGGCTAAGAGGGAGAATTTTCGGTTTCTGTCCAGCGATGGAAGGACTATGATACACGGAGTAAGGTGGATCCCCGACTCCGGGAAGTATGAGGCGGTATTTCAGATTGTCCATGGGATGGTGGAATATATTGAGAGATATGAGGCCTTTGCAGAGTATTTGACAGAGCAGGGATTTCTGGTGGTGGGACATGACCACCTGGGACATGGAGATTCTGTGGTCAGTGAGGATGACTGGGGATATATGGCAGGGGACCATGGCGGCTGGTGTATGGTTCGGGATATACACAGGGTTCGGACGGTAACCCAGCGGCAGAATAAGGGGATGCCCTATGTTATTCTGGGACACAGCATGGGCTCCTATCTTCTGCGGAGATATCTGACCCGGTATGGCAGGGATCTGTCGGGGGCTGTTATTATGGGATGCGGGTATGTGCCTGCCTGGAAAGCCAGACTGGCTATGGGGCTTATCGGCGGGGCCGCGGCCTGGAAGGGGTGGCATTTTAGGTGTCCGCTTATGGAGCGGGCGGTCTTTTCCGGTGCGTTCAGAAACTTTAACCTGGATGGGACTGTGCCTGGGGACAGCTGGCTTACAAGGGATGTGTCAGTGGTGAAGGCTTACTATGAGAATCCTAAGTGTACGTTCCATTTTACTTTAAGCGGGTTCTACGCTCTGATGGAGACGGTGTATTACGACGGGAAGGATGACTATGCCGCAGGGATCCCTAAGGATCTTCCCATTGTGCTGGTGTCCGGGGACAGGGATCCGGTGGGGGATTTTGGAAAGGGCGTCAGGGCAGTGGAACGGCAGCTGAGAAAAGCGGGCGTTCGGGATGTGACGGTAAAGCTTTACCGGGACAGCAGACATGAGGTGCTCAATGAGGTGAATAAGGAGCGTGTGTACAGGGATATCGGGGAGTGGGCGAGACGGGCGGCATTTGGGGAGAGACAGAGGCCTTGACGACGCGAAACAGCGGTTTGCGCAGATGATGGATAACGCGGAATCGGATTATTATGCGCTGTACAAAGGATTAGGAAGGAGCGAAATCCATGGATGTGATCAAAGTGACCAGAGTTATGAAAAATGCAGCAGACAAGCAGATATGCGCGGATATTATGATCAATGGGGATCAGCAGACATAGAAGGAGGGAAAAAACTATTATTATATCAGGCCAGGGATAATAGAGTTTTTATAGGTGCGTTAATATGAGTCCGGTAAAATTAACATATAAATTGAATAAGAGTATGAGACTACCTTAAATGGATCTTAAGAGGAATGCTTATCGGAATCGATCTGGCTGACAGCTGGCTGAAAATTGAAGCGCCTAAGAATTTAATAAATGTAGCATATACAAAAAGAGAAGGGAAAGATATCGTAACTGTGTATTCAAATACACAAAGCTTGTCTGCCCCAGGACGGGATAAGGGAGAAGGCCGATGATCTATGGCTACGGTAGCAGGGAGGCGGACTGGATGGCAACAGCGGTCTGGATCCTGGCGGAGTTTGGACTCTTTCATTATTTTACGGCAAAACTTCCAAAGCGTGAGAGGAAGGGAGTGTGGGCGTGGGCGGTCCCCATCTTGTGGTGGTGTTTTTTGACAGGCCTGCAGATGGGGCAGGCCACGATCCCGTTTTTTTATAATTCTCTCTCCAGGATAGCTCTGCTGACCTTATACATTTATGTGACGGATCAGGCCAGCCTTCTGGAGGCCGGGTATGTGACCCTGGTTTTTTATCTGGTAAAGGATATCTGCAAAATGCTGCTTCTGGATGTGATGTGGCCCATGCTCCATGTAGATGTTATGGGGGATCCCTGGCTGAACACAGGGTCTATGGCTTTGTGCGTGGCGATGCAGCTTGGGATCCTTCGGCTTATAAAGAGGAGTGTGGGGATGGAGGAGCGCTTGCGTATGATGGAGAGAGAGGATCTGGCGTTTTTGTTTTTTCCGGCCATTCCTTACGGCCTTATTAAGTATCTGCAGATGCGGGACTTTGGGGGAAGGCGGCAGCAGGATGTTGCCATTGTGGCAGTCTGTGTGATGCTGTGTGTCTGCGACCTGGTGATCTTGCTTCAGACAAAACACTGGATCACTGCCCAGAGGATGAGGGCGGAAACGGAGGCTTTAAAGGTCCGGACCCAGGCCATGGAGGACCGCTACAGCCAGGAACAGGAAAAGATCCGGGAGATCAACAGGATCTACCACGATATGAAGCATCACCTAAATTATATCATCTCCTTAAGCGATAACGGGAAGATCCGGGAGTACATAGGATCTCTCATCCAGGACATGGAGCCCTGCCAGGTGTTTCCCTCTACAGGCAATGAGGTGATCGACAGCGTTCTTTTGAGGGCCGGCTCGGAGTGTACCTGCCTGGGTATCCGTCTGATCTCGTCTATTGAGGGGAAGGTTTTCGGGTTCATGGAGCCAAAAGATCTGCTGGTGATCTTTGGGAACGCCCTGGACAATGCCAGGGAGGCAGTGGGGAAAATGGAGCAGCAGGAGGACCGGGAGATCGTGGTCCGGGCCGTGGGAAGGAAGAGGTTCGGGGTGATCCGGGTAGAAAATCGCTTTTTGGGACAGCTGGCATTTGACCATATCGGGGAGGCGGTCACCACCAAGGAGGGGGACGGTCACGGGTATGGACTTAAGAATATGCGGTCAGCGGCCAGAAAGTATGGGGGAGAGGTCAGTGTGGAGACGAGAGAGGGAAGGTTTATCCTGACGGTGGTAATTCCGATGTCCGATTCCGGAGGGGAGGAGGAACACCTATTAGGCCATTAAGAGCGATTTGTTGGGCAAAATTAAATTGGTGTATTATTTAGTGAGCAAATGGGGCGAGGTTTGTCGTGGAGCCAGGGAGGGAAGGCATCACGACTACCCTCGCCTTTTGCTCACTCAATTATACACTTAATATGGCGAACTTAAAGCTCCATCTTATCCGGTTCACGCTGACCAAATAGACAAGGAAACAAACCAACTACACACGCCCGGTTAGCAATCCGTTGATTTTATGGTAAACTTACAGTCACAAAAGGTTTTGAAAATACATTCAGAAAGAGGGAGTTCATATGGAAAAGAAAAACATTTCCCGCCGGGATTTCTTAAAAGGCACGGCTGCGGGGGCTTTGAGCATCGCGGCGGCCGGGGTGCTGGGGGCCTGCGCCAGCGATACGGGAGCCACCGCCGGGTCCACAGAGGGAACTGCTGCCCCGTCATCGACTGCGGCTGAGACCCCTGCCGCTGCGGCAGGGGTCTACACGCCGGGTACATACAGCGCGACTGCCCAGGGCATGGGGCCGGTGACGGTTACCATGACTTTTGACGAGAACAGTATCACGGATGTGGCTCTGGATCTGTCCAATGAGACTGATACTATCGGGCAGGCGGCAGGGGACGACCTGAAGGCAGCTCTTTTGAAGAATCAGTCCGCGGACATTGACGCCATAGCAGGGGCCACGGTTACCACCAACGCGGTGAAAAAGGCGGCCCGGGACTGTATCGCCCAGGCAAAAGGCGAGGCTGTGGCACCGGCGGGAGAGACTGCGGCCGCGGCGGCAGGTGAGGAGGACTGGCTGGGGAAAGCCCCGGAGATCACGGACGACATGGTGGACGAGGAGATCACCACAGATGTGCTGGTCATCGGATGCGGGATCGCAGGCGTTGCTGCAGTGCGGGCCGCGGCTGAGGAAGGAGCCAGCGTTGTGGCTATCGAGAAGGCGGACAGCCCTCAGTGCCGCAGCGGAGAGTACGCGGTCATCAACGGCAAGGTGCAGGCCAAATGGGGACGGGATACCTGGACCAAGGAGCAGATCGACGGTATGGTGGATTTCCACATGAAGGAATCCTGCTATAAGGTGAAGCGTGCCATTATCAGCAAGTGGGCCAACAACATCGGGGAGGTATTCGACTGGTGGGTGGCTGCCAACCCGGATCTGTACTTTGCGCCTGAGACCCGTTCGCCCATCCCTGACGAGAGCGCGGACAATTTCCTCATCCCCATTTTTTACCCGCTTCCTGAAAAATATGACTGGACCAAGGAGGATTTTCCCTGCTATCCCACATCCGTGGAATTTCTGCCTAATCAGAGTGTGACGGTTCAGAAAAACATGGAGGCGGCTATGGACACGGGGAAGGTAGATGCCAGGTACGGCCATTTCGCGGAAAAACTGATCATGGAGGACGGAAAGTGTACGGGCGCGTACATTCGTAATTCCGCAACTGGGAAATATCTGAAGGTGAAAGCGTCAAAGGGCGTTATCCTGTCTACAGGGGATTATTCCCAGAATGAGGCCATGGTGAAGCATTTCTGTCCGGATGTAATCGACAACGGGATCGTCCGCATGTTCACCAATGTGGATGTGGAAGGCAACATGACCAACCAGGGCGACGGCATCAAGATGGGAATGTGGGCAGGAGCGGCTGTGCAGCAGGCCCATGCGCCGGTGATCCACCATATGGGCGGCGGTGCGGATCTGGCCGGTGTGGGAGTCATGGGTATTGCGGGATTTTTGAATCTGGATATGAATGGCAAACGCTTTATGAATGAAGATCTGCCGGGACAGCAGCTGGAAAACCAGATTGAGCTGCTAAAGGACAGAAAGAGCTGGCAGATCTTTGACGCCAACTGGCCCCAGCAGCTTCCCTACATGCCGGCAGTTCACGGCGGAGCCTGCTATTTTGAGGATATTACTCCGGAAGAGGCGCCAGCCAACAACAAGACATACCGCAACTACAAGAGTCCTTATCAGCTGGAGGAGGCTATTGCGGACGGGCGGTGCGTCACAGCCGACACACTGGAAGAACTGGTGGAGAAATTATACCCTGATGACAAAAAAGCCCGGGAGACAGCCCTTAAATCCATAGAAAGGTACAATCAGCTGGCAGAGCAGGGCGAGGATCTGGATTTTGGAAAGGTGTCCAGCCGCATGTGGCCGCTGAGCAAAGGCCCCTTCTATGCGGATCAGTTTGAGTGCGCGCTGCTTCTGGTGATTATCGGCGGGCTGGAGTCTGATGAAGACTGCCATACCTATGATGAAGACCGGAATCAGATTCCCGGCCTGTATGTTGCAGGTAATGTACAGGGAAATCGGTGCGCTACCGAATATCCCATCACCTTAAAGGGCGTTTCCCACTCCATGGCCATGTATTATGGCTATGTGGCGGGAAAGAACGCGGTCCAGGGCGTATGATCTTAAAGGTTCTGTGATCATGTCACAGAATATTGGAGGGAGCTGTGCTATACTGATCCTAATCTAAGACGGAGGGATCAGTATGAGCGAGACAAAGAGGAAAAAACGGAGGGCAGTGGTGGACCAAAAGGACTGCGTTGCCTGCGGGTGCTGTGTGAAGGTCTGCCCACTGTCAGCCATCACGGTTGTAAATGGGATCATGGCCCAGGTGGATGAAACGAAATGTGTGGGATGCGGCAAGTGTGCCAGGGAGTGTCCGGCCACAGTCATCTCCATAGAGGAGGTGAGGCCATGAAAAAGCGATGGTACGACTATCTGTGGATCGTGTCTCTGACCTACCTGCTGCTGGGATTTGTGAACATCCTGTTTGCGTGGCTGGGGCTTTTGTGCTTTTTCATCCCCCTGATCATTTCCATAGGGAAAGGCACCAAGGGCTACTGCAACCGATACTGCGGGAGGGGACAGCTGTTCGGGCTCTTAGGCGGACGGTTTGGACTGTCCAGAAAAAAGGATATTCCAAAGTGGATGAAGAGCAAAGGGTTTAGGTACGGGTTTTTGATCTTCTTTTTCATCATGTTTTTCCAGATGCTGTGGAATACGTACCTGGTTTTTGCGGAAGTTCGGGATTTGAAACAGGTGGTGACCCTTCTGTGGACCTTTAAGCTTCCATGGAACTGGGCTTATCACGGAACCCTGTTCCACCAAGGGGCAGCCCAGTTCGCCTTTGGGTTTTACAGCGTCATGCTGACATCCACCGTGCTGGGACTGATTACCATGGTGCTGTTTAAGCCCCGCAGCTGGTGTGTGTACTGCCCTATGGGGACCATGACCCAGCTGATCTGCAAAGTCAGACACCGTGGATCAGAGAACACAAAGTAAAAGGTTTTCGGGCATATGTCAAGTTAGTATATTGACATATGCCCGAAATCTTTTTATAATGAAGAAAGCGCAAAGGGCAGAGGAGGTGGAACATGGCAAGACCAAGGAAATGCAGAAGGGTGTGCAATCTCCCGGAGACGAACGTATTTGAGCCGGCAGGCAGCCGGAAGGGGGAGACGGTGATCTTAAACCTGGACGAGTATGAAACGGTCCGGCTTATTGACTGGGTGGGACTTTCCCAGGAACAGTGCTCTGAGCAGATGGGAGTGTCCCGCACCACCGTACAGCTGATCTACGCCGCTGCCAGAAAAAAGCTGGCCCACGCCCTGGTGGAAGGGCTTACCCTGCGGATCGAGGGCGGGGAGTATGAACTGTGCGACGGGGAGGCAGTGTTCCATAGCTGCCGCGGGTGCCTGAAGCGCAGGACTTGTGAACAATATCAAAAACCGAAGGGAGAGAGGATCATGAGGATCGCAGTGACATATGAGGATGGACAGGTATTTCAGCATTTTGGGCATACGGAGATGTTTAAGGTTTATGACGTGGAGGACGGGAAGGTGTCAGACTCCCAGGTGGTGGACACTAATGGTCAGGGCCACGGCGCCCTGGCAGGGGTGTTAAAGGCTCTGAAGGTGGACGCGCTGATTTGCGGCGGCATCGGGGGAGGGGCAAGGGCAGCTCTGGACGCCGGTGGGATCAAGCTGTACGGAGGAGTGTCGGGCAGCGCGGACGCGGCGGTGGAGGCGCTGCTTAACGGGAAGCTGTCCTTTGACCCGGAGGCAAGGTGCGATCACCATGATCACCACGGGGAGGGCCATTCCTGCGGTGATCACGGCTGCAGCCATCATGAGGGCGGCCATTTTTGCGGAGAATAAAAGGCAGAGTTGCGTTTTTTGCAGGCCTGGGGTATAATGTCCACGAAAGACTTAGATCATGAAGATTACAGAATAACAGGAGACAAACAGTATGGATAAATCAATGAACCAGCCTAAAGTCAGGACCAGGTACGCGCCCAGCCCCACAGGCCGCATGCATGTGGGGAACCTGCGGACAGCGCTGTACGCCTATCTCATCGCGAAACACGAAGGGGGAGACTTTCTTCTTCGCATCGAGGACACGGACCAGGAGCGGTATGTGGAGGGAGCTACACAGATCATTTACCGGACCCTGGAGAAGACGGGGCTGATCCACGACGAGGGGCCGGACAAGGACGGCGGGGTGGGTCCCTATGTCCAGAGCCAGCGCCAGAGCGAGGGGATCTACCTGAAGTACGCCAAAATGCTGATCGAAAAGGGGGAGGCTTACTACTGTTTCTGTGACCAGGACCGGTTAAATTCCCTGAAAAAGACCGTAAACGGCGAGGAGATCATGTCCTATGACAAGCACTGCCTTCACCTGTCAAAGGAGGAGGTAGAGGCCAACTTAGCGGCAGGTATGCCCTATGTCATCCGCCAGAATAATCCCACAGAAGGGACCACCACATTTCACGACGAGATCTACGGGGATATCACCGTGGACAATGGGGAGCTGGACGACATGGTGCTCATCAAGTCCGACGGGTATCCCACCTACAACTTTGCCAACGTGGTGGACGACCATCTCATGGGCATCACCCACGTGGTCAGGGGCAATGAGTATCTGTCCTCATCGCCCAAGTATAACCGCCTCTATGATGCCTTTGGATGGGAAGTGCCAATCTATGTCCACTGCCCTCTCATCACCAATGAGGAGCACAAGAAGTTGAGCAAGCGCAGCGGCCACTCCTCCTATGAGGATCTGATCGAGCAGGGGTTTGTGTCCGAGGCGGTGGTCAACTATGTGGCTCTTCTCGGGTGGTCGCCGGAGGATAATCGGGAGATCTTTTCCCTCAAGGAGCTTGAGGAGGTCTTTGACTACAGGCATATGAGCAAGTCCCCGGCTGTGTTTGACATAACAAAGCTTAAGTGGATGAACGGCGAGTATTTAAAAGCTATGGATCCGGACCGGTTCTATGAGATGGCAGAGCCTTATATCAAAGAAGTGATCAGTAAGGATCTGGACCTTCGAAAGATCGCCGCCATGGTAAAGACCAGGATCGAGGTACTTCCGGATATCCGGGGACACATTGACTTTTTTGAAGAGATGCCGGAGTATGACACTCAGATGTATGTTCACAAGAAGATGAAGTCCACAAAGGAGAGCGCCCTGGAAGTCCTGACGGATGTGCTTCCTCTTCTGGAGGCCCAGGAGGATTACTCCAATGACGGGCTGTATGAGATTCTCTCCAAATATGTGTCGGAGAAGGGCTATAAGACAGGGTTTGTCATGTGGCCTGTGCGCACCGCGGTGTCCGGTAAACAGATGACTCCGGCGGGGGCCACGGAGATCATGGAAGTTCTGGGAAAAGAGGAGTCCCTTGTCAGGATCAGGAAAGGAATCGCGCTGTTAAGCTAGTGAAATGCTGTACCAGATAAGGACAAAAGGCTGCCGCATGAGGTGAGAAGGTTGCGGCAGCCTTTTGTTATTGAGCCGGTTGTGTTACTGCTTGCTGTGTATCGGCAAACAGTAACAGGCTGTAACCTGTAAATGAAAATTTTGATTTGAGATGGGGGAGAGATGATGACGACACACAGGATAAAAGCAGATATTCCACAGGATATTCATAAAGTCTGGAAGACCCTGTCAGAGGTTTTGGGGTATCCCGCATGGCGAAGAGATGTGGAAAAGACGGTAACCACCGATGAAAACCAGTTTACCGTCTACACAAAAGACGGCTATTCAACGGTGTATACGGTTATCAGGTCCGAACCCTGCAGATGCTGGGAGGCTGATGTGGAAAACAGCCATGTGAAAGGGCGCTGGACGGTTGTGCTCACGTCAAAAGGCAGTGATGAGACAGAGCTTGATATTTCAGCCTGGGCGACGGCGAAAAAGCTTTCCACAAGGCCAGTGGGCAAGAGTGTGTTTGAGAAAACATACCTGCAAAAGGAGCTGGAGCGGTTTGCTGCCGATCTGAAGAGTGCCGGGGAGTTGGGAGAGGAGGAGTGACAGATCATGGCGTTTCACCCGTCTCAGGAGGAGGCTATCCGGCACACGGACGGCCCTATGATGGTGCTTGCGGGGCCAGGGTCCGGCAAGACAACGGTGATCACCCACAGGACAAAATATCTCATAGAGGAGAAAGGGATCGACCCGGGGCATATCCTGGTTATCACATTTACCAGAGCCGCGGCCCGGGAGATGCAGGAGCGGTTTGAGAAGCTGATGGAGGGAAAGAGCCTGGGAGTCAGCTTCGGAACCTTCCACTCCGTGTTCTTTACGATTTTAAAGTACGCCTACCGCTACCAGGCCTCGGATATTGTCAGGGAGGACCAGAGAGTCCGCTATATACGGGAGATGATGGAGCAGTATGAGCTGGAGATCGAGGACGAGCATGAGTTTGTGCCTGCGATCCTAAGCGAGATCAGCGTTGTGAAAAGCGAGATGGTGGACCTTACCCACTATTATTCCAAAAACTGTTCGGAGGCTGTGTTTAAGAAGCTGTACGAGGGGTATGAGGAGCGGATGCGAAAGGCCGGGCTTCTGGATTTTGACGATATGCTGGTCATGTGCTGGCAGCTGTTTACCCAGAGAAAAGATATCTTAAGGGCATGGCAGAATAAGTTCCGCTACATTCTGATTGACGAGTTTCAGGACATCAACAGGGTTCAGTACGAGATTGTGCGGATGCTGGCCCTTCCGGCCAACAACCTGTTTATCGTGGGGGATGACGACCAGTCGGTGTACCGGTTTCGGGGGGCAAAGCCGGAGATCATGCTGGGATTTGGAAAGGATTATCCCCAGGCGAAGACCGTGGTTTTGGGTGTGAATTACCGCTCCACAAAGGAGATCGTGGAGGCGGCCTGCACCCTGATCGGTCACAATGGAAAGCGGTACGAGAAGAAGCTGACAGCCCAGAAAGGGGCAGGAAAGCCGGTAATTACCACCATGAGCCTGGATACCAGGGAGGAGACGCTGCGGATCGTGGAGGAGATACAGGACTATGTGAAGGTGGGATACCAATTGGAGGACATTGCGGTCTTGTACCGCACCAACTTAAATCCCGGGCTTTTAGTGGAGAGACTGATGGAGTACAATATCCCATTTACCATGAAGGACTCTCTGCCAAACCTCTATGATCACTGGATCAGCCGGAATATCCTGGCCTACATATACGCAGCCCGAGGGAATCTGAAGCGGGGCAATATCCTGCAGATCATCAACCGGCCAAACCGGTATATCAGCCGGGACGCCCTGGAGGACGGAGATGTGTCCTGGGACAAGCTGAAATCTTTCTATCAGGATAAGGGCTGGATGGTGGAGCGGCTGGAACAGCTGGAGTACGACCTTCTGATGCTGCGGGATATGGCTCCCGTGGCGGCTGTAAACTATATCCGCAAGGCTGTGGGGTATGATGATTATCTGAAGGAGTACGCCCAGTTTCGCCGCATGAAGGCGGAGGAGCTTCTGGAGACTGCGGATCAGTTAAAGGAGAGCGCGGCGGGATTTAAGACCATGGAAGAGTGGTCTGCCCACATGGAGGAATATAAAAAGAAGCTTATGGAGCAGGCCAGAAGCCAGAAGGGGGAGGCAAAAGGCGTTTCTCTGATGACCATGCACAGCTCTAAGGGGCTGGAGTTTCGGGTGGTGTATATCCTGGACGCCAACGAGGGGATCGCGCCCCACAAGAAGGCGGTTCTGGACGTGGATCTGGAGGAGGAGCGGCGGATGTTCTATGTGGCCATGACCAGGGCCAAGGAGCGGCTCCACGTGTGCTATGTGGGGGAGCGGTACGGGAAGAAGCAGGAGCGGTCAAGGTTTGTGGGGGAGTATCTGGGAGGGAAGAATTAGGTGGAAAGGAATACAGTGACCTATGGAGCAAACATTCAAAAGCTGCGTCCACATTTACTGCGGAGACGGAAAGGGAAAGACCAGTGCGGCCATGGGGCTGGCTGTCAGGGCCGCGGGGCGGGGGAAGAGAGTTTTGGTGGTCCGCTTTTTAAAAAGCGACGACTCCGGAGAGGTGAAGATCTTAGGTGAGATCCCCGGCATACGAGTGAAGCCCTGTGAGCGATGTTTTGGCTTTTTTTACCAGATGACCCAGGAGCAGAAGAAAGAGGCGGGAGAGTATTATGACCGTATGTTTCATAGCGGGTGGGAGGAAGCTGTCAGGGAGAACTTTGACATGGTTATCTTCGACGAGATCATGGCAGCCTGTAAGTATGGGCTGGTCTGTGAGAAAGAGGTGCTGGATCATCTGAAAAAGAGGCCCAGGAGTCTGGAGGTGGTGCTGACAGGCAGAGACCCATCCCCGGAGTTTGTGGACCTGGCTGATTATGTGTCAGAGATACGAAAGGTGAAGCATCCTTTTGACCAGGGATGCGGGGCGAGAGAGGGGATCGAATTTTAACGCGGTCGAAAAATCGGTGAAAAGTCCTTGCGTCCGGGCTTATATTCTGGTAAAGTGGAGTCAGGATAAAAGGAAAAAGAAAGGGATAAAAATTATGGAAAACAATATGATGGAACCCCAGGAGGAGATGACAGTTACACTGACCATGGACGACGGCAGCGAGGTGGAGTGCGTGGTCCTCACCATCTTTGAGGCGGGGGAGAGGGATTATATTGCTCTGCTCCCCATGGACAGCGCCGACGCCGAGGAGGGGGAAGTGTACCTGTACCGTTACAGCGAGCCCGAAGAGGGGGAGCCGGTTTTGGACAATATTGTAGATGACGACGAGTATGAGATCGTGGCAGACGCCTTTGACGAGCTTCTGGATGCCCAGGAGTACGACGAACTGGTGGGGGAAGATGAATTGGAGGATCTGGAGTAGGGAGCGACGTTTTGTCAAGAATATGTAGTTATGACGGCAACGCAGCAGATGGAAATTTAGACAAGTGAAAGGTGCGGTTAATTATAGGCTATGTTACCCACCATAAACAGGTAACATAGCCTTTTGTCACATTAACGCCTGAAGCGCCAGCCTGCTGTTCTGATATTCTCCTGAAAACGTCACATCCCGGCCAAACCAGTCCGGCGGCGTAAAACATTCGGCCTCTTCCTTTGTCTTAAATTCTACCTCAGCCAGCATAAGTCCCTGGTATTTTCCTGAAAACACGTCTAACTCAATGGTAAGGTCCGTGCCTTTGACAGGGATGAGATAGCGGCGTTTGGTCAGGACGATGCCGTCGGCTTTTGGGAGAAGGTGGCCATAAGATTCCTGTGTCAGAGGAAGGTTGTACTCTTCCCGGGCCAGAAGCCCTTTGGACTTATAGGTGAGATAGTAGGTTTCATCTTCTTTCCGGATCCGTACCACAGGGTCTGTACACAGGTATGCCTGCTCAATGATATGGAACGGGTAGGAAGCATAATCCTGGGGCGGGGTGGTGATAAGATATTTGCGCTCAATTTCCATAGGTTTCTCCTTTATGCTAATCATGGGATGAGGTTATCTTACCATGAAATCTTATGCGGCACAAGGTGTGGTACTGTTTCATGCCTATGCTCCCTCACGCCCTATTTCTAGTGAAGTTGAATCATGACTTGCATATCCCGGTAAAATGCGGTATACTTACCTCAGTCTATGTTGAGAGCGATTCCGGGAAATGCCTTTTATTTGCGGGGACGCTCTGCTGACACACCACGGGGCAGGGGAACGCTCCAGCCAGGAGGGATTGCAATGATAGAGGCAACGAGCTGTGGCGGTGTGGTTATTTTTCGAGGTAAGATTCTTGTATTGTATAAGAATTATAAGAACAAATACGAGGGTTGGGTTTTGCCGAAGGGAACTGTGGAGGAGGGAGAGGAATATAAGGAGACGGCTCTGCGTGAGGTAAAGGAAGAGACTGGCGTTTCGGCTTCCATTATCAAATATATTGGAAAGAGCCAGTACTCCTTTAACACTCCCCAGGATATGGTGGAGAAAGACGTCCACTGGTACCTGATGATGGCGGACAGCTACTACAGTAAACCACAGCGCGAGGAGTATTTTATGGATTCTGGGTACTACAAGTTTTATGAGGCCTACCATCTGCTGAAGTTTTCCAACGAAAAGCAGATTTTGGAGAAGGCGTACAATGAGTATCTGGAGCTGAAGAAGAACAATCTCTGGGGCTCCAGGAAGTACTTCTGACATTGGATACACAGATTGGAATGAAAGAGACAGGCTTTTAGACTCTTTTTTGGGTCCGGATCCGCGGGAGACGCGGTTTTGGGGGGCAGGGAAGGGGGCTGGGAGCCTGTCTTAGGTCTTTAAGAGAGGGGGTACGCAAACGGGGGATGATTAAATTGGTGTATTATTTAGTGAGCAAATGGGGCGACTACCCTCGCCCCATTTGCTCACTATAAAATTAAAGTTCCGGTTTTATCCGGGCCAGGTTTTTGTGAAAGAGATCCCAAAGGTCAGGCCCGGTTATCTGCGGTAGGCGTACACGGGAAGACCCTGGCTCATGTGGCGTTTTGGTTCTCCCTGGATGAGAGGGAGGACATAGGGGAGGAAGTCAGGGGAAATATTGCTGCCGTGCTTGGTGATCCAGTGTGTGGGGAATGGTTTTTCCCTGTTGCAGACTTCATTTACATCCACCAGGGTACATTCTATGGAGTAGGGCTGGTCCGTTCTCCGGCTAAAGGCCACCATCTTTCCTGTGGCTCCGTTTAGGATGGACTGAACGCCGAAGGAGCCGGCTAATGCCGCTTCCTCCACATCGGTCTGGGACAGGACCATGCCGGAACAGCGCTGGCTTACATTGACTTCCACGGAGCGGGCCTTGATGCCAAAGTGGTTGCGGACAAAATTTTCCAGAACTTTGCCGCAGCCGGTGAGCATCTTGTGGCCGAAGTTGTCCAGTCTTGCCTCGTCGTTGTACTCGCAGATAAGCCGCCCGCTGACGTCCATGATCCCCTCGGACACACAGACAATGACGTCAGGTCTTTGGCGGAGCGCCTCTGTCAGGGAGCCAGTAAAGCTCTGGAAATCAAAGGGGGCCTCTGGCAGATAGATGAGGAGAGGGTTGTCCTTCTCGTATTTTCTGGCCAGAACACTGGCAGCTGTAAGCCACCCTGCACCCCGCCCCATAAGTTCTATGATGGTCACCGCCTGCTGCTGGTACACCGAGGCGTCCAGGGAGATCTCCCGCACAGTAGAGGCCACGTACTTGGCCGCGCTTCCGTAGCCGGGTGTGTGGTCGGTGAGCATCAGGTCGTTATCTATGGTCTTTGGAATGCCAAGAAAACGGATGGAGGATCCTACCTGGGCGGCGTACCGGGATAGCTTGCTGACAGTGTCCATGGAGTCATTGCCGCCGATATACAGGAAATAGCCGATGTCCAGGGCCTCCAGCTTCCGAAAAAGGGTGGGGTAGAAAGGGGAAGTCAGGTCTTTTGGAAGTTTATAGCGACAGGAACCCAGGTAGGCGGCCGGAGTCAGCTTGATAAGTTCCAGCTCTTTCTGGGTCAGGCCGAGGGAAAGGTCCAGGTAGGTGTCTTTAAGAAATCCTTCGATGCCATTGACCATCCCGTATACGTGCTCAATGTCGTCTAAGTGTTCCATTCCTTCGGTGACAACGCCGTAGAGGCTGGCGTTGATGACAGCGGTAGGGCCGCCGGATTGTCCAACGAGGATATTTTTCTTCATGGTGGGAATCTCCTTTTTGTGAATGTATCTGTTTTCTATTGTATAATAGTTGGAGGGGAATGGCAATCGTTTTGGAGTTTTTTAGAGGATTTCGAAAAAATTTTGAAAAATGTGTATAGATTTCCCTGGGAGGGACATAATGAGAGTAGTACGAAAGAGAAAATTAATACTTATCCTCCCCTTTTTATCGCCCTGCTCGCTGCGGCTAACGCGGTGGGCGGGGCGAATTTTATTCCCTCACGGGTTTAATGCCCTGATGCTTGCATCGGGGTGGTTCACTTTTGGGATCATAGGGTGGTGAGGCGGATCGAGGAGATAAGCTGAAGACAGATGAATGTACAGATGGGATCATAAAAACAAAAAGATAGAATGTAAAATATACTTGACATAAAAAGTAAAGGGTGCTATACTTTTTGTGTAAAGCAAACTGTACATAGAGTAAGAGTACATAAAAAAGGGTGGTGGCATGAGAAATCGGATTCAGGAGTTGAGGAAAGAGAGGAAGATTCGCCAGGAGGATCTGGCGGATGCGGTGGGAGTGACCAGACAGACGATTATCTCCCTTGAGAATGGCAAGTATAACGCGTCATTGCAGCTGGCGTACAGGATCGC
Source organism: uncultured Hungatella sp. (assembly GCA_910588505.1). Lineage (GTDB taxonomy): Bacteria > Bacillota > Clostridia > Lachnospirales > Lachnospiraceae > UBA3402. The sequence goes on along the minus strand of CAJUPQ010000031.1, from coordinate 21,606 downwards.
CAGGTATTTTGAGAAACAGATCGAAGATATTTTTTTATTTGAGGAGGAGTGAATATGTGGTTGAATAAGTTATTTGCGGACAGTGAGGTTGATTTTGCGGCCAGGTGCAGAACCAGAATGAAGATTGGGATAGCAGTGGTGATACTGGGAGCCGTAACCATGGGGATGGTGGCTCTGTGGGGAGGAGAGATACCGACGCTCTACCTTGAAGAGGCCTGCTCCGGGGAGTTTGTGGGCGAGTATTACACGACGCTGGGAGTGGCGCTCATGGCGGCGGGAGGGGCTATGGTCCTGAAGAATCTAAGATGGCTGAAGCACCCGGAGTTGATGAGAAAGCGGGAAGTGGCGGAGACGGATGAGAGAAACCGGCTGTTAGGGCTGCGGTGCTGGGCTTATACAGGGTATGCCATGTTTTTCGTTCTGTATTTGGGGATCTTGGCAGGCGGGTTTATCAGTGTGACGGTGATGGTTGTTTTGCAGGTTGTGCTGGTGGTGTATGTGCTGATGCTGTTGTTGTTTCGGGTTTTGCTTAGCAGGTGTATGTGAGGAGCGGGTTTTGGAGTTCTGTATTGCATAGCTGAATTTTAGAAAAAGTGTCGCTTAATAGCATGTTAAGCGACACTTTTTATTTGGTGTTAGTCAAAAAGGGTGTTGGTAACACCTCAAATTAACAACAACTGACGATTACGGACATCTTTTATGCTATGCCAATAGCATTCTCGGCTAACTGTGCCCAGGGATAAAAACAAGGTATCCTTCAAATCGTTTGCACATCGAAACGCAATGGAGAATAAAGCATTATAACGATTGATATACTTTGCGGCAACACCACGGTATTGATTGTATGTCTCTTTAATAAATGAATGCAAGCTGTTGACTGTATTGAGGTTAAAAATCCCGCGGCTTTCTTCACGGTTTATGTCTACAACTGTGCAGCCCGCCAGCGTTTCGAGTACACGATAACTACGCAGGCCGTCTGTAAGCACAAGAGCAGACTCTGCTATATGGCCGCGGAATATCTCATCAAGTTCTTTACCAGATGGTTTTGCCCTGTTTACGCTTGCGGCAACGACACCTCCATCACGTTGGATGCCCGTACAGATCGAGATATATTCCTTTGAAATCCCTCGTTTGGCCGCTTTTGCACCGTGTTTACGGGCTTTGCGGCCTGCCGATTCCGGGACTGGGCCTCCTTTGTAGCAGTCAGGGACAAATGTTTCATCAAATTCAGCAATACCGGAAAGAAGAACAGGATTTTTTTCAAGGAGATCTTGTAAAGCCATAAGCACTTTATGGCGCATATTAAAAGCTGTTTGATGGGAAAATCCATATTTTTCCGCAGAGTCATCTAAAGTTTTACCATAAAGTGTATCTTGGATAAAATCAATCCATATAGACTGTGTGTAATGGGAATTGGCCATCAAGGAATTCGTTGTGTGCATATAGGTCTGTTTGCAATCATGGCACATAAAGCGCTGAACCTTTCGGAAAAACCAGATAAAATCTCGATCAGTAAAAGCAAATATGTGATATATGGGATATATGGAGTCCTGACCGCAACGATTATATCGCTGGTCTATCGGACAACAGATTTTTTCTGTTTTGTTTCTAGGAATCTTGCCGGCGGCATGTGGATAAAGGATTTGAGTTACATGGCGGTTTCAGCCGTAGTATCGGTCTGTATGATTTATACTTTTCAACTGCTTATTCCGGAATTCTATAACTGGCTGCACTTCTTTGGGTATGCTATTTTGTCTGTCATAATTTCTTCATTGGCATATTTGATAGTAGTGACAGGATTTTATAGAAAATCCGTAGTTACAGCACTATTGCGGATCTTTAGATTATTGAAAGGTCAAGTAAACAGGTAAATCATCCTGAAAGGGGATTGGCATATGCCAATGGGGAATACAAGATATCATAAGATTTGTGATCTTTCGTGATCAGTTTTAACCCTCCACTCCCGTCCCCCCACACTCCCTAACAATCCCTTCCGCCACTTCCCTCTTAGTAACACACCTATCCATAGCCTGCTTTTCGATATACCGATGGGCCTGGGGCTCATCCATGTTTTTCTGGCTGATCAGCAGCCATTTGGCCCGGTTTACAAGCCGGATCTCAGCCATCTTTTCTTCTACGGACAAGGTCTTTGTCCGGATCTTCCGCAGACGTTCTCTTGCGCTGGCCATCCATCCCAGAGCCTGGATGATGGTCTGGCGGGAGGTGGGCTTTGGCAGGGTAAAGACGCCGTGCTTTACCACCTTGTCAAAGATCTCATCATGGATCTCAGATTTTACAAACAGCAGTACAGCCGTCTCGCCTGTCTGACAGGCATCTATGGCAAAGTCCGTGCCAAACTCGTCGGGCAGGGGGCAGTTGATGATAATGAAATCAAAGGACCGCTGGGCGGCGGCTCTCTTGGCAGCGCTGGCGCCGGCGGCTGTGATTACGGGGGAAAAGCCGGAATCAGGAAGCAGGGACGCCAGAACGGAATCAAAGCTTTTGGATGATGAAACCACAAGGACGCTGTATGTTTGTTCTTTCAGACTCAAAGTTTCCTTCCTCCTACTGGTTGATAGGGATAGCCGCCTTGTCTGCAGTAAATATCCAGGATCGCGGCAGGGATATAGTTCTCTATAAAGGGGCTTTCGGCGGCTGCTTGGCAGGCGCTCTTTACGTTTTCCGGGAGACGCTCAAACCGGGTCAATGCGTCTGTCCCTGCTTTGTAGAGGTTAAGATCCGCAGGCTCTGGCAGGGCAAGTTTCCCAGTGATGCCCTCCATCCCGGCGTAGATGAGCAGGGCGAAGGCAAGGTACGGGTTTGCCAGAGGGTCAGGGGAGCGGAGCTCCGCGCGGCGGTACTGGCCTATAGCAGCCGGGAGACGGATGAGCTGGGAGCGGTTTTCCCGGGACCAGGAAATGTAGCCGGGCGCTTTTTTGTGGCCAAGGCGCTTGTAGGAATCGTCTGTGGGATTTAGAAATATGGTCATATCTTTTACCTTGTCCAGGATCCCTGCCATAACGAAGGATAAGTTATCAGACCCGTCATCAGCCTTTACGGATATATTGATGTGAAACCCATTGCCGGGCAGGTCCGTAAGGGGCTTGGGGCTAAAATCTGCCCACAGCCCGTTTCTGGCGGCCACAGTCTTGACCACTGTTTGAAATGTCATGGCATTGTCCGCGGCGGTGAGGGCGTGGGAGTAGCGGAAATCGATCTCGTTCTGGCCCGGACCCTCCTCATGGTGGGAGCTTTCCGGGTGGATGCCCATCTGCTCAAGGGTAAGGCAGATCTCCCGGCGGATATTTTCCCCCTTGTCGTCAGGGGCGATGTCCATGTAGCCGGCCCTGTCATAGGGGAGCTTTGCAGGCTCGCCTTTTTCGTCCAGGCAGAAGAGGTAAAATTCCTGCTCAGCGCCGAAGAAGAACTGGAATCCGGCTTCCCCGGCAGAATCCGCCGCTTTCTTTAAAAAGCTTCTGGTGTCGCACTCAAAGGGACGCCCGTCCGGGTATGTGACGGCGGCGAACATGCGCACTACCTTGCCGTGCTCCGGACGCCAGGGAAGCAGCGTCAGGGTGTCTGCCTCCGGGTGGAGCAGCAAATCAGAGTGGATCTCGCCTCCAAAGCCTGTGATGGCGGAGGCGTCAAAGGAGATTCCATATGCAAATGCCCTGGGCAGCTCTTCGGGCATGACGGCGATATTTTTCTGTCTGCCGAACACGTCGCAGAAGGCCAGGCGGATAAACTTTACATCCTCTTCCTGTACATACTGCAATACCTCTTGTTCTGAATAATTCATAGGCTAACCTGCTTTCTGTTATGATGATAACTTAAATATGCTAATATCATAATACACCGGCGTTTCCTGTGTCAACTGTAAGAGAGACAAAATCAAGTATTGTCCCATTGAAAATGCTTTTTCCATATGATAAAATGAGTGATGATATATGGGGCTATGGCAGAAGGTTGAAATTACATTAATAAAGGACAGGAAGGTCATTCATGAAGAAAGCAGGAGGGATAACCAGGCAGGTGTGTCTGGCGGCGGTAATGGCGTTTACTTTAACGGGATGTAAGGAGAAGAGTCCTCTGGATCCGGACGAGCCGGTGACTTTGACCGTATGGCATTATTATAACGGGTCCCAGCAGGCGGCTTTTGACGCCCTGGCGGAGAAATTTAACGATACGGCGGGCAGGGAGCTGGGGATCGTGGTGGAAAACTACAGCCAGGGCTCCGTGTCTGATCTGGAGACGGCGGTGAGGGATTCCGCGGCCGGGAAAGTGGGGGCCAGCTCCATGCCGGATATCTTTTCCTCCTACGCGGACGCAGCTTATGAGATGGAGCAGGCGGGAACGCTGGCTGATCTGTCCAAATACCTGGATGAGGAGGAGCTGGGAAAGTACGTGGACTCTTATATAGAAGAGGGGCGCATCGGAGCGGACGGGACGCTGCGGATCTTTCCCACGGCAAAGTCCACGGAGGTCATGATGATAAACAGGACGGACTGGGAGCCTTTTGCGGAGGCTGCGGGCATTGGGATTGAGGATTTAAGGACTATGGAGGGCGTAACCCGGGCGGCCCAGGCTTACTATGAGTGGACGGACGGCCTGACTCCCGACGTACAGGGGGACGGCAGGGCGTTTTACGGCAGGGACGCGGTGGCCAATTATTTTATCATCGGCATGAAACAGATGGGAGTGGAGCTGTTTGAGGTAAAGGATGGGGAGGTGACCATCCATCTGCCCAGAGAGCAGGCAAAGCGTCTCTGGGATCACTACTATGTGCCTATGGTCAAGGGGTATTTTGGGGCTTACGGTTCGTTCCGCTCGGATGACGTGAAGACAGGGGATATTCTGGCCTACACAGGATCTACCTCGTCGGCCATGTATTTTCCTGGACAGGTGGAGACGGACAAGGACAGCTATGCCATCGACTATATCGTGGCCCCGGCCCCGGTGTTTGAGGGCGGGGAACAATACGCGGTGCAGCAGGGGGCGGGCATGGTGGTCAGCAAGTCTGATGAGAAGCATGAGTACGCGGCTGTGGAATTTTTGAAATGGTTTACCCAGGCGGACAATAATCTGGAGTTCGGCTGCGTGTCCGGTTATCTGCCTGTGCAGAAGGAGGCGTGCAGTGTGGCGAAGCTGGATCAGGTTATAGAGGAGCGGCAGCTTTTGGTGTCCCCCAAGACCTACGACTGTCTGACCCAGGTGTTTGGGCAGGGGGATACACTGACCTTGTACACCAATAAAAGCTTTGAGGGAGGGTCCGCGGCCAGGAAGGTCCTGGAGTATGATCTTGCGGACAAGGCCGTCAAGGACCGGAAGGATGTGGAGGATCAGGTGCGGCAGGGAAAGAGTCCAAAAGAGGCGTGGCAAGATTTTGTGACAGAGGAAGCCTTTGAACAGTGGTACGATTCATTTTACGACGCGCTGGAACAGGCGGCAGGCAGGCGGGGATGACATGAAGGGCAAAAACAAACGAAAACCAACCATATTCAGGATCTTTCTCATTCCGCTGATCACCATTATGCTGGCGCAGGGCATGATTACCATCGGCACTTTGGTGGTCAGAAGGACCGGGGCCACGCTGGAGGAGTATTCCAGCAGCATGATGGCCCGTCTGGTGGAAAACCGGGGCGTGATCCTGCAAAATGACATGAACCAGCGGTGGGCGTCCGTGTGCGAGCAGGAGGCTTTTATGAATGACATCCTGGGACAGTTTCTGGAGGAGGAGGGAGTGACGGGGCTGTGGGATTCCCGGGAGATGAGAACCCGTTTCCTTGGCCGGCTGTTTCCGGAATGTTTACGGTTTCTGCAGAATAACACCACCACAGGGGTGTTCGTGATCCTTACAGGGGGCAGTATGGAAACTCCGGGGGAGTATGACGGTTTCTTTATCAGGGATTCGGATCCCCACACCAACCCGGCGAATTTTTCGGATCTCTTGCTGGAGCGGGGGGATAAACAGCTGTCCAGACAGTGGAACATCCCTCTGGACACGTTCTGGACCACCCGCTTTCACATGGAAGGCCGGGGCCAAAACCCGGCGGAGGATTATTTTTATGAGCCGTGGAGGGCCGGGGTGGAGTACAAAGACGCCCAGACTTTGGACTTAGGGTATTGGTCCGTGCCGTTTCATCTGGAGAAGGAGGCCATGGACGGCTATGAGATGATCACATACTCCCTGCCCCTTAGGTTTGAGGGGGAAGTGTACGGCGTCCTGGGAGTGGAGATCTCGGTGCGGCAGCTGAATGAGTATTTTCCGGCAGGGGAGTTAAATGACGCCGGGCAGTCAGGGTATCTTCTGGCAGTGGAGCGGGAGGACGGAAAACTGGCGGCGCTGGCAGGGAAGGGAGTTCTCTATAACCAGGTGTGTGTACAGGGCGGCCAGGTGACTCTTGAAAAGACCCGCCACCCAGGTCTTTCCCTGGTGGAGGGGATCCGGATGGGCCAGGAACGGATCTATGGAGTGACCTATCCCTTAGGGCTGTACGGCAATAATGTTCCCTATGATAATACCAGGTGGGCGCTTTTGGGCCTGAACACGGAGGACGCCTTGTTTGGCATAAGCCGGCGGCTCTACGTGTGGGTACTGGCCGCCGTGCTGCTGGGGCTTATGTTCGGAGTCCTGGGAATCTATGTTCTGGTAAAGCATCTGACCAGGCCGGTCCAGCGGCTGGCACGGTGTATTGACCGGGGCAGCGCCGGGCTTTCGGAGTTTAAGCCGTCCAATATTTTGGAGATCGACGCGCTCTACGACGTGGTAAGCGACTTGACAGACAGGGAGAGGGAGGCCAAGAATGTCCTTTTGGAGGAAAAGGAGCGCTATCGGGTGGCTCTGGAGTCCTCAAGCGACATGTTTTTTTCCTATGATTTCCAGAGCCATGTCCTTGACATTGTAAATCACAATACCATGAGCGGGCAGTGGCAGTGCGAAGAGTTTGACACTGGATTTATGGAACACGTACATATTTATGACGGGGACTGGCAGGCAGTGGCGGAGGCCCTCAGAAGGAAAGAGGATTCTTTTTCCGTTCAGTTTCGGATGAAATGGCAGAGGGAGGGTGAGTTTTTGTGGTCAGCCCTGTCCGCCCAGACTGTCTGCGACACGGAAGGCAGGCGGCGGAAGCTGGTGGGAGTGATCCAGGATATTGAGGAACAGAAACAGTTGGAGGCAAGGCAGAGGAGGCGGGATGAGACGGACGGCATCACAGGTCTCTATGCCTTTGCGGCGGGGATGGAGCGCCTTGAGGAGTGCCGGAATATAAATCCAAAGGGTGTGATCGTCAATCTGTTTTTAAACCAGCTTAAGGAGATCAATGAGAAAAACGGCATGGTGTTTGGGGATCTGATCCTGGAGGAGATCGGAACTTTGATCCGGGAAGGATGCCGGGCATTTGCCGGGCACACAGGCAGGGAGACTGTGGCCATGCGCCTTGACGGGGACGATTTTGTGGTGTGGCTGGAGGACGCGTCGAGAGGCGGGGCCGGGGATTTTATTGAGAAACTGCTGGCCAGGATCAGGGATGATTTTGAGGGGAACCGGTTTGCAGTCAACGTGCAGGCAGGGCTGACCTGCGCAGACAGAGGGCAGAGCGGGGAGCTGCTCATCTGCATGGCAAGGCAGGCCAGAAACTTATGTGAATCCGGCGGCGGGGAGCAGTACCTGTTTTTTGAGGATATTCCCGAGGAAAAGCGGGTTCCTCTGCCCCTCCTTCTGGGCCGGGAAATCAATTCCCTGGATTACAGCGAGGACATCACCATGGCGTCGCTGGCCCTTAACTTGTTTGGCAGGGGGGATAATTTCTCTGCGCAGATGATGCTGATGATCCGCAAGGCAGGCAGGTTTTACGGGGCTTCTGCCGTGCTGGTGTCTGTGCTCCAGGATGATTTTCGCTCTAATTATCTGGAGTATCAGTGGCACAGAGACGGAAAGAATTCGGCTAAAGCAGTGAGAAAATATACCGCGGATGACAAGGAAGCCTTCTTTCAATGGCTGGGGCAGGACAAGGTACGGCATTTTTCTGTGGAGGACAGCGCCCGGGAGATGATCCGGGAGTTTTTGAGCGTGGAGCCGGGATGGGAAGGCGTGGTTCTGCCGATGTACGACGGCGGCAGCTATATGGGCAATCTGGTGATCGCGGGCATAGAGCGGCATGGGATACAGGACGGGGAGCTGGCAGAGCTGGGCAGCGTGATACAGAGCCAGATGAATCAGAGGCAGTCGGATATTGCCAGCAAGGCCAAGTCGGAGTTTTTGTCCCGCATGAGTCACGAGATCAGGACTCCCATGAACGGGATCATCGGCATGACTGCCATTGCCCTTCAGAAGGGTCAGACCCAGGAGCGGGTCATGGACTGTTTGCATAAGATCCAGTCCTCCTCCGGGTATCTGCTGGGGCTTATCAATGATATTTTGGATATGTCCAAGATCGAGAGCGGTAAGATGAGCCTGGAGCCGGTGAATTTTAATATGAATGAAATGCTGGATGTGGCCGGTGAGATGGCGGAAACCCAGGCGGCGGCCAAGGAGATCAGGCTTGGGCGGGATATCAGGCTGGAACATGACTGGTTTGTGGCGGACCGCATGAGGTTAAGCCAGGTTCTTATAAATCTCCTTGGCAACGCGGTGAAGTTTACGCCGGTAAAGGGGAGGGTCACTTTGACGGTCCGGGAGGAGGAGCGTCAGGCCGGGGAGGCTCTGGTTTCTTTTGCGGTGAGAGATACAGGGGTAGGCATTGCAAAGGAGGATCAGGAGCGGGTGTTCGGCTCTTTTGAGCAGGCTTCGGGCCATAACCTATCCGGGCAGCAGGGCACAGGGCTGGGACTTTCCATCAGCCGCCGCCTGATCCGGCTTATGGGAAGCGATATCCGCCTGGACAGCCAGCCCGGGGAGGGAAGCACCTTCAGCTTTTCCGTGGTCTTAAAGATCGGGGAGCCTGTTAAGAGTCAGGACGAGGAGATCGGGGAACTGTCTTTTGAGGGCTTCCATGTGCTGGTGGTGGAGGACAATGAGCTGAACGCCGAGATCGCCCAGAGCCTTCTGGAGGAGCGGGATTTTAAGGTGGACTGCGTCCGTGACGGGGCCCAGGCGGTGGAGCGGATGAGAAGCTGCGGGCTGTGGGAGTACGATGTGATCCTGATGGATATTATGATGCCGGTGATGAACGGCCTGGACGCCGCCAGAGCGATCCGCGCCATGGACCGGGAGGACTGCCGCCAGATCCCCATCATCGCCATGTCAGCAAACGCGTTTGACGAAGATCTGAAAAAGTCTGTGGAGTGCGGGATGAACGGACATCTGGCGAAACCTGTGGAGGTGGATAAGCTGTATGAAATGCTGGGACAGGTTGTAGGGGGAGGCAGGCGGTGACGGTTTTACGTTTATTTTGAGGGAAGTGCGAATCGCTAGAGCGTGTTCAAAAGACGCGTTCTAGCGGGAAAAGCTAAAATTGGTGAAAAAACCATTTGACAAACCACGCAAAATGTAGTATGGTAAACAAGGTTGTGAAAACAACCCACAGGAAAGCAGGTACGTCCACCTCACCTCGGCACGAGCAAGTGACCCAGGTTCATAGTTAAGATACATAGCAGGGAGCGCTGTGTTTTTTGGAAAGGTGGGCAGATTTTTCTGGCTGCTTTTTTATTGTATATTCCCATTAACACATCACACATGGAGGTGGACGACAATTAGCGATTTAATGATTAATGAACAGATCAGGGATAAGGAGATCCGGCTGATCGGCGAGAACGGGGAACAGCTTGGAATCATGACTTCCAGAGAGGCTATGCAGCTTGCCAGAGAAGCGGAACTGGATCTGGTGAAGATCGCTCCTACAGCCAAGCCGCCGGTCTGCAAGATCATCGACTACGGTAAGTTTAGGTATGAGCAGGCGAGAAAGGAAAAGGAAGCGAAGAAGAAGCAGAAGATCATCGAGATAAAAGAAGTCCGTTTATCTCCAAACATTGATACCAACGATCTGAACACCAAGACCAGCGCTGCCCGCAAGTTTCTGGAGAAGGGCGACAAGGTAAAGGTGACGCTGCGATTCAGAGGCCGCGAGATGGCTCACATGTCAAAATCCAGGCATATCCTGGACGATTTCGCGCAGGCCTTATCCGATATCGCTGTGGTCGATAAGCCGTCAAAGGTTGAGGGAAGAAGCATGGTGATGTTTTTAACCGCAAAACGTTAAAATAGAAAGCTATGCCGCCGCCTTAAGGGTGTCTGCGGGGCGGCGGCCAACAACGATCAAGGAGGAAATTATAATGCCTAAAATGAAAACAAGCAGAGCGGCTGCAAAGCGTTTCAAAAAAACCGGAACAGGAAAGCTGGTAAGAAATAAAGCTTACAAGTCTCACATCTTAACTAAGAAGTCTACCAAGAGGAAGAGAAATCTTAGAAAAGATATCATTATGGACGCGACCAACGCAAAAGTGATGAAGAAGATTTTACCCTATTTATAAGATTTCGATTATCCATAAGGAGGAAGAACCATGGCAAGAGTGAAAGGCGGCATGAACGCTAGAAAGAGACATAATAGAGTTTTAAAACTGGCAAAGGGCTACAGAGGCGCCCGTTCCAAACAGTACAGAGTGGCCAAGCAGTCCGTGATGAGGGCTTTGGCAAGCGCTTATGCCGGAAGAAAGCAGAGAAAGAGACAGTTCAGACAGCTGTGGATCGCCCGCATCAACGCGGCTGCCCGCATCAACGGATTGTCCTACAGTAAGTTTATGTACGGCTTAAAGCTGGCCGGTGTTGAGATGAACCGCAAGGTGCTGTCCGACATGGCGATTAATGACGCGGAGGGCTTTGCGAAGCTGGCACAGCTGGCAAAGGAGAAGATCGCGTAAGCCGACAGGCTGCGGATTTGGAGATTGGAAGGCGGTTCCTGGATAGAGGGACCGCTTTTTTGCTCACTCTGATCACTCTAATTAGGAAAAAACCGAGAAAAAGTGCTTGCAAATGTAATATTGCAGTGCTATACTACATACGATAACATGATACGATGACTGATAAGGAGTGGGCGAGAGTCCACTCTTTCGTTGTGGGGGATAGACAGCATCCCGGGGCGGCGGTCATGAGGATGAGAAGAGGGGGGTGACGCGGTATGACAAAGAGAGAGACATATGAGTCAAGAACAGAAGCATTTTTGCTTCCGCTTGTGGCAGAGCACCAGTTTGAGCTGGTGGATGTGGAGTATGTGAAGGAGGGAAGCAGCTGGTATCTGCGGGCCTACATTGATAAAGAGGGCGGGATCGCCATCGACGACTGTGAGACCATCAGCAGGGCCTTAAGCGACTGGCTGGACAGGGAAGATTTTATCAGCGACAGCTATATTTTGGAAGTCAGTTCCCCAGGGCTTGGAAGGCCGTTGAAGAAAGAGAAGGATTTTGTCAGGAGCATGGGAAAGCAGGTGGAGGTAAAGCTTTACCGGGCCAGGGAGAAGCAGAAGGACTTTACCGGAACCCTGGCAGAGTATGACAAGGACACGGTGACCATTGAACTGGAGGATGAGAGCAGGATGGTATTTGGGCGGCAGGAGATCGCGCTGATCCGCCTGGCATTGGATTTCTAAGATCGTTGGAGGATAGATGAAATGAATAAAGAACTGTTAGAAGCGCTGGATATTCTGGAAAAGGAGAAAAATATCAGCAAGTCTGTTATGCTGGAGGCCATTGAGAATTCTCTGATCACTGCCTGCAAGAACCATTTTGGCAAGGCGGACAATATTAAGGTCAATATCAACGCAGAGACCTGTGATTTCGCGGTGCTGGCGGAAAAGGAAGTGGTGGAGCAGGTGGAGGATCCCCTGATGGAGATCAGTCTGGCGGAGGCCAAGATGATCGCCCCCAGATATGAGCTGGGAGATATTGTGCAGATCCCTGTGGAGTCCAAGTCCTTTGGAAGGATTGCCACCCAGAACGCCAAGAACGTGATCCTCCAGAAGATCAGGGAGGAAGAGCGGAAATCTCTGTACGAGGACTGGTATTCCAAGGAGAAGGATATTGTCCAGGGCGTGGTGCAGCGGTATATGAAACGGAACGTGAGCATTAACCTTGGAAAAACCGACGCCATTTTAAATGAGTCGGAGCAGGTGAAGGGGGAGATCTTCCAGCCTACGGAGCGGATCAAGGTGTACGTGCTGGAAGTGAAGGATACACCAAAAGGGCCCAGGATCTCCGTGTCCAGGACCCACCCGGACCTGGTGAAAAGGCTGTTTGAGCTGGAGGTGGCCGAGGTCAGGGATGGGATCGTGGAGATCAAGTCCATCGCCAGGGAGCCCGGCTCCAGGACCAAGATCGCGGTGAAGTCCAACGACCCCAACGTGGACCCGGTGGGAGCCTGCGTGGGCCTTAACGGCGCCAGGGTGAATGCGGTGGTCAGCGAGCTGCGGGGAGAGAAGATCGATATCATCAACTGGGACGACACGCCGGCTTACCTGATCGAGAACGCCCTAAGCCCTGCCAAGGTGATCTGCGTGGTGGCGGACGAGGAGGCCAAGGAGGCCCAGGTCATCGTGCCGGATAACCAGCTTTCCCTGGCCATCGGCAAGGAGGGACAGAACGCCAGGCTCTCCGCCAAGCTGACCGGATTTAAGATCGACATCAAGAGCGAGACCCAGGTAAAAGAGATGGGCCTGCTGGATGAGATCGGGATGCGCTATGAGACGGAGGAAGGCCAGTTCGGAGAGTATGGCTACGAAGAGCCCTATGAGGACGGATATAGGGAAGAATATGCAGGGCCTTACAGGGACAGCGAGGAAGAAGTTTACACAGAGCCCTACGGGGACGGCCAGGAAGAGGTTTACACAGAGCCTTACAGGGATGGCCAGGAGGAAGTTTACACAGAGCCCTATGGGGACGGCCAGGAAGAAGTTTATACAGAGCCTTACGGCGAAGTGTACGAGGCGGACGGTCAGGACGCGGCTCCAGACGACTACCAGAAGGATTGCCAGGATGACATGATACCAGAATAAGACGCCCCAAAGACAGCGGCGGGACATCAGATTAGAATGGAAGTGAGGAGATCAGTGAGTACAAAGAAAGTACCCCTTCGCCAATGCATTGGCTGTGGAGAGATGAAAAATAAAAGAGAGATGATCCGTATCCTGAAGACGGAATCTGAGGGGATCGTTCTGGATGCTACCGGCAGAAAGAACGGGAGAGGCGCCTATGTGTGTCCTGACGGGGAGTGCCTGAAAAAGGCCATAAAAAGCCGGGGGCTGGACCGTTCCTTTAAGATGACGGTTCCGAGGGAAGTGTACGAAACTCTGGAGAAGGAGATGGAACGGCTTGTCGGACAGTAGAAAACAGGTTCTGAACTTGATCGGGTTGGCCACAAAGGCGGGAAAAACCGTCAGCGGCGAGTTCTCCACAGAGAGAGCGGTAAAGAGCGGGAAGGCATGTATGGTGATCGTGTCCGAGGAGGCTTCGGATAACACCAAAAAGAAATTTGCCAATATGTGTACTTACTATCAGGTTCCAATCTGGTTTTTTGGTAAGAAAGACGAATTGGGTCATTATATGGGCAAAGAGACGAGGACATCTCTGGCCATATTGGATGAAGGATTCGCAGGGGCAATGGTAAAACAAATGAATATCAACGGAGGTAGTAGGTATGAGAGTCAGTGAATTCGCAAAGGAGCTGGGAAAGACCAGCAAGGAAGTGTTGGATATCTTAAGGAAACATAACATAGAGTTGACCCATTCATCGAATATCAGCGAGGAGAATGTCCAGGTGGTGAAAAAAGCTATGGGAGGAGGCAGGCAGGCAGGTCCCAGACCGTCCCAGACAGCTTTGGGGGGTGGACAGGAGAAAAGTCAGTCCGCTCCCGCCTCCGGGACCGCGTCCCAGACGGAACCGCCGAAAAAGAAGATCACGGCAGTGTATCGGCCCCAGAATTCTCAGACCATGAGAAACGTGGGGCAAAGGCCCCCTCAGGGAAGTAACCGGGGTCAGGGCCAGCAGCCTTTAGCAGGCCGCCAGCAGGCCAGAGGCCAGGCAGCTTCCGGTCAGGGCCAGCAGCCCGTAAAGACGCTGCGTCCCGAGGGGATGCAGGGGCAGACCATAAAGACGGTCCGTCCCCAGGCTGTTTCGGGACAGCAAGGTCCGGATGGGGGCAGTATGGGTCAGGCAGGTAGGCCGCAGCAGGGAGAGCTTCAGAGTCAGGGAACGCAGACCGGCAGACTTCAGCAGGGAGGAAGCCAGGGCCAGGGGATTCAGAGCGGCAGACTCCAGCAGGGAGGAAGCCAGGGCCAGGGGATTCAGAGCGGCAGACTCCAGCAGGGGAGCCAGGATCAGGGCAGTCAGACCGGCAGACCTCAGCAGGCAGGGTCCCAGAGTCAGGGGAACCAGACCGGCAGGCCTAAGCAGGGGACAGATCAGGGCCAGGGGAACCAGGCCCGTCCTGCCCAGGATCAGAGCCAGGCAGGGCCAAACAGCCGGGCCCAGCAGGGGGGATCGCAGGCGGCCCAGGGCGAGCGCGTTCAAAACGGCCCGGTCTTTGGTGATCAGTCCCAGGCAGCCACAGGCCAGGGAAGACCGTCCCAGGCTGGACGTCCCCAGCAGGGCTTCGGCCAGACCGGCCCGGAGGGCAGCCGCGACGGAGGCCGCTCCCAGGGTCAGGGGCGTTCGTCAAACGGCCAGGGCCGGGACGCAAACCGACCTCAGGGCGGCAGAAATCAGAGCTATCAGGGAAATCGGGACGGAGGCCGCTTCCAGGGCAGCCGTGATGGAGGCCGTCAGGGCGGATTCCAGGGAAGAGACGGAAACCGCGCGGGAGGCCAGGGCTATCAGGGCAGCCGTGACGGAAGCCGTCAGGGCGGATTCCAGGGAAGAGACGGAAGCCGCGCGGGAGGCCAGGGCTATCAGGGCAGCCGTGACGGAAGCCGTCAGGGCGGATTCCAGGGAAGAGACGGAAGCCGCGCCGGAGGCCAGGGCTATCAGGGGGGCCAGGGCGGAAACCGTTCCCAGGGCCAGTCAGGCCGTCCCGGCGGATTTAACCGCGACGGAGGCCGTTTTGGCGGCCAGGGTGCAGGCCGTCAGGGCGGATTTCAGGGGAGAGACGGGAACCGTCCCGGCGGCGGGTTCCAGGGCCGCGACGGCAGCCGTCCCGGTTCCGGCGGACGTCCCCAGTCAGGCCGTCCCGGTCAGAAGGACATTTCCAAGTCCTTTGACACGCCAATGGCTACAAAACCACAGAGCAACAGAGGCAATAAAAATGCCTATAAGAATGATAAATACGACAAGAGGAATATGACGGAGGACGGCCCAAGATCAAAGGGCAAGGTTTCCAAACACCCCTTCATCATGCCGCAGAAGAGTTCGGTTGAGAAGGTGGAGGAGACCATCAAGGTCATTACCATTCCTGAGGTGCTTACCATCAAGGAGCTGGCGGATAAGATGAAGCTGCAGCCGTCAGCCATTATTAAGAAGCTGTTCTTAAAAGGAACGATTGTGACAGTTAATCAGGAGATTGACTATGAGAAGGCGGAAGAGATCGCCATGGAGTATGATGTCCTCTGTGAGAAGGAAGCCAAGATCGACGTGATCGAGGAGCTTCTGCGGGAAGAGGAAGAGAGCGTGGACGATATGGTGGCAAGACCGCCGGTAGTCTGCGTTATGGGGCATGTTGACCACGGCAAAACCTCCCTTCTGGACGCTATCCGCCAGACCAATGTAACGGCAAAGGAGGCAGGCGGCATCACCCAGCACATCGGCGCTTACGTGGTGGAGATCAATGGCGAGAAGATCACCTTCTTGGATACCCCGGGCCACGAGGCGTTTACAGCCATGCGTATGAGAGGCGCCCAGTCCACGGATATCGCGGTTCTGGTGGTGGCCGCAGACGACGGCGTTATGCCCCAGACCGTGGAGGCCATTAACCACGCCAAGGCGGCAGGAGTGGAGATCATTGTTGCCATCAACAAGATCGATAAGCCCAGCGCCAATGTGGAGAAGGTAAAGCAGGAACTGTCCGAGTATGAGCTGATCCCCGAGGACTGGGGCGGAAGCACCATCTTTGTGCCTGTGTCCGCCCACACCAAGGAGGGCATCTCCGACCTTCTGGAGATGATCATCCTGGCATCCGAGGTCAAGGAGTTAAGGGCCAATCCAAACAGGATGGCAAGAGGGCTTGTGATCGAGGCGGAGCTTGACAAGGGCAAAGGCCCTGTGGCCACGGTTCTGGTACAGAAGGGAACCCTGCATGTAGGTGACAATATCGCTGCGGGAGCCTGCTTTGGCAAAGTTCGGGCCATGATGGACGATAAGGGCCGCAGAGTGAAAGAAGCCACGCCGTCTACGCCGGTTGAGATCTTAGGACTTAACGGCGTGCCAAATGCGGGCGAGGTGTTTGTGGTCAGCGCCAGCGAGAAGGAGGCCAGAAGCTTTGCGGAGACCTTCATTTCCGAGGGCAAGAATAAGCTTCTTGAGGACACCAAGGCAAAGCTGTCTCTGGACGATCTGTTCAGCCAGATCAAGGCAGGCAATGTAAAGGAACTGCCAATCATTGTCAAGGCGGATGTTCAGGGCTCCGTGGAGGCTGTAAAGCAGAGTCTCTTAAAGCTGTCCAACGAGGAGGTAATGGTAAAGGTGATCCACGGAGGCGTGGGCGCCATCAACGAGTCCGACGTGTCCTTAGCTTCGGCGTCCAACGCCATCATCATCGGATTTAACGTCAGGCCCGACGCCACGGCCAAGTCCGTGGCAGAGCAGGAGAAGGTGGATCTTCGCCTGTATAAGGTTATTTATCAGGCCATCGAGGATGTGGAAGCAGCCATGAAGGGCATGTTAGATCCTATTTTCGAGGAGAAGATCATCGGCCACGCGGTGGTGCGCCAGACCTTCAAGGCTTCGGGCGTGGGTACCATCGCCGGTTCCTATGTGCTGGACGGCAAGTTCCAGAGAGGGTGTTCCGTGCGAATCACCCGGGACGGCGAGAAGATCTTCGAGGGAGGTTTGGCTTCCCTGCGCCGGTTTAAGGACGACGTAAAAGAGGTGGCCACAGGCTATGAGTGCGGCCTGGTGTTTGAGAAGTTTAACGACCTCCAGGAGGACGATATGATCGAAGCTTACGCCATGGTGGAGGTGCCCAGATAGGCAGGCTGCGCCGGTGTAAGGCACGTCAGCCGTCTCCCAAAAGGAGGCGGCTGTGAGAAAGGAATTATATGCGGAAAAACAGTATTAAGAATACAAGAATCAACATGGAGGTCCAAAGGGAGTTAAGCGAGATTATCCGCAGGGAAGTGAAGGATCCGGGGTTGGATGGGGCCATGGTCACAGTGGTTTCCGTGGAGGTGACGCCGGATCTGAAATACTGCAAGGCCTATATCAGCGTCCTGGGGGGCGACGAGGCGGCCCAAAAGGCTCTGGAAGGCCTTAAGCGGGCAGTGGGATTTATCCGCAAGGAACTGGCAGGGCGGGTGAATCTGCGCAATACCCCCCAGATCAAGTTTATCCTGGATCAGTCCATTGAGTATGGAGTCCACATGTCGCGGCTCATCGATGATGTGACTGTCGGCATAAAGGAGAGAGAGGACCAGGAAGAGGAGTCAGCGGCATGGTGGGATGAGCCGGAGCAGTAGCGCTGTTACACTGATATGGCAGAGGGGAGAGGATTTGTATGACAAAACTGGAACAGATGCTCAATGAGGCGGCATCGGTTGTGATTCTTGGCCATGTTAATCCGGATGGGGACTGTATGGGTTCCTGCCTGGCCATGTACCGGTACGCGAAAAAGAGGAAGCAGGGAGCGGATATCCGGGTGTGCCTGAAAAATTTCCCGGAGAAATTTTCTTACCTGGAGGGTTACGACCAGATCCAGGAGGAGGCCGGGGAGGAGACTTTTGATCTGTGTATCTGCCTGGATTGCAGCGACAGGGAGCGTCTGGGGGAGTTTTCGGTGTATTTAGACACAGCCAGGGCCAGCATCTGCGTGGATCATCATGTGACCAACACCGGCTATGCAGGGGAAAATGTGGTGGAGGCGGGGGCAAGTTCCACGGCGGAGGTGCTCTACGGCCAGCTTTCTGATGATCTGATCGATAAGGAACTTGCGGAATGTCTCTACACGGGGATCGTTCACGACACGGGTGTGTTCCGTTTTAGCAGCACTACGGCAAAGACCATGGAGATCGCCGGAAAGCTTATGGAGACGGGCATTGATTTCACCAAGATCATTGACGACAGCTTTTATAAGAAAACCTATCTCCAGAGCCAGATTTTGGGCAGGGCTCTTATGGAGTGTATCCGGTTTATGGACGGGAAGTGCATCTTTACTGTGGTCAAAAGTCAGGATATGGACTTTTACGGCGTCACCCCCAAGGACCTGGACGGGATCGTGGATCATCTGCGGACCATTGACGGGGTGGAGTGCGCCATCTTCCTGTATGAGATTGACAACCATATGTATAAGGTGAGCATGCGCTCCAACTATGTGGTGGATGTCAGCAGGATCGCCGCCTATTTCGGCGGAGGCGGCCATGTGCGGGCCGCTGGGTGTACCATGTCGGGGAGCATCCATGATGTGGTCAACAACCTGTCAGAGCATATCGAGAAGCAGCTTTTGGCGGTAAATGACCATGATTGACGGGATCATCAACGTATATAAGGAGAGAGGCTACACCTCCCATGACGTGGTGGCAAAGCTGAGGGGGATCCTTGGGCAGAAAAAGATCGGCCACACAGGGACCCTTGACCCGGAGGCGGAGGGAGTTCTTCCGGTGTGCTTAGGCAAAGCCACCCGCCTGTGCGACATGCTGACAGATAAGACTAAGACCTACCGGGCCGGTCTGCTCCTTGGAAAGGAGACGGACACCCAGGATATCTGGGGGCAGGTCTTAAGAGAGGCGGATCCGGAGGATTTGGACTGTGAGCAGGTGGAGGAGGCCATCATGGGCTTTGTGGGGGCGTATGCCCAGATACCGCCTATGTACTCTGCCCTGAAGGTCAACGGAAAGAAACTGTACGACCTGGCCAGGGCCGGCAAGGTGGTGGAGCGCCAGCCCAGGCAGGTGTTTATCTATGAGATTCACATTGAGTCTGTGAAACTTCCCAGGGTTGTCATGACGGTCTGCTGCTCCAAAGGCACCTACATCAGGACCCTGTGCCATGATATCGGCCAAAGGCTGGGCTGCGGCGGCTGTATGGAATCCCTTATCCGCACCAGGGTGGACCGGTTTGGGATCGAGGACAGCCTGACCCTCACCCGGATCCGGCATCTGAAAGATCAGGGATCTTTAGACGGGCATTTGGTATCTATTGAGGCTATGTTTTCCCACTACCCGGCTGTGAAGGCGGCCAGGGAAGGGGACCGGCTGCTGCATAACGGGAATCCTCTGAAGGCGGAGCTGACAGCGGCTGACCAGGGGGAAAAGGAGACTGAGGCGTGGAAAGAGACGGCAGATGGAACCTGCTTTCGCGTTTATGACAGCAGCGGACAGTTTATGGGAGTCTATGCTTGGGAGCCGGATAACATGAGGCTGAAACCGTGGAAATTATTTTTTGGCGGCGGTTGACGGGCAAAGGCAGGGAGGACGCAACGGATGGATTGTTTCATCGGCAGGACCGATTTTAGGATAGAGGAGCCCACTGTGGTGACCATCGGCAAATTTGATGGCCGTCACAAGGGACATCAGAAGCTTCTGGGGCGGATGCTGGAATTGAAAAGACAGAAGGGATACCGGGCGGCTGTATTTACCTTTGACACGGCTCCCATGGCCAAGCTTTCAGGGACGGATCAGAAGGTGATCACCACAAACCAGGAGCGGAGGAACAATATGGCGAAAATGGGGATCGACTACTTGGTGGAGTATCCATTTACCAGGGATGTGGTCCATCTTTCCGCTGAGGCGTTTGTCAGGGAGATCCTGATAGGAAAGATGAACGCCAGGGCCATGGTAGTGGGAACAGACTGCGGGTTTGGGTATCAGAGGTCGGGAAACGCCCAGGTCCTGAAAGAGCTGTCGTCCAGATATGGGTATGAGCTGGAGGTAATCGTCAAGGAGCAGGATGAGAAGCGGGACATCAGCAGCACCTACATTAAGGAGGAGCTGGCCGGAGGCCGGATGGAGAAGGCCAACAAGCTGCTGGGGGAGCCCTACGCCATCCATGGGACGGTGGTTCACGGCAACCATGTGGGAGGCCCCGTCCTGGGATTTCCCACGGTGAACATCATCCCGCCGGAGGAAAAATTTCTGCCTCCCTTTGGGGTTTACGTGTCCAGGGTGGTGACAGAGGACGGGATCTTCGGCGGTATCACCAATATCGGCAGAAAGCCTACGGTGGAGCGGGACTGCGCCGTGGGGGTGGAGACCTACATTTTTGGTTTGAACAAGGATCTGTACGGGACGGATATCGAGGTGCAGCTTTTAAATTATGAGCGGCCGGAACGGAAATTTGATTCTCTGGAACAGCTGAAAGAACAGCTGAAACGGGATAAAGAATATGGTCTTTCCTATCTTGACAAGGAAAAGGCATTGTGCTAAGATTAATCGGTATGAAAACGCCGGGGCTCAGTTTTTGGATGCTCCAACCAGCTACTTGGTCCTCGGTCAGAATATTATTTTTAGGAGGAATTACCATGATCTCAAAGGAAAAGAAGGCAGAGCTTGTCGCTAAGTATGGCAGAAAACCCGGGGACACAGGTTCACCGGAGGTTCAGATCGCGATCCTGACAGAGCGGATCACCGAGCTGACCGAGCATCTGAAGAAGAATCAGAAGGACCATCATTCCAGACGGGGACTTTTAAAGATGGTAGGCCAGAGGCGCGGGCTTCTTGACTATTTAAAGAAGACGGACCTGGAGGGATACCGTTCCCTTATCGAGAAGCTTGGAATCAGAAAATAAATAGAGCCAGCATTAGGGTGGAAGGGATTCCACCCTATCTTTGGGTATTGCGGTAAGTTTTTAGCGTTTGGATTCGTGCAGGAGATCTGTTCCGAGACCGCTGAAAAGCATATCGCCGGGAGTGTGTAAGGCGAAATTGCCCCAGACCGGGTTTTGCCGGCGGGAGGGCGCGGAAAGCGGATGCTTTATCCGCCGGGATTTTCGCAGGGCAGCACTGGCGCTGCCTCGCGGTATGTTTTTCAGTAGTTTCGGCTTCTTCTGCTGGATCATAGAGAGGGATCCGCGTGTTAGGATTCCGGAAGGAAGGGGCTCCGCCACAGATTTGGAGTTATGTAAAGTGACGGTGGTTCCGCCACAAAATATGATTGAAAAGGAGATTGACCATGTACAAAAGTTTTTCTATGGAGTTAGCCGGGAGGACTCTGATCGTTGATATCGACAGAGTGGCCAAGCAGGCAGGCGGCGCGGCGTTTATGCACTATGGCGAGACCACGGTGCTCAGCACGGCCACAGCGTCAAAGGAGCCCAGGGAGGGCATTGATTTCTTCCCATTAAGCGTGGAGTATGAGGAGAAGCTGTACGCGGTGGGAAAGATTCCGGGAGGATTTAACCGGAGGGAGGGAAAGGCCAGCGAGAACGCGGTGCTTACCAGCCGTGTCATCGACCGCCCCATGCGCCCTCTGTTTCCAAAGGATTACCGCAATGACGTTACGCTGAACAATATGGTTATGAGCGTGGACCCGGAGTGCCG